>VFZD01000043.1 GCA_016871295.1 Actinomycetota bacterium | reverse complement strand
TTTCAGCGATCGCGAAGTTTGGCCAGCAGGCGCAAGATTTCGAGATACAACCAGACCATCGTCACGAGCAAGCCGAACGCGGCATACCACTCGAAGTGCTTGGGCAAACCCGCCTGCTCACCCCGCTCGATGAAATCGAAGTCGAGCGCCAAGTTCATCGCCGCCAGACCCGCGACGAGCAGGCTGAAAAGAATACCGAGCGAACTCGAGCTGTTGAAAAACGAAATGTCCGCACCGAACAGGCTGAACAGCAGCGAAACGCCGTAGAACACGGCGACGCCCAATGTCGCGCCGATGATGGTGCGACGCATTTTGTCGGTGACACGAATGACGCCCGTTCGATAAAGCACCAGCATCACCACGAAAACACCGAGCGTTATGCCGACGGCCTGCAACACGATGCCGTCATAGGCGGTGTTGAAAACCTTCGAGATCGCCCCGACGAAAACACCCTGGGCGATCGCATATACAGGTGCGAGCACTCGCGACAAGGTCGGCTTGAAAGTGAGAACCAACGCCACGACGAAACCCGACAGCGCGCCGCCGATCGTCCATGCGGGAAACTGCACGGCGCCGTCGACCGCTTCGCTGACTGATGTCCAGCCGAAAAGAGCGGACGCCATCAACAACAGCGTCAACAACAGGCCGGCACTGGCCGTGCCGCTGGCCGTCATCGTGTCGACCGATGCATAAGGCGAGACGGGGCCGTCTGAGATCGGCGCCTTGAACTGTTGCTGATTCGCCCGAGGGGCGGCCCAACCGGCTTCACCGGCCGAACGCTCGACGACCTTTGCGAAACTTCTTTCGTTAAGAATTGGATTTGACATAGTTCGAATGTTACATCCCCGCGCGAGCATAAACATTCGGTGTGACGGCAATCAAACCCGTCTTCCGTCCGTTTTTTGCGCAATAAAAAGCCTGCTTTTTGCGTGTGGCTTCGACGGCTCGTCGGTATCGTTAGGCGTGTCGCACCACATGCGACGAATTTAATAAGGGGAATTGGTGGCCAAAGAGAGAATCGACCGAGACGACGAAGATCTTGTCCGGCTCTACCTCACAGATATCGGCCAATACGTTCTGCTCACAAAAGACGACGAAGTTCGTCTCGCCAAAGCGATCGAAGACGGCAAAACGGCCGATGCCGCGCTGAAGAAGACCGACAAACAAATCAATCCGACCAAGAAGCGAGAACTTCAAAAAACCGCTCGCGCCGGTGCGCGTGCCGAGCGTCAATTCGTGCAATCCAACTTGCGTCTGGTCGTGTCGATCGCCAAGAAATACCAGGCGTCGGGCCTGCCGCTGCTCGACTTGATTCAAGAGGGCAACCTCGGTTTGATGCACGCGGTCGAAAAGTTCGACTGGCGCAAAGGGTTCAAGTTCTCGACCTATGCAACCTGGTGGATCCGCCAGGCGATCACACGCGGCATCGCCAATACGGGTCGAACCATTCGCCTTCCGGTGCATGCCGGCGACACCCTCGCTCGACTGCAAAAGGCCCGCTCGCGCCTCGAACTGAAGTTTGGCCGACATGCGACGCTTGCCGAACTCGCCGAAGAAGTCGAGATGCCCGCCGACAAAGTGACCGAGGCTTTGCGGTTCGCCGCCGAGCCACTCTCGCTGTCAGAGCCGTTGCGTGAAGACGGTGACGCCGAACTCGGCGACGTCGTCGAAGATCGTTCGGCTGAATCTCCGTTTGAAGTCGCCGCCACGGCGCTTCTCCCCGAGGAAATCTCGCGGTTGTTGGCGCCACTCGACGAACGCGAGCGCGAGATATTGGCGCTCCGATTTGGTCTCGACCGCGGCGAACCGCGCACGCTCGAAGAAGTTGGCGAGGCTTTCAATTTGACGCGAGAAAGGATCCGTCAGATCGAGGCCCGAGCAATGAGCAAATTGCGTCACCCCTCCAGCGACACCGGCGCACGCGACCTACTCTCGGTTTAGTTTCGCCACGACGTGTTGTGCGTCATCGGCGACCTGGTTGAAGATGTCGTAGTTTGGTTGCCGCAAAAACTGAGCTACGGCACCGACACGCCGGCAAAAATTGTTCGCACACGCGGAGGTAGTGCGGCCAACGTCGCCGTGTTCGCCGCGACGATCGCAGGTGATAATCGCTCAGGCTCCCGCTTGATCGCCCAGGTCGGCAACGACGATCTTGCCGAGCGACTGGTTGCAACGCTTGTCGACGCCGGCGTGCACCCGTGCGTTGTTCGTTCGGGCCGGACAGGTTCGATCGTCGTCATTGTTTCGCCAGACGGAGAACGCACGATGATCACCGACCGCGCGGCCGCCATAGAACTTGTCAGTCCGCCCGCCGAGTGGTCGACCGGCGTTTCAATCTTGCATGTCCCGGCGTACTCGTTGTTCTCAGGGCCAATTGGTTCGACCAGCAAACAAACCATCGCCGAAGCAAAACAGCGAAACATCGTCGTTTCGATCGACGCCTCTTCAGCCTCGTTGATCGACGAATATGGCGTGAAACAATTTCGTGAACTGATCACCGAGTTGCAACCTGACATCTTTTTTTGCAACACCGATGAGGCCGAAGTTTTGCATCTCGACAATCATCCGCTCGCGCTTTCTGTGGTCGTGATCAAGGCGGGCTCAAACCCGACGACTCTGATCGTCGGCGAGACGACTTCAACCGTCGCCGTCGACCCCGTCGCCAAGATCGTCGACACGACAGGAGCGGGCGATGCATTCGCCGCCGGGTTCTTGACGAAACTCGAGGCGAACATTCAAATACTCTCCTCGCGGGCCTTGAGCACCGAACCAGATATGCGGCTCTTGGGCGAATGCGTCGTCGCAGGGCACGAGACCGCGGCCAAAGTTTTGCGCAATCCGGGCGCGACAATGGATCAGATATGACGCGCTTTCAAATTCGCATTGACGACGAGGTCGGCGAAGCCCTCGCCCGAAATCGTCCCGTCGTCGCCCTTGAGTCGACGATCTTCTCCCATCTCGGCCTGCCGTCGCCGGCGAATCTCGAGGCGCTCAACCGATGCATCTCGGCGATTCGTCGTCACGGTGCGGTGCCGGCGATCACGGTCGTGCTTGATGGTGTCGCCCGAGTTGGCGTCGATCAAAGCGAGTGGCCTTTGGTCTGCGGCCCTGCGCGCAAAGTTGGCGAGCGCGAACTCGGCACGGCCCTGGCTCAGCGCTGGAAAGTTGGTGCGACGACCGTTTCATCTTCGCTGTTGCTCGCCGCCCGCGCCGGTATAGAGGTTTTTTCGACAGGCGGCATCGGGGGCGTGCACCGCAACTCTGAGATCACCGGCGACATCAGCAGCGATCTCGGGGCGTTGGCCCAGCATCGTGTCGTCACCGTGTGCGCCGGGGCGAAATCTTTTCTGGATCTTCCGCGCACGCTCGAGTATCTCGAGACACTCAGCGTTCCCGTGATCGGTTTGGGTTGCGACTTCTTCCCCGAGTTCACGGTGCACCAGGGTTCGTTGCCGATACCCGCTCGGGTCGACTCTGTGCAGCAACTCGCCGACATCGTGCGCGCCAATCGTTCATTGGGCCGAACCGGCGGTTTGCTCGCATGCGTGCCCGTGCCCGAAAAGGACGCGCTTCAGAAAAACGAAATCGATCAGATCACGAATGCGGCGCTTCAAAATGCCGCCGAACTTGGCGTGGTCGGCTCGGCCGTGACGCCGCATGTCTTGAAATTCATCGCCGAGGCGACCAACGAAGGCAGTGTTCGCGCAAATCTGGCTCTTGCCGAAAACAACGCCTCAATCGCCGCCCAACTCGCGACAATCTTGACGAACTAGACGCCGAAAGTTTCGCCGACGCGAACTTTGATGGCGGAGGCGGACGGGAATCGAACCCGCCAGACGAGGTTCACTCGTCCCAACCGCTTTGAAGGCGGCGGAGCCCACCAGGTACCCGGACACCTCCACGGCGAAGGCTACTTGTGGATTGATTGAATGACGCCCGACATCCCCGGCGCACACATCCGACCACTTCGATCACAAAGGGGTTTCCGGATGATTGTCTGTTGGTCGGTCAAAGGTGGCAGCGGCACCACGGTCGTGGCTTCCACGCTCGCGTTGATGCAAGCGACAAACTCCTCGCACGGCGCGATGATCGTCGATCTCGCGGGCGATGTTCCCGCGGTTTTGGGCTTGGCCGAACCGTCGGGCATGGGTGCGAGCGAATGGTTCATGCACGGCGAACATTCGTCGCGAGTCGCGTTGCAGTCGATCGCGATTCAAGCCACGGCGAATCTGAAGTTGATCTCTCGCGGTGTCGCCGCAATTGGTCACGACGCCAACTACTCCGAGTTTTGTGCCGCCCTGGCGAGTCTCGACATCCCCGTGATTATTGACGCAGGTTGCGGCGTGCCGCCTGCCGAGTTGGTGGCACGGGCGAGTTCCTCGCTGCTGGTTACTCGCCCGTGCTACTTGGCATTGCGTCGGGCCGCGCAACTCAACGTCAACCCCACGGGCGTCGTGTTGATCAACGAACCCGGTCGGGCACTCGTAAAACGAGACGTCGAATCGGTCATCGGTGCGCCGGTGATCGCAGAAATTGCTTTCGACCCGGCCGTCTCGCGCGCCGTCGATGCCGGCCTGTTGGCCAGCCGACTGCCGAGCGCGCTGTCGAAACAATTGGCCTCGGCGGCATGACCGGCGCGACCGCGACGAGGTGGCCGTCGATCAGCACCCGACGCATCGAGGAGTTTTTCAAGGACGCCGAGGTTCGCGAGGTTATGGTCAACAGGGGCGGCGAAGTTTGGCTCGAGCGCAACGGTGAACTCGAGCATGTCGACACGATCTCGGAGGTCGACACCAGATCTTTCATCGAACGCACGCTGTTGCCGATCGGCAGAAGAATCGACATCACCTCGCCGATCGTCGACGCCCGCCTGAACGACGGCTCCAGGCTTTGTGCGGTGATTCCGCCCATCGCTGTCGACGGGTCGTGCGTGGCGATTCGCCGATTCAGCACCAAGCAAATCACGCTCGACAACTTCGGCGGTCGCGATGTGGTCGAAATTCTTCAGCAACTCGTCTTTGACCGACGAAATGTTTTGATCAGCGGCGGCGCGTCGGCCGGCAAGACAACCCTGCTCAATTCTCTCTGCGCATATCTCGCACCCAATGAGCGCGTGGTGACGATCGAGGACATCGCCGAACTACGGCTTTCACACCGACATGTCGTTCGTCTCGAGGCCCGCCCCGCGAGCCCCGAGGGCGACCTCGAAGTCTCCACGAAGTCGTTGGTGCGCACCGCCTTGCGCATGCGACCCGATCGACTGATCCTCGGCGAGGTGCGCGGAGCCGAGGTGCTCGACATGTTGTCGGCGATGAACACGGGTCACGACGGCTCGATGTCGACGATTCATGCCAACAGCGCCCGTGATGCCCTGCACCGTGTCGAATCGTTGGTTCTTCAGCACGCGACGAATTGGTCTCGCGATGTCGTGCGCGATCACGTCAATTCTTCTGTCAACGCGGTCGTGCATCTTGCCCGCCATCTCGACGGTTCACGATTCGTCCGGGAAATTCTGCGGGTCGATCGCGACGGAGTGTGCGAATTGGTCTATGGCGGTCGCATACAAAACGGGGTAATGCCATGAGCACTTTGTTTCTCGGGCTCGGGTCGCTCAGCCTGGCGACGCTCGTGTTGCTGACCGGCACGTGGTATCTGCGACCATTTTTGTCGCGTCAATGCGTGATCAAGCGACTCGCGACGACCAAACCGATCGTCGTGAGCAAGAATTCAGTCGACGAATCAACGGAACTTTCTGAGTTGCTCGACTCGATCGCCAGAAATCTGCGACTCGGCAAATCGCTGGCGGCCTCGCTGCACGACGTGGTCGAGGTTTCCAATTGCCGAATTCAGGTCATCGTCGACCTGGCCCTCGCCACGACGCGGGGCGAGGCCTTCGGTGCCGCGACGAAGAAACTTTTGTCTGATCCGCAGCCCGAAGACCTTGCTTTCGCACTTCGCACGCTCGAACTTGCCGCCACCGGCGGGGTGGGTGGCGTGCTCGCCGTTGAACGCGCCGCGATGGTGCTGCGCGGAAGATCGGCCAATGCCCACGACCGTCGCGCCCAAGCGGCCCAGGCGATGCTGTCGACGAAGATTTTGTCGATCGCGCCGATTGCAGTCTGTGGTTGGTTGACGATCAGCAGCGCGGCGGTCAGACACTTTCTGATTTTCAGCGTCACGGGTTGGCTTTGCGTGGCTCTCGGCCTCGGTTTCAACTACGCAGGAAGGAAGTGGATGCACGCGATCATCTCACCCACCGCATCATGATCTCATTGGTCGCGATCGCCGGCTGCATCGGCCTCTACTTCTTTTTTCGCCAACAGCAACCCCCAGAACCGAACATCGCGCGCAGCATGCCAGAAGTGATCGACACATTGCTCGTATTGGTGCGCGCGGGCCATGGCCCGATTGCCGCGGTTTCGCAACTCCACAACTGGGTGCCCGAGAATATCAAGCCTCCGCTTTATCGAGCCCATGTCGAACTTGCCGCGGGGCAAAGGTTCGGCGACGTAATCAAGACATTGCGCGACGACCTCGGGCCCGGAGTTTTCTCGATCTGCGACATTCTGGTAAGCGCCGACCGCGACGGGCTTCCGATCACTTCGATACTCGATCAGCTCTCGTTTCATAGTCATCGCGAACGCCAACGGCTGCGAGAAATCGAAACCAAAGAACTTCCCGTGCGCTTGCTGTTTCCCTTGGTCTGCTGCATCTTGCCGTCGTTCGTGCTTTTGGCGATGCTCCCCTTGTTGATCAACTCGCTGACCGTCGTATCGGGGCAACTCTGGTGAAAAAATATTTTCGCATCAAACACGAATCTGGTCAGGCGACGACCGAATACGCACTTGTTCTGCTCGGCGCCGCCGTGATCGCCCTGCTGGTCATCGCTTGGGCGACCGATGGTGGTGGCGCGGGTCGAATCGGCGAACTATTCGACACCGTATTGTCGGGCATCTTCGACCGCACCGACAGCATTGGTCAATAAGCCTCGGGCTGAAACCGGCCAAGCGACGGTCGAGTTCGCGCTCACCTTGCCGTTCATGATCATCTTTTCACTTTGTGTCGTGCAGATCGGCAGCATCGCCAACGATCAACTGGCTTTGAACCATGCCGCAAGGGTGGCTGCTCGAGAGGTTTCGTTGGCCGACATCGACGCCGAATCGGCGCAACAACTAGCCGCCGAGTCGACACGACAAGCAATCAATCTGAAAAATATTGAGGTCACCACGCAGTTGTCATCAAAAATGGTGACCGTCGGCTTGAAGTATCGACGCCGCGTCGAAATACCTCTGGTCGGCGTTCTTGCCCCAGAAATTGATCTGAACGCGACGGCGACAATGCCGCGCGAACCCTCGGCTAACTGATTTTTCGCCGACCCTTGCGATTCGATAGTCGCACACGAACTTTTTGTTCCTCTTCCAACGCGGCCTCCTCGTCGACAAGCCGACGCATGTTCTCGAGGCGGTCGATGGTCAACGTGCCGGCATCAATCGCCGCGCGCACCGCGCAACTCGGCTCGTCTTGATGTTTGCAGTCTCTAAACCTGCACGAGTCGGCGAGTTTGAAGATGTCGGCGAAGGCCCGTTCGATGCCGTGCCCGCTCGTCCATAAATTGAGCGCGCGCAACCCTGGCGTGTCGATCAACCAACCACCGTTGGGCATCGACAGCAGGTCGGCGGCAACCGTCGTGTGGCGACCGCGTTGATCGGTGCGGCGAACATCGCCGACCGGTTGCGCATCGACACCCACGAGCCTGTTGACCAGCGTCGATTTGCCCACCCCGCTGGCCCCCAAAACCGCCACAGTTCGATGATTTCCCCCATAATTGGCCAGTTCGGCCAAGCCCTCTCCGGTGAGGCCGCTGACCACATGACAGTTGATGCCACAGACCTGGGCCACCTCGTGCAGCAAAAAAACATGCCCGGGCGCGTCTTGCAGATCGTTTTTGGTCAGAACCAGCACCGGTGTCGCCCCGCTGTCGAACACCAAAACGAGTTCGCGCTCGACTCGTCGCTGATTTGATGCGTTCGTCGCCGAATGCACGATAAACACCGTGTCGATGTTCGCCGCGACGGCATGATGTTCGGCCCGCATCGCTTCGGACGAGACTCGTCGAATCAACGCAGAAAACCTCGGCAGAACTTTTTCGACTCGCTCGAGGCTGTCCTTGAAGACCACCCAGTCGCCGACGGCAACTTCTGCGCCGATATTTCGAACACGCACGGTGCCAGTCTCTTCGGATGACGCACTCATCTTTATCGTGCTCCATCCGCGATCAAGACGGCTCACTCGACCAATTTGAAACGACTGGTCAACTATTTGTGAATCAATTTCGAAATCCTTTTTCCACCCAAGTGCGAGCAGATCGGGTCGCATGTCATCATTTACGCTACCGATGCAACCCATAGTGCTATTGGATTTCAACCGATAACCTTGACAAGCCCGTGTCCGAACACCTAACGATGAAACAGCATGTCTAACGCTCTTGTCATAGTCGAGTCGCCTGCAAAGGCGAAAACTATTTCGAAATTTCTCGGCAACGGCTTCGACGTGCGCGCATCGGTCGGTCACATCGCCGACCTGCCAAGCAAAGGTTTGTCGGTCGATGTCGAGAACTCGTTCAAACCAAATTACGAACTGACGGAACGCGGTTCGCAGGTGATCAAAGAATTGAAGACGTTGCTCAAGGGTTGCGACGAGTTGTTTCTCGCGACCGACGAAGATCGCGAGGGTGAGGCGATCGCTGCACACCTGTTGGAGTATCTGAAACCGAAGGTGCCGGTGAGACGAATGGTGTTCCACGAGATCACCAAGACGGCGATCAGCGAGGCGCTCGGCCACACCCGAAATGTCGACTACAAACTGGTCGATGCCGCCGAGGCGCGACGCATTCTCGACCGCCTCTACGGCTACGAGGTTTCGCCGATTCTCTGGCGCAAGGTCAATCGCGGGCTTTCAGCGGGTCGGGTGCAGAGCCCGGCGATCCGCCTTGTCGTCGAGCGTGAACAAGAACGAATGGCCCATGTGGCGGCCAATTACTGGGACATCGAGGCCACGAGCGCGACCACACCTTTGTTTACGGCCGCCCTGCAGTCGCTCGACGGTCTGCGAATCGCCACGGGCAAAGACTTTGACTCCAACGGAGTAGCCAAAGAGGGCGTCGTCGTGGTCACCGAGTCGAAAGCCAACGAGTTGGTCGAGGGCCTGGCCGGTGCCGACTTGGTCGTGCGCAGCGTCGAAGACCGGCCCTATCGAAAGTCGCCGCGAGCCCCGTTTATAACCAGCACCCTGCAACAAGAGTGCAGCAATAAATTGCGCATTACCGCGAACGAGGTCATGCGATTGGCCCAGGGCCTATACGAGGGCGGGTTCATCACATATATGCGAACCGACAACGTGATCTTGGCCGATGATGCCCTGGCGGCGATGCGCGGCGAAATCGTCAACTCCTTTGGCAACGAGTTCTTGTCGGCGGAACCGCGGGAGTACAAGTCGAAAGTGAAGAACGCCCAAGAGGCTCACGAAGCGATCAGACCGACTTTGCCGTTGCGCAGCCCCGAGGTCGTCGCGTCAGAATTGAACGCCCGCGAACTCTCGCTTTACAAACTCATCTGGCAGCGCACTTTGGCCTCGCAAATGTCAGATGCGACGGGCACGACCGTGACGGTCAAATTGGGTGCCCAAACATCGGCGACGACGAAAGCCGACTGCGAGTTCTCGACCAGCGGCACGACGATTACCTTCCCCGGTTATCGACGGGCGTATCAAGAAACCGAAGAAGACTCTGAGTCGGAAGAGAAAGAAGCCCTGTTGCCCGAGATGAAAGTCGGCGACCAGATCAAGATCGAGAAATACGTTGCCGACGGTCACATGACTAGTCCGCCGGCGCGATACACCGAACCCACGCTGGTCAAGAAGCTCGAGGAACTCGGCATCGGCCGACCGAGCACCTACGCGGCGATTCTTGGCACGATTCTCAACCGTGGTTACGTCTGGAAAAAAGGCCAGGCCATCGTTCCTTCATGGACTGCGTTTGCCGTCGTGAAATTGATGAAGAACCATTTCACCGAACTTGTCGACTACGAGTTCACGGCGACCGTCGAAGAAGAACTCGACGAGATCGCCGATGGTTCGCGGGTCAAAGAAGTTTGGCTCGGCGAGTTTTACTACGGCAACGGAAAAGAGTTGCCCGGGCTCAAACCCCTTGTCGAACACAACATCGCCAACATCGATGCCGCGGAGTTGAACGCGTTCCCGGTGGGAGTGCACCCGACGAACGGTGAAGAAATCGTTCTGCGTCCCGGAAAATTCGGCCCATATGTTAAGTGCGGCGAAAACACCGCCTCGGTGCCAGAAACGCTGACGCCAGACGAACTGAATGTCGAAGTTGCCGTCGCCCTGTTGGCCGCACCGAAATACATCGACCCGATCGGTGAATTGGACGGCTTGCCGGTTTATTTGAAGAACGGGCGTTACGGCCCTTACGTGCAGTGGGGAACGATCGAAAACCCGCCGCCCGAAATGGAGAAACCGAAGATGGTTTCACTGTTCAAAACGATGGCGATCGAAAATGTGACAATCGTCGAGGCGCTGCAATTGCTGTCGCTACCGCGCACGATTGGTGCCGACGAGGTCGACGGTGAAATCATCACCGCGCAAAACGGCAGATACGGCCCTTACATCAGCAAGGGCAAAGAGAGTCGATCGCTCGAAAGCGAAGATCAAATCTTTACGATCACCCTCGAAGCAGCGTTGGCAAAACTCGCCGAGCCGCGGGTGTTCGGTCGACGCGGGCCGGCAAAACCCCCGTTGAAAGAGTTCGGCAACGACCCAGTCAGCAATCGACCGGTCGTCGCCAAAGACGGAAAGTTCGGAACATACGTGACCGACGGCGAAACAAACGCGAGCCTGACCCGTGGCGACCGAATCGAATTCGTCACGCCCGAGCGCGCGTTCGAGTTGCTGGCGATTCGCCGCGATTTCGCCGCGTCCAACGGTCGGGCGAAAAAAAGGACCAGGCGTGAGACAAAGCCCAAAAAAGTCGTGGCTGCCAAGCCGATGGCGAAACCAAAAACAAAGTTGCGGGCCAAGGCTGTCAAAAAGACGGCAAAAACTGTCGGCGCGAAGAACAAATCTGCCAAGTAACAACCGCCCCGTAGGGTTGAGGCATGAATTCGGGTAAGTACATCGCTTTCGAGGGCCTCGAGGGTTGCGGCAAGAGCACCCATGTGAAGCGTCTTGCGACGCGTCTCGACGCGGTGATGACCCGCGAGCCCGGCGGCACGGTCGTAGGGTCGATGTTGCGCAACATCCTCGTTGATCCCGCGAATACGAACTTGTCGCCTCGCGCCGAAGCGTTGATGATGGCCGCCGACCGGGCACAACACATCGCCGAATTGGTTTCGCCGTCGCTTGCCGCCGGCCGCCATGTCGTCAGCGACCGGAGCGTCTATTCTTCGCTCGCCTACCAGGGTTACGGGCGAGAACAAGATCTGGGCGAACTGAAAAAACTCAATGATTGGGCGCTCAACGGCGTTTGGCCCGAACTAGTCATATATATAGAGGTGCCAACCGAACTTTTGCTTGAGCGTCTCAAAAAACGCGAGCTCGACCGCTTCGAACGAGAAAATCGCGAATTTTTCGTCCGAGTCGCCGCCGGTTTTTTGCAGATGGCCACCGAAGACCCGACCAGATGGCTGGTCATCGACGGCACGCCGCCCAAAGACGAACTAGAGAATGTTATTTCAGCCGCGGTGCAAGAAAGGCTCGGCATCTGATGGCCGCCGTCTGGTCGCAAATCGTCGGTCAACAGCGGGCAATCGAAAAACTTCGCGGCTTGACATCCCGCGGTGTGCAGTCGTTTCTGTTCATCGGACCAGAGGGATGCGGCAAAGAACTCGCCGCACGCGCTTTTGCGTCGGTGTTGATCACGGGCTCCGACGATGACGCGACCCGCGAGTCGAACCTGATCATGCGCGGCGAATTCGCCGATGTCAACGAGATCTATCGCCTCGGTGCGGCGGTCGACAAAGAAGAGGCCGAGAGCATCGTCAGTCAGTCGTCCACGACGCCGCTCGAAGCCAAGGTGAAAGTAATCATCATCCACGAAGTTCACCTGATGCGCGACAGCGCGGCGGTGCGTCTGCTGAAAACTATCGAAGAACCCGCACCGCAAGTTGTGTTCATTTTGTTGGCCGAACAACTTGTGCCGTCGTTGACGACGCTCAATTCGCGTTGTGTCGTGGTCAATTTTTCACAACTCACGGTCGATGAGATAGCCGCAGCCCTCGTGGCCGATGGCGTGATGCCGTCAACGGCCGAGTCGGTGGCTAAAGCCAGCCAGGGCAACTTGGCCCGCGCCAGATTGCTCGTGACCGATAATTACCTCGCACGTCGTCAAGAGGCTTTCGCCTCAATAGCCTCTCGCCTCGACGGCACTGGTGCGACGGTCGTGAATATCGTCGCCGACTTGATCGATCAACTAGACAAAGCGGCCGAAGCGCTCGAAGCCTTGCACGAACGCGAGGCCAAAGAACTCGACGACAGAGTCGCGCTGACCGGCGAACGCGGCAGTGGTCGAAAAACACTGGCCGATCGACACAAACGCGAACTGCGCAAATTGCGAACCGACGAATTGCGCAATGGCTTGAGCATCTTTGCCGGCGTTTACAAAGATCTGCTGCTTCGCGAGCCTGACGGAGCAAATAGCGAAGAGATCATCGCCGCAATCGGGTCGATTCACAAGACGATTTCGGCGCTGGGTCTCAACATCAACGAAAACCTCGCCCTGCACTCGCTGTTGATCAAGTGCCCGCCCCTCAAATCTCTCGCCGCCACCCG
>VFZD01000042.1 GCA_016871295.1 Actinomycetota bacterium | reverse complement strand
GCGCAGCGGTCAGCCAACTAGAACTTCGGTGACGATGTCGTCCTGCACCACGACCGTCACGCGCTGCAACGAATAATCGGCGGTCAACGGAAACGATTCACCGTCGCGCATGCCGACGCGGAACGCCCAACCCAATTCATCGGCGCACAACTCGGCGTTGCGCTCGCTGAAACCGATCAACAGATTCGCCCGCTCGGGTGTGATCTCGGTTTGATCGGCGACACTCTTCTCCGGGCACACCTGATCGCCCGCACCCGCACCATAGCCACTGCCCGAACCCGGGCTCGTCACCGGCGTCGACGCGCCCGACCCGCACCCCGCAACAACCACCAACACCGCCACGATCACAACCCCGAACTTTTTCACGGATTCACCGTGCCGTCGGGCATCGTGGTCCCCGCATAATTCGCGTTCGTGCGGTTGCTACACGAAAAGTCGGCGCCAAGCAAAATCGACCCGCGAAAATCGGTGTTGACGATGAATGTGAGCGCCAAATCGGCGCCGACGAGATACGCGCCCGAAAGGTCGGCCCCACCCGAAAGGTCAGCCCCGCCCGAAAGGCACCGGTCACGATCTCGCCCGCCTCATCGCTCGAAGCGACTCCACCGATGAATGCCAAGATTCGCGTCCTCATGCCGCGCCTCGACCAGTTTCACGGGATGCTTGAACCGCGCGTCGAATTCGGCCTGCAATCGGCTCTGAATCTCCGCCGACCCGACACGCATCCACGCTTCGAGCGACTCCCACACGAACACGACGCTCACTCGCCCCGGCCGCGAATCGTCGAGCCACACTTCTTTCGACAAAAACGGAATTCGCTCGAACCCCGGCAGCATCGCCTCGCCAAGTGTCCAGATTTCGTGGTCGATCGCCAAATATTCGTCGACATGTTCGGGACTCATCTCGAAAACCAACACTTCGATCGGCAACTTCTCGCCTTTGGTATATCGAAAGCCCGCCACGCCTAAAAACTACTTGACCGCCACGCACGAATGAAGTGCCGCGAGCAACTCGGCGGCACGCAAGTCCTCGCTCTCCAACTGAAATTCGCGCATCGTGTAGGAGAAACTCGTGCGCAAACTCGGCCATGCGCCGTGCGTCGAACCACCCGCGCCGGTGTGCCCGAATGCGTCGAGCGGCGCACCCAACC
The DNA here is from genome assembly GCA_016871295.1 of Actinomycetota bacterium. Lineage (GTDB taxonomy): Bacteria > Actinomycetota > Acidimicrobiia > Acidimicrobiales > Ilumatobacteraceae > BACL27. Next base: position 12,152 of record VFZD01000042.1, on the reverse strand, counting down.
GCGACGGGTTCGGGTTGAGTTCGAACCCGACACCAAAACGCAGCAGCCGCCCCGAGAGCGGATCATTTCCAAACGAACGCTGCCTGCGAGCGACGGCGATTGTCTCGGGCTTGAGCAGTCGCAGACCATTCAACTCGCCACCGTTCACCAGCAGCGCATACAACCGTGCCATCGAATAAGCGTTGACCACACCGCCGCCACCGGGCAACTCAATTTTTGCGAATGCGCTCGTGCCCCGCCTAGCGGGAATCATCCCGTAGACATGCCTGAGTCGCGCATCCGCATTCGGGTCAGACAACGCCGTGTAGTCATAGTTGCTCGCTCGTGTCGTCTGCGCGATTCGCGGCAACACCTCGTCGCGCGCACCAATATGCAAATCAAGATCAAGCGGCCCAGCAATTTCCTCGCGCACAAAGTTGCCGATGCTTCTGCCGTCGGCTCGACGAACCAGTTCGCCCGCAATCCAGCCGAATGTCATCGCGTGATATGAGGGCGCACCAATCGGCACAAACGGCACCTGCTCTGCGACAAGCCGTGCCATCCGGATCGGATCAGACAATTCGGCGACACCAACCTGGCGCTCGAGCCCGGGTACTCCGGCGACATGCGCCATAGCGTCACCGATCAGCACCTCGCCTTTGCCCCCAACACTGAACTCGGGCCACATCGACTTGATCGGTGCCTCAAGATCAATCAACCCGCGTTCGACGCACATCAACACGGCGACGGCACAAATGCCTTTCGTGCCTGAAGCGATCACGCAGAGCGAATCGTCGCGCCACGGTGAGCCGTCAATTTGCTGACCACCCCACAGGTCGACAACTTGCTCGCCCGCCACCGTTGCGGCAAAGGACGCACCGGGGTTCGACCGCGAATGATGCTTGACGAAAACTTCACCAACAGGTTCGTAGCCGGGCGCCACGAACAACTTGCGCGTCACCGCATTGACCTCTCGATGCTGGGGGTCGCCGAAATCAAACTCTGCGTATACTCCTGCTGCGGGTCTCCGATCACAGACTCCGACATGCCAACTTCGACGATTCGGCCCTCAGACATCACCGCAACTTCATCGGCGATGCTGCGCACGAGGGGCAGGTTGTGCGTGACGAACAGCATCGCCAGACCCAATTGACGGCGCAAATCGCCGAGCAGATCGACAATTGCAGCCTGAACAAGCACGTCGAGTGCGCTGGTCACCTCGTCACACACCAACACTTCGGGTTCGCTCACCAGCGCCCGAGCAATTGCGATTCGTTGCCGCTCGCCACCAGATAGTTGATCCGGATATTTGTTGGCATACGGGCCCGGCAAACTCACTTTGTCTAATACATCGAGCACAACTCGGCGGGCATCATGTTTCGACTTGCCATCAACGATGAGTGGGCGCGCAATCGAGTCGCCGACGGTCCGGCGCGGGTTCAACGAGCCGTAGGGATTTTGAAACACATACTGAATTGCCAGGCGATCGGCAACCGCTCTTTGCCGCGCCACGGTCTTCAACTCGCGACCGTTCAAACGAATCGAACCAGTCCATTCGCGATGCAGGCCGCCAATTGCCCGCGACACCGTGGTTTTACCCGAGCCAGATTCGCCGACGAGCGCGAGACACTCACCTTTGCGAATAGTCAGCGAAACATCGTGCACGACGGCGTTTCCCGAATATCCCGCGCTCACCGACACCAGCTCGACGGCGGGCTCCCCGAGTGTCCGCGTCGACATGGTCTTTGCCCAACCGGCCGCCACCGACGCTTTCTGGTTCGCTTTGATACACGCGGCCGCTTGTCGCCCGCCGACCGGAACCATCTTCGGAAACGCGACCCGACATGCGTCTTCGGCAAGTTCGCACCGCGGCGCAAACGCGCAGCCGACGGGTCGCTTGCCTGGCGATTCGGCGCGACCCGCCAGACCGACGATCGATTTTTTGCTCGCGATATCGGGGGCGGCCGCGACCAGATGTCGCGTATACGGGTGCGCCGGGTTTTTGAAGATTTCTGTAACCTCGCCTTGTTCGACGACGCGACCCGAATACATCACCGCGACGTCGTCGGCCAGGTCGGCGATCACCGCCAAGTCGTGGGTGATATACAGCGCGGCGACACCGTGATCGCGCGTCAGTTGCCGAATCGTCTTCAGCACATGCTCCTGGGTCGAAACGTCGAGACCTGTCGTCGGTTCGTCGAGCACGATCACCGAAGGTCGGCATGCGAACGCCATCGCCAAACCGACGCGCTGTTGTTGCCCGCCCGACAACTGATGCGGGTATCGCTCGAGATATTCGTCGTCGGTCGGCAACAAAACTTCTGCCATCATTTCCTTGATTCGTGCCTTGCGCGCCTCGCTCGAGCCGCCGAAGTCGTGGGCTTCGAGCACTTCGACCAACTGCATGCCGATTTTCAGCGCGGGGTTCAATGACGACGCGGGGTCTTGCGGCACATATGAAACAAGCCCACCGCGAATTTTGCGTTTCGCCTCGTTGTCAAGGCCCAGAACCTCGGTGTCACCGCAAAAGATCTGACCGTGCGCCACTTCGACGCCGCGTCGTGCATGGCTCAAAACCGCGAGACCCACCGTTGTTTTTCCAGAACCCGACTCGCCGACAAGACCGAGCACCCGGCCTCTTTCGATCTTCAGGTTGATGTCATCGACGATGTCGTTGCCCGTGGCCGCGACATTCAAGCGCAGGTCGACGATACGCAAACCGGCTGTGCTACTCACCTTTGCCTCCGCGATCAATGCCCGCAGACACGCGCGAGAAGCCGTCACCGATCAATCCGGTGCCGATCGTCATCAGGGCAAGTGCGGCCGTCGGCAGAATTACCCCCCACGGCTGTTGGGTGAGGGCAACTCGATTTTCCTGAATCATCAGACCCCAATTCGCCGCGTTTGGTTCGGGCGTGAAACCCAAGAATGACAGCGAGGCAATGAGGCCGACGCTGTAAGTCAGTCGAAGATTCATCTCGACCAACAGCGAAGAAGTCACGTTCGGCAACACCTCGGCGAACACCACCCGCTTGCGCGACTCACCGAGCGCCTCGGCTGCCGAGATGAAGTCGCGCTCGACGACGCCTATCGCCGCGCCCCTGATTATTCGAGCGATGCGCGGAGTGGTCGAAAGACCGACGGTGAAAATAATCAGCACATTGCTTGGCCCGAACATTGAGATCACCACCAGCGACAGCAAAACCTGCGGAAACGACAAGATGACATCGAGTGCGCGCATGATTACTTCGTCGGCGCGACCCCGCAAATATGCCGCGGTCAGACCCAGGGTCGTGCCGAGGGTGATGCCGATGCTCGTGGCCAGAACTGCCAAGATCAAGATCGTGCGACCACCGAACAGAAATCGAGAGAGCACGTCTTGTCCGAAATAGTCGGTGCCAAAAATTGTTCCTGGCACGCTCAAGGTGTTCGGCAAGTCGACATATTCGGTGCTTCCGAACGGCGCCAAGAAGGGTCCAACCAACGCCACACTGATCAGCATCAGTGCGAGCACCGCACCGATCTGGGTTCGACGCAACCAAAACGCCTGTCGCACCAAACTTGGCGGTCGCTCGTCGACAAATTTTTCTGCAACCAGATCCTGGGGAGGCTTCACTGCTTCGCTCACTTCAACCTCGTACGCAGTCTTGGCGTCACCAATACAGTGCCGATATCGGCCAGCAGATTCGTCAAAATGTAGACGCCGGCAATTATCAAGGCGAGAAACTGGATCACCGGCAGATCTCGAGATCGCACCGCGTCGGCAAGTGCACTACCGATGCCCGGAAAGTTGAAAAGACGCTCAACGATGATCACGCCACCGGCCAGATACGCCAAGTTCAAGGCGATCACCTGAAACGCAGGGCCAACCGCATTTGGCATCGCGTGACGCCACAACACCGTGCGTTCGTCCATTCCCTTCAATCGGGCCATCTCGACATAATCACTTTCGAGAACCTCGACCATCGCCGCACGCATAACCCTTGCCACGTATGGTGTAACAGCCAACAACAAGGTCAGCACGGGCAAAGTCAAACCTTGCAAATCGCTCCACGGTGGTGCGCCAACTTCTAGATATGTGACCGCCGGCAACAACTGCCAAATTGTCGTCGAGAAGACAATCGTCAAGATAGTTCCGACCACGAACTCGGGCATCGCCGCGAGAATCAATGAAATCAGCGACGAAGCCGTGTCGAACTTGCGGTCGCGGTGCAACGCGGCATTCGCCCCCACCACGATCGACAACGGAATTGATCCGATGGCGGCGATCAGCAACAAGAAAAACGAGGCGCCGACTCGCGGCCCGATGTATTCGCTGACCGGAATCGAAGTCGCGTACGAGGTACCCAGGTCGCCGCTCAATATTCCGAACAACCAGTTGCCGTATTGCACGACTATCGGCTTGTCGAGGCCGAAGTCGGCGCGCAACGCCTCTAACGTTTCGGGTGTCGCCTCACGGCCGAGCATCGCTTCGGCGGGGTCAGACGGCAACGCCTGCGTCACCGCAAAAATCAGGAGCGAAACTATGAACAGTGTCAACAACCCGAGGGCTATTCGCTTCAAAACAAAGCGGAAAATTGACGCCTTCACTTGACTTACCCTCTTAAAGAAATCGCCGCCTGCTGGTCGCAGACGGCGATTTCAATTGCTTTTGAACGGTTTGACTAGTCAAACCAAATGTTTTTGAATCCGTGTGCGTAGTAGTCCATGTTCAACTGCGAAGGACGAACAACAACGCCCTTGACTTTTGACGAATATGCATCGGCGAAGTTGTTGAAGAACGGAATAATGTATCCACCCTTTTCGAACTCCTCTTTTTGCATCCTGGCCACGATCTCACGACGCTTCTTGGCGTTTGCAGTGCCGGCCGCTTTCAAATAATCGGCCCTAAAACTGCTATCGGCGGGCGGCCACTTCAACTCCGGATAGATATCCATCGACGCAGCCGCCTGGGCAAGATATGTTCGACCCGACCAATAAGTCGTGTAGAAACCGGTGTTCATGTACTGACCCTTCGCGCTCCAATAGGTGCCGCCGTCGATCACCTTGGCATCGATAATCACGACACCCTCAGTTTTCTTCGCCTGCTCGGCCAGAGTTTGAATCATCAAAATCAAACCGCCGGTGTCGTCGGGTGCTGTCAACTCGACTCGCAACGGGTTGGCTTTCGTATAGCCTGCCTTCTTCAATAGCGCGAGCGCAGCGGGGATATCCTGATCGCGCTGCGGGAAGCCGTTCGCGTTGTAATTCCGGTCGATGTAGCCGTAGAGATCGTTGCCCATTTTGCCATGACCAGAAAGCACGCGCTTCAGCATCTGCTTGCGATCGACCAACAAGCGCATCGCTTGACGAACATTGTTGTCGTCAAAAGGTTTGATGTCTATGCGCATGCAGAACGCCAGCCAGGCACCTGCCGAGTTTTCAATGACATTCAGATATTTCTTCGACTTGAGTGTCTTGAATTGCTCAAACGGAATGTCGACCGCAACATCAATTTGTTTGGCGATCAGTGCATTCACCAATGCCGTCTTGTCCGCGAAGTCGATTATGCGAACTTCATCGAAATAGACATTCTTCGCGTCCCAATACCCTTTGAAGCGTTTGTGCACGCTCTCGCGGCCCGGGGTGAAGCTCACCAGACTAAACGCGCTCGTACCAATCTGTGTCTTGCCGTCGTAGCCCGCCTTGGCGATCGCATATGTGTAGTTCGCCAAAGTTGACAAGAAGTCGACGTTCGGTGCCTTGAGATTGAACTCGACTGTCAACGGGTCGAGCTTCACCAGACCAGATGGGTCGAGGAAGGTTCGCAGAGGCTTGCCCGTTGTCTTTTTTGAAGGGTCAAGCAGCCGTTTATAGGTTGCGATCACATCATCTGCGGTCATCGGTGTGCCGTCATGAAACTTCACACCCTTGCGCAACTTGACTGTCACTTTTGTCGGGCTGTTCTGCTTTGCCGACTGGGCCAAACCATTGGCGGTTACCGGAACAAAGTTCTCGTCGAAGGTCAACAGCGTCTCGAATGTCGACATCAGCCGCGCCTGGTCGGCCTTCGCCACGATGTAGTTGGCGTCGTACAGGTCGTTGGCGCCACCAACGACACCGACTTTTAAGGTGCCGCCCTTCTTGGGCACAGACGCCGCCCAAGCGTTAAGCGAACTCGATGAAAAAATCCCTGCGGCAAGTGCCGCCGAACTCACACCCTGAATAAAGTGACGACGAGATAGCCCCGAAGTTTCAATTTCTTGCTGTTCCACATTGCCCCCTGTTTTTGGTCAACACCGAAATTCGGCGCCGCTCAAAGATGAAGGTATCAGGCAAATGGCAGGTAGACAAAATTCGAACCGCCGACAAAACCCAACCAAAACTTGGGCCAAAGCGCCGACCTGGGTCTAGGCGCCACCCCGCGCCAGCAAAGCCCGCTCGGTGTCAAAGGCGATGTGCACCGAGTCACCGACGCGATATCGCATGTTCCGCGTGCTGTCGGCAACGCGCACCAAATGCCCGGTGCCACTGATCTCGACATCTGCGGTCGTGGTCGCCCCGCCAAAATTGATCGTCTTGACCGTGCCGCGAACATTCGGGCGCGCCGAGTCTGGGCGAACAATCTGCACATCTTCGGGGCGAATCAAAAGTCGTGCCGCCCCCAAACCGGCGTTCTTGCCGGCCGATGCAATCTCGATCTCTTGGCTGTGGCCGTGCAGCCGCGCCTTCGTCGACGACAACACTTCGATCTCGATGTCGTTTACTTTGCCCACGAAGCGGGCGACGAACTCGGTCGCCGGCGAGCGATAGACGACATCGGGGGCGCCAACCTGCTCGATTCGACCAATGCTCATCACGCAAATGCGGTCCGAGATCGCGAGTGCTTCTTCCTGGTCATGGGTGACGAAGATCGTCGCGATACCCGATGCACGCTGAATTCGACGAATCTCTTCGCGCACCTCGATGCGCACCGTCGCGTCGAGGGACGACAGCGGCTCGTCAAGCAGCAGCACGCGCGGCTCGACGGCCAACGCGCGGGCCAAGGCGACGCGTTGCTGTTGACCTCCCGAAATCTGGTGCGGATACCGATCGGACAACCCCGACAACCGCACCAACTCGAGCAACTCGCCGACCCTGGCGCTGCGTTTGTCCCGCGAAATGTTTCGCACGCGCATGCCGAACTCAAGGTTTTGCGTCACCGTCAAGTGCGGAAAAAGACTGTAGTTCTGAAACACCATACCGATGCCGCGCTTGTTTGCCGGCAGCGAAAGAATGCTCGTGCCGCCGATTGAAACATCGCCCGAGTCTGGCGTTTCGAAACCCGCCGCGACGCGCAAAGCAGTCGACTTCCCGCAACCACTCGGCCCCAACAGCGTCAACAATTCGCCTTCGTCGATGCTCAGGCTGAATTCGACGAGGGCCTTGACCGCACCGAACGATTTCGAGACATTGCTGAATGCGACCTTGCCCGTCACGACCGCACGACCTTTCCTAGACGATTCGATGAAGCCACAAAAATTGTCGAGATCAAGATCAGCACAAGACCCACGGCGAACGAACCCTGCGGGTTTTGACCCTGCGAATACGAAAGATAAAGCGGCAGGGTATTTTTCAAAAGCAACGAGGCGATCGTGAACTCGCCCAGCACCACGGTGAGCGCCAAAAACGCCGCGGTGGCGATGCTCGCGCGAATATTTGGCACGATCACGAAAACCACCGTTCGATACCAAGTCGCGCCGAGACTCTGCGAGGCGTCGACCAGCGTTCTCAGGTCGAGCGCGGCGAGACCATTTTCCAACGCTCGATGGGTGAATGGCAGGGCCGTGATCACGTAAAGGGGCACCAACCCGAACGGACTACGAATAAACATCGGCAGAGTTTCACGAAACGCACCGGCGAAACCAACCACGAGTGCGATCGCCGGCACCACGAACGGCAGCGTTGATGAAAGTTCGATCATTCGACGCATGCGCTTCGAACGCAAATGCGCCACCGCCATCGTCGGCACCAGCAAAATCAAAGTCAAGGCCGCCGTTGCGATCGCCAACTGAACGCTAAGCGACGCACTGCTGCGAAATTCGGGTTCTTTGAATGTTTCGATTAACGGGGCGATCGTCCATTTGTCGAACAAGTTGCCGAACGAAAGTTTGATCACCGGAATGCGTTGAAACGCGAACCGCGTCATGGCGATCATCGGCACCAGGTAATAGACGAACACGACAACCAAAACCAACCACGCACCTGCTCTTCCGCGTCTCATCTTCGCCACCTCTCGGCACGACGCGAAAGAACCTGAAAACCCAATACCAGAAACGCCGTGATGATCACCATCCACGCGGCGAGCGCGTAACCAAGATTGGTTTTGCCCGTGATCGTTTCACCCTGCAAAAAAAATCGGATCTGCACCGTCACCAACTTCGAACTTCCCGCCGAGAGGGCAAAGGCGGTCGCATATGCGGCAAACGCGTTTGCCACCAGCAACAAGAATCCACCGAGCAACGCCGGGGTCAGAATCGGCAAGGCGACGAACCGCCAATATTGCCGGGTCGACGCACCCAAACTCTGGGCGGCTTCCGACCAGGTTCTGCGCAGTCCGTCGAGGGCGGGCACGATCACCAGCGTCATCAACGGAATTTGAAAATACAGATACACCAACACGATGCCCCAAAAGTCGGAGATGCGAAATCCCCAACCGATCAGGTCGATGTTTATGCCTTTCAACAGTCGGGTCGCGAGCCCCTGCATTCCGAACGCCGCCAAAAACGCAAACGCCAACGGAATGCCGCCCATGTTGGCGGCGACCGCCGAATATCCGACCACGACATTGCGAAGTCCGCGAACATGACTCAGCCGCATCAGCGCCACGGCCACCGTCGCGCCGATCACAAGACCGAGAATCGCGCTCACAAACGACAGGCGCAGACTGAAAATAAAGCTCGATCGATACTGCCCCGTCACCGCTTCGATCATCGGGTTTTTCGGCGCCGAACCCTGGTCAAATGCCGAACGAAAAACATAGAGCCCTGGCCAGACCAAAAACACCAACAAAAAAATGGCGTAGGGCGCGAACGCCAAGTGGCGGGCCCGTTTGTTCAACGAACCCGCCACTCGACTATTCATTAACTCTAAATATTAATTACTTATTACTTGTCAGCCACCATCGGGCCCCATTGTGCGGCCAATGCTTCCTTCATCGCGGTGACCTGTGCTTTCGTCGGGAATTTGATCTGCTTGATCAACTCCGGCGCTGGCAAATTGGCTTTCGCCTCTTCGCTCACCTTGCCGGCGGCCACCAACGCTTCAAATCGCGCAGGAATTGCGCCGCCTTCGAGATATCCGAGCGCACCCTCGTCAGAAACGATGTGTTCGATCCACAACTTGGCTGCGTTGTTGTTCGGTCCGCCCTTTACGACGCCTTGCGCGTAATAGCCGCCGTGCACACCATCGGTTGGCACACGAATCGCCCAAGTGATGCCGTTCTCCACGAGCTTCGGCGCCAAACCTGGGTAGTTGTAGGTCCAGTCGAGCCAGACCGGCGTCTCGCCGGCGATCACCGACGCTTCGGTGACATCGGTTCCGGCCAAGTTGCCCATCGCCTTGAGTTCGGCGAAATATTTGATGCCCGGGATGATGTCGTCGAATGAACCGCCGTTGGCGAGTGATGCAGCGACCACCGCGTTGAATGCGGCACCCGACTGACGCGGGTCACCGTTCAATGAGACCAAGCCCTTGTATTCCGGCTTTTTCAAATCGGCAAAGCTCGACGGCGCGTTCTTGACGATCGTCGTGTTGGTGCCGATTGCCATTATTCCGTAGTATGCGGCGACCCATTTGCCATCCGGGTCTTTCAAGAAGTCGGGGATCTCATCCCATGTGCATGGTTTGTACGGTTCCCAAAGGTCCTTGGCCGTGATTTCGAGAGAAATCGCCGGCGACACGTCAAGTGCGTCGGGTTGGCTCGGTTGACCGGCCAAAGTTTCTACCGCAACGAGTTCATCGGCTGACGATGCGTCAGGGTTGGCAACCGGGTTTGCGATGCCCGGATACTTGTCGCGGAACGAAGCCAAGATTCCCTTGTAGTTCGCCCAGTTGTCTGGCAATGCAATCAAGTTGACATTCGCCTCGGCATTCGCCGCATCAAGAAGTTCTTGACTCGGGCAAGCATCGCTGGTTACTTCTTCTACTGCTGCAGCCGTCTCTTCTGTAACTGCTTCTTCAGCGGCTTCGTCACTCCCGCCACATGCACCGAGCACGAGCGCGCCGGCCATCGCCAACGCGGCAAAACCGCGCCAGCGATATCTGTGGTCAGACAATGACATTTCGTCTGTTGTTCGTTTGTTCGTCATTCGGGTCCCCCTAAGTCGACCATTTTTTTGAACTTACCCAAGCGAGCCTAGGCTCACACCGAAATCTCGCCAAATCTGATTACCTCGTGGTTACGCCAAAAAACACCGCGCCTGAACACCGCGCCAACAATTGGGGCACCCGGGGCGCGCGTCACTGAACGGCAAGGCTGGCACGAAACTCGGCGTCGGCGATCAGTCCTTTGACATCACTGGGCGGTTCACTCAGCCGTTCGAGCGTGACGCCATGAATCACCCCTGTGAACCTGTAAATGTGCGGATAATCGCCGACCGCAGAACCGCTGTCGAGCCCGACATCAAATGTCTCGCCGCTGATCGAAAAAACCACGGGCACCGATCGCTCGATGCGCGCATGGCCCACGGCGTCGCCGTCGACTTTGATCACGGTGTCGCCCCCCGCGCCAAATCCCCCGTCGTATGCGTGCTCGACAACAATTTCGTGCCGCCCCGGCGTCAATTTGCTGCCTGCGACGGCCACCGAGTGTTCGTGACCAAACCAGTTGTAGTGATAGCGCGGCCGGCCATCGTCACCTATATATAGAGACCATCCCGCCATATTGCCGCCCTGTGCCGCAATCACCCCCTCGCAATGGTCGGTCGGCACGGTGATCTCGGCGGTGATCCGAAACGAACAATTTTTGAGGTTCACCACCGAGCGTTCGGGCAGGCGAAAGTGCACGGGGGTATACGTCATTTTCGTCAGATCGCCAAGGGCGTCGGGCACGGCGAACTTTGGTCCGAAACCCTGAATCGGTTCTTTGATCGGATACACGTTGTTTCTGCGCGCCTCGTCATCGAAAAGTTCCTGCATTTCCCGCAGCTTTTCGGGTTGCTCGCCCGACAGATCGCGACCCTGCGAAAAGTCGTTTCGAATCTCGTACAACTCCCACTTCTCTTGCGGCCCGTCGAACGGCACCGAATCGAATCGCATCCACGGCACGCGGCCGTGAAAGCACGACGCGATCCATCCGTCGTGATAGATGGCGCGGTTGCCGAACATCTCGAAATACTGCGTGTGGTGGTGCTCGCGCGCATTCGCCGAGGTCATCGTCGGCAGCATCGACACGCCGTCGATCGGCATTTGCGCAAGGCCGTTGACCGCGGCGGGCGCCTCGATCCCGGCGGCTTCCAAGATTGTCGGAAAAATGTCCGTGACATGATGAAAGTTGGTTCGCAGCGCCCCTTTGTCGGTGATTCGCTTCGGCCATTGCAGCGCCATCGCGTTGCGCGTGCCGCCGAAGTGCGAGGCGACTTGTTTCATCCACTGAAACGGCGAATCGAGCGCCCACGCCCAGGCGATGTTGTAGTGGTTCTCGCACCGCGCGGTGCCGAAGTCTGCGATGTGCGCCAGCAACCATTCGGGGTCTTCCGGCAATCCGTTTTGAAACGACGGCGCGCTCCACGCGCCGTTGATCGTGCCCTCGCCTGAAGCACCGTTGTCGCCCGTGATGTAGATGAACAATGTGTTCTCGGTGGCCTGCATTTCGTCGAGTGCGCTCAGCAGTCGCCCGACTTGTTCGTCGGTGTGGGCCATGAACCCCGCGAATACTTCCATCAACCGCGCGGCGACCGGCTTGTATTTGTCGGGATACTCGGCCCACGACGGAATCTCCGGCGGTCTCGGCGTCAGCGTCGTGCCGGCGGGTATCACGCCCATTTCCAGTTGGCGTCGAAAAATGCGCTCGCGCAATTGATCCCAACCGTCGTCGAATTGGCCTTTGAATCGCTCGATGTACGACGGCCAAACATGATGCGGGCAATGCATCGCCCCCGTGGCCAGATAGGCGAAAAATGGTCGGTGCGGGTTGGTGCCGCGCTGCAGTCGAA
>VFZD01000041.1 GCA_016871295.1 Actinomycetota bacterium | reverse complement strand
CGCGTGCCGACGAGCGCGGTGATCACCAGCATCGACAGCGCAAGCATGATCGTCTGGTTGAGCCCGAGCAGGATCTCGGGAAGCGCCAGCGGCAACTTCACCCGTGTCAGCAACTGACGGGGCGTGCACCCCGAGACGGTCGCGGCTTCCACGACTTGAGCATCAATCTCTCGAATGCCGTGCCATGTGTAACGCACGGCCGGGGCGAGAGCGTAGAGCACGATCGCGATGAAGGCGGTGAAGTCGCCGACTCGAAACAGCATCACCACCGGAATCAGATAGACGAAGCTCGGCAAAGTTTGCAGCGTGTCAATCACAACGCCGATCACGCGCGACGCGCGCTCGTTGTGCGCGGCCCAAACGCCGAGCGGCACGCCGATGAGCATCGCCACGATCACCGAAACCGAACACAGGTAAACCGTGAACATCGCGAATTCCCAAAGCCCGACCAGGGCGATGAACGCGGTCAGGCTCATCGCGGTGATCGCCAGGCGCAGTCGTCCGAGCGTCCAACCGATCGCGCCGAGGCCGGCGACCCACCACCACCATGGCGTCGCCATGAACAATCGCTTGACGGGCAGCATGAAGCCGTCGAGCACGAACAATTTGACCGCCTCGAGGCTGTCGTAGTAGTTCACATTTATCCAACTGATGAGGTCGTCCCAAAACGAACCGCTGGTCACGCCGAGTGACGCCGGATAGTTGCGCACGGCTTCGATCACATAGCCGAGAGCAAAGGTCGCCACCACCACAGCACCGACGGCAAGCATGATGCGACGGCTCACGCGCGCCACGGCGGCGTCGCGCACGGCGTATGCCTGGCTGAGGCGATCGAGCGCGATCGCAAGGGCCACGATCGCCAGCCCCGCCTCGAGCCCCCGACCAATGTCGAGTCGGCGCAACGACTCGAGCACATCAAACCCCAAGCCGCCCGCACCGATCATCGAGGCGATGATCACCATGTTCAGCGAGAGCATGATCACCTGGTTGACCCCGACCATCAAGCCCGCCTTGGCCGTCGGCACGAGCACCCGCCATGTCATCTGGCGGGTCGAGCAACCAATCATCTCGCCAAAGTCCTTGATGTCTGACGGCACGCCCCGCAACGACAAGGTCGTAATGCGCGCCATCGGTGGCATCGCGTAGATGATCGTCGCAAAGAGCGCGGCAACCGGGCCGAAGCCGAAGAAAAAAAGGATCGGAACCAAATAGGCGAAGGTCGGGATCGTCTGCATCAAGTCGAGCACGGGCGTGGACAAACGCTCGACGCGCGACGAGCGGTACGAGGCGATACCCAACCCGAGGCCGATCGCCACGCCGATCGGCACGGCGATGACCATCGACGACAGCGTCACCATCGCGCTCGCCCATTGACCAAAAACGGCCAGGTACGCGAACAGTGCGGCAATCAGCACCGCGAGCCGACGATTGCTCGCGAGGCGCCCGAGCACGGCGACGAGCACGATGACGGCGATCCAACTGAGCGGTGGCACGATCTGGTCGGCACGACGGCCGACGCCATCCATGAAACCGTCGACGAGAATCGCCCGCGCCCATCCGTAAGGACGCTCGACAACGAACGACACAGCGCGGGTGAGTTGAGTGAACGAGAAGAGCCCGAAAGTCGCTTCGTTGACGAGCCACTTGGTGGCACGAGAGATCACATCGGCCGGCGAATGCACCCAACCCTCGGGGTAATCGCGCCACCAAACCCAACCGCGCCGTGTCGCGACATCGGCGCTGGTGGCCGCGAGCACGGCGGTCACGACCAACCCGACGAGCCACGACCACGCGCCGCCGAAGCGACGCGACGTCGAACGCAACTTGGCGGATGAACCGACGGACGACTCGTTGCGCGCGGACATCAGCGAGAACGAGTATCGGCGAGCACCGAGATGACGGTCTCGCGGTCGAGCGACCCGACTACCGAGCCTGTCGCATTCGCCACTCGAACGGGGCCAGGTGCCGCGAGCACCGCGGCGGCAACATCACAAATTTTGGCGTCGACCCGAACAACCGAATCGCTGCCTGATCCTGCTTCGACGGTTGTGCTCGCACGCATCACCGAGCCCACCGTCAACACCTTGGCCCGCGGAATTCTGCGGGTGAATTCTTCGACATACGAATTGGCCGGACGCAGTATCAATTGCTCTGGTGTGTCGGTCTGGATGATTTCTCCGTCACGCATGATCGCGATGCGCGTGGCGAGCCGCACCGCTTCATCGAGATCGTGGGTGATGAAGACGATCGTGGTCGAGAACATGTTGCGCAGACGCAGGAACTCTTCTTGCATCTCGCTACGAATCAGCGGGTCGAGCGCGGAGAACGGCTCGTCAAGAAACCACACCTCGGGATTAACCGCCAAAGATCGTGCGATGCCGACCCGTTGCTGCTGGCCGCCCGAAAGTTGACGCGGGAAATATTGCTCGCGCCCGCCCAGGCCGACAACTTCGATCAGTTCCCGGGCCCGTGCCTCGCGTTCAACCGCGGATCGGCCCTGAATCCGCAGAGGGAACGCCACGTTCTCGAGCACCGTGAGGTGGGGAAGCAGGGCGAAGTGCTGAAAGACCATGCCCATCTTGTGTCGCCGCAGGTCGACGAGTTCGTCGCGTGACAACAACCCGAGGTCGCGTCCGTCGAGTGTTATTCGACCGGCAGTGAGTTCGGTGATGCGCGACAAACACCGCAAGAGGGTGGACTTGCCGCAGCCCGACAGACCCATGACGACGAAACTCTCACCGGCTTGCACGGCGAGATCAACATTGCGAACCGCAGGGACGAGTCCCGCGGAGCCGATCTCAGCGAGCGTCGCGGTGCCACCATGCGCGCGGAGAAACCCCTCCGCGCCGGGTCCAAAGAGCTTCCAGGCCCCCTCGCAGACGAGTTTCGGCGTGCTGCCGATCAGGCGCCGATCCAAGCCTTCCAGCGCGACTCGTTGTCGGTCATCCACTGATCGACGACCGACTCAACAGTCTCACCATCGAGGTCGACTTTGGCGACCATCGCGCCCATTTCGTCATTGTTGAGTGTGAACGACTCGATGATCGTCTTGGCGCGAGGCCACTTGTCACCAATGCCTGCCCAGCCGGCCTTCCAGATCGGACCAACAGGTTTTCCGCAGTCGTAAGCCTTGGATGTCAAGCCCGAGGCCGGATCGTTGTAACACTCTGGCGAGTACGGAGGGAACTCGACAAACTCGCCCTTGTATTTCACCGGCGCCCAATGCGGTTGATAGATCCAAAGCACGATCGGATCCTTGCGCTCGTAGGCGGCCTTGAGCTCGGCAAAAAGTGCGGCGTCGGTGCCGGCGTGGACAACTTCAAAGTCGAGACCTAGGGCGTCGACACGCTCTTCATCGAAGCCACCCCATGTGACGGGACCACCCAGATACCGACCCTTGGGGGCGGTCTCTGCTGTCGCAAATTCGGCGGAGCACTTCTTCAAAGCCTCCCAGTCGGGCAGACCGGGGCAACGCTCCTTCATGTACTCCGGGTACCACCACTCTTCGCGCGCGACCATCCCGATCTCGCCGTAGTTGAGTGTCTTGCCGGTTGCCAACGACGCTTCAAGCGCCTCTTGACCCGTGGTCGCCCAAATTTCCATCGCCAGAGTCAGATCGCCCGTCTCCAGACCTGCGAACTGCGCGAGATAGTCGGCCTGAACGAGTTCGACGTTGTAGCCGGCCTCCTCGAGCACGGCGCCCATGATGTTGCTCGTAAGCAACTGACCGGTCCAGTCGTGAAGCGTGATCTTGATCGGATCTTCTGACTCGACGGCGCCACCGCCCGAGTCACCGCCGCCGCACGCACCGACAACGATTGCCAGCACCATCGCGATCGCACCCGCTCGGGTCGATCGCCCCAACCGGCCCCGAAACACCGACTGATTTGTCCCCATGTCGCTACCCCCGTCTGGATCTAAATACGTATATATATGTCTATATATCTGTATGTCTCTAAAACTTTCAAGTATTGGAACTGCCCGAGTCTGACACATGTGACGGGCGTCGGTCAAACCCCGATCGCCGAGAGGTGGTCGTGATAACTCGCCCCGCCCATCAACGCATGGCACCGCGCGAACCGATTGTTGGCGTAGGCCAAAAAGTCTTCGACGGGGTTCTCATCTACATGTTGCACCATTCCCCACAGCGCCCACAACACATCGCACATCGCCTTATACGCGACGACCCGACCGACCGCATCGGGCGTCGGATCAGCGCCGAAGTAGGCCCGAAGCAGAGCCCGATCTTGCGCCGCGTCGAAGTCACCCTCGACCGACAGGTCGCCGAGGTCCCACATCGGGTCGTTGTTGCCCCCGTACTCGAAGTCGATCAGATACATGCGGGTGCCGGTGTCGAGGAAGTTCTCGCACAGCGGATCACAATGCGACGGCACCAACGGCACTCGCAACCGGGCGAGCGCCGCACGCGTGGCGTCGATCGCCTCGCGCGCGTCATCCCATCCGCACGGCATCGGCGCATTTCGTCGATTCAACATCGCCTTGTAGTCATCGATAACGGGAAAAAGTTTGAAATCGATGGCGAACGGCGCCGCTTCGCGGTGCAGTCGCCGCAGCACCTCGCCGGCGCGGGCGACCGCACCAAGATCGCGAAAAGCGGTGGGCGACATCGTCACCGCACCCTCCACGAATCGCGTGACCATCAGCCCGTCGCTCGCGTCGAAAAAAACAACCTCGGCGTTGACGCCGGCAGCCGCGGTTGACCTCGCGGCAACCTCTTCTGCGCGGCGATCGATGTACTCGCTCGTGCCCGCTCCCGGAATTCGCAAAACAAATGTGCCGCTGGCAACCGTGACGCGAAAGTTGAGGTTGGTCAGACCGGCAAGACGCACCGCCGCCGCAGGGTCGGCGCCACGCAACTCCGGAACGCGCAAGATGGAAGTCGACAACAGATTGAAGATGTCAGGCTGCGGCACGACTACCCCCTCAGACGCAGATGCCGTGGATCATAGAGCGAACCGTCGTGCCGCGTCGCGGGAATCGGCTCGCCGTAAACCTCGACCACGAAGTCGGTTCGTGTCGCATGCTCGATCGGCACATAACCAAGAGCGATCGGTGCGCCAACCGTGTGGCCGAAGTTGGCGCTCGTGGTGAAACCCACGACGCGACCGTCGGCGATGATCGCCTCGCCACCGACCGGGTAGGCCATCGCGCCGAGAGAAAATGTGCAGAGCTTGCGCGTCACCGACGCACGGGTCGCATTCAACGCGTCACGACCACAGAAGTCGCCCTTGTCGAGCCGCACTCGACCGCCGAGACCCGCCTCGTAAGGATTCGTGTCTGGCGTGACATCAGCCGACCAGTAAACATAACCTTTCTCCATGCGCATGGTGTCGATGGTGCGATAACCCGCGTCGATCACGCCGAGGTCGGTGCCGGCATCGACCAAAGCGTCGTAGACATGCGCCGCATATTCGGTGGGAATGTGCAATTCCCATCCGAGTTCGCCGACATAACCCACGCGCAATGCGAGCGCGGGGGCCGAGCGCAATGTGAGACGCTGCGCAGTTGCGTAGGGAAACGCCGCGCCGTCGATGCGCTCCTCGCAGACACGCCCGAGCAACTCGCGCGAGCGTGGCCCCACCACATTGATCACCGCATACGCCGAAGTGAGATCGCGCAACACCACCGACCCGTCGTCCGGCGATTGCGCTCTGATCCACCCCATGTCGTGCGCCCCGAAGGCCGAACCGGTAACTACATACCAAGAGTCGCGACCCGTGCGCGCCATCGTCAGGTCGCACTCGATGCCCCCGCGTTCGTTGCATAGTTGCGTGTACGCGACGCTGCCGATCGGCTTGTCCATGTCGGTCACGCAGAGCCACTGAACCGCGGCGAGCGCCCCCGCGCCGGAGATCTCGAACTTGGCAAATGAGGTTTGGTCGATGAGCCCGACTCCCGAACGAATTTTTCGGTGCGCGGCGCCGACTTCGTCCCACCAATTGGGTTTGCCGAATGAAGGCGCGTCGACCGCCCCCGACCCAGGCTCGGCAAACCAGTTGGGTCGCTCCCATCCGCCACGCGTGCCGAAGACCGCACCGCGGGCCGCGAGTCGATCGTGAAGCGGCGAACGGCGAATGCCGCGCGCAGAGACATGTTCGGTGCCGGGGGCGGCGAGTTTGTAGTGGTGCGCATAAAGTTCGACCATCCGCTCACCCAAAAAAGCCCTGGTCGTGTGATGAAACGAAAAACGCCGCACATCGAGTGGCCAAAGATCGAGCGACGGACGCCCCTCGAGCATCCACTCGGCCATCATCTTGCCCGCCCCACCTCCTGCGGCGATGCCGTAGAGAAAACCGGTGGCGACATAGAAGTTGTCGAGCTCGGGCGTCCGACCCATGACGAAGTCGGCGTCGGCCGAATACGGGATCGGACCGTTGATCAACGAGCGAATGCCCGCCTTTGCAATCACCGGCGTGCGCATCGTCGCCAGGTCGGCGAGCCGGGCGAAACGGTCATAGTTGGCATCGAACAACCGGCGTCGGAAAGGTTCGGGAATACCCTCCGTGCCAAACGCGATCGTGTCGGGCTCGTACCCGCCGACAAGCAGCCCGGGCCCGTCGGGCTTGTAGTAAACGAGGTGGTCTGGGTCGCGCATCGTCGGAAGCTTGCCGAGTTCGACAGGTGTCCAACCTTCGATCGGGCCACTGAGCATGTACTGATGTTCGACGGCGACGGCCGGCACGCGCGCACCGACCATGCGTCCGACATCCATGCCCCACATGCCCGCGGCGTTGACGACCATTTCGCAGGCGATTCGTGAACCATCGGCGAGACGCACACCGGTCACGCGTCTGCCGTCGACGTCGATCGCGGCGACCTTGCGTTGCTCGCAAATTTTCGCGCCGCGCATCCGGGCGCCTTTGGCGATCGCCCGGGTCACCGAAGCCGGATCGATGTAACCATCGGTCGGCAAAAAGGCGGCGGCGCGCACGCCATCGATCGACATCAGCGGAAACAATTCGAGTGCGCGCGCAGGCGAGATGACATCCATCGGTAAGCCGAAGCTCTTGGCCATTGTCGCCAGGCGCTTCAATTCCATCTCTCGCTCCGGCGAGCAGGCGAGACGCAGACTGCCGACCTCGTGCCAGTCGACGGCCTGCCCGGTTTCAGCCTCGAGCCCGCGATACATCTCGACCGACTGTTCGAGCATTCGCGTGACGTTGCGCGACGAGCGCAACTGACCCACGAGGCCCGCGGCGTGCCAAGTCGCGCCGTCGGTGAGCGAATGCTGCTCGAGAAGCACGACGTCGGTCTCGCCCATCTTGGTGAGGTGATATGCAATGCTGCAACCGAGGATGCCGCCGCCGATGATTACGATCCGCGCTCCTGTCGGCAACGACGACTCGGTCAAGACTTCACCTTCGACATCTCGGGGTCGTAAAACGGTGTCAGCGAAACCGCTGCCGGCACGCGCTGCGTCGCCACCTCGAGTTCGTATTTGCCAGACATCACGAAATCGGCCGTGACGCCCTCGGCGCGACGCACATACCCGTAACCGATCGAGCGCCGAATCGTGTAGCCGTAACCACCCGATGTGAGCCACCCGACGCGCACGCCATCTCGATATATGGTTTCGCGCCCGAGCAACACATGCGACGCGTCGACGGTGAAACCGGCGAGCATCTTGCGCACGCCCTCGCGGCGCTGTCGCTCGATCGCCTCGCTGCCACGAAATTCAACACCGGCCGATGGGCGCTTCACGGCCCAGCCCAGACCGGCCTCGATCGGCGTGTGGTCGGGTCCGATGTCGGATCCCCACGCGCGATAGCCCTTTTCCAGACGCAGGCTCTCGATCGCGCGATAGCCGGCGTCGACGAGCCCGTGACGGCGACCCGCCTCGTTCAGCGCGTCGTAAACCGCCATCGCATCCGCGCGGGCGAGATGAAGTTCCCAGCCGAGTTCACCTACATATGTAACGCGCAGAGCCAACACTTCGCGCCCCGCGACGCGAATCGTGCGACCGGTCGCGAACGGAAACCCCGCATGCGAAATGTCGTCGTCGGTTGCGGCCGAGAGAATCTCGCGTGCCCGCGGTCCCATCAATGACAACACCGAGCGGTCGTTGGTGACCTCGGCAAGTCGCACATCGGGCCAACATTTGATCGCTTGGGCGATCCAATCCCGATCGTGAGTGACCAAACCCGTGCCCGTGACGATGTAGAACTCGTTTTCGCCGGTTCGACAGACCGTCAGGTCGCACTGAATACCGCCGCGATCATCGAGCATTTGGGTGTAGGTCAGCGCGCCGACGGGTTTGTCGACGCGGTTGGCGCAGATCCACCCGAGGGCGTCAACAACGCCGCGACCCGACAGCACAAGTTTCGCGAACGAAGTCTGGTCGATCAGCACCGCCGTCTCGCGCGCCGCGACATGCTCGCGACCCACGGCGTCGAACCAATTTTGCCGTCCGAAACTATAGCGATCGCGCCGCTCATCGCCCGCGCCGGCGAACCAGTTGGGTCGCTCCCAGCCCATTTTCTCGCCGAACACGGCGCCACGGGTGGCGAGAGTTTCGTAGAGCGGCGACACGCGATTTGGTCTGCCGCTCGAATGCTCCTCGTGCGGCCAGGCCATCGTGTAGTGCTTGGCATAGGCCTCGAGCGTGCGCGTGCGCACCCAGTCGACATCGCGATGCGGTTGACCAAAACGCCGAATGTCGACGACCCAAAGGTCGTAGGGCGGCACCCCCTTGTGCATCCACTCGGCCAGTGCCATACCGGCGCCGCCACCGGCAGCGATGCCGAACGCATTGAAACCCGCGCCGACGAAAAATCCGCGCACCTCCGGCGCTTCGCCGAGAATGAAGTTGCCGTCGGGCGTGAAACTTTCGGGACCGTTGATCAACTGGTTGACCCCCGCCGTCGCCAGCGCGGGCACGCGACCGATCGCCAGATCCATGATCGGTGCAAAGTGGTCTGAGTTGGCCTCGAGCAGTTTGAAGTTGAACCCGCACGGAATGCCGTCGACCGCCCACGGAATCGGATCGGGCTCGTAGCCACCCATCACCAGACCGCCAACTTCTTCCTTGTAGTAGGTCAGTCGGTCGGGGTCGCGCAGCGTCGGCAGGTCACGCGTCACGCCGTCAATCGGAGTCGTGATCAGATACTGATGCTCGACCGACACCAGCGGCACGCTGACGCCGACCGATGCGCCGAGTTCGCGAGTCCATTGCCCGGCGCACACGGCGACTGCGTCGCACTCGATCCGACCGCGATCGGTCACCACCGCGACGACTTTGCCGTCGCGAACCTCGATCGAGGCCACGTTCGTGTCCTCACAAATGGTGACCCCGGCGATGCGCGCGCCCTTGGCGAGGGCCATCGTCACATCAGACGGACTCGCCTGGCCGTCGGTCGGAAGAAACGCCGCCCCGACCACATCGTGCACTTCCATCAGCGGCCACATTTCTTGCGCCTCGCGTGGCGAGAGCAGGTGCATCTGAAGACCAAACGAGGTCGCCGTCGTGGCCTGACGACGCACTTCGCTCCAACGCTCCTCGTTGCACGCAAGTCGCAGCCCGCCGTGCATTTTCCAACCCGTCGCCTGACCGGTTTCTGCTTCGAGACGCTTGTAGAGCTCGACCGAATAGCCCAGCAACTGCGTGATGTTGGCGCTCGTGCGCAACTGACCCACGAGACCCGCGGCATGAAACGTCGAGCCCGAGGTGAGTTTGTGGCGCTCGATCACCACGGTGTCCGTCCATCCCAACTTGGCCAAGTGATAGGCCGTCGAACAACCGACGATCCCGCCGCCAATTACGACGGCTCGGGCAGAACCAGGGAGTTCGGCGGTCATGGATGTTTCAAATGGTAAGACTTGGTTCGCACATACGGGTCGAACCCGAGCGAAGACAAGGCGATCCCGTGTCCCGTCTCTTTGACGCCGGTCCACACGAGCACGGGATCGACATAATCGCAACGGTTCATGTACACCGTGCCTGTTTCGATGCGCTCCCCGATGCGCACCGCCGCGTCGACATCGCGAGTCCAGATCGAAGCGGTGAGACCGTAGCGCGAGTCGTTCATCCGCGCGATTGCTTCGTCGTCGCCGTCGACCGGCATGATCCCAATCACGGGACCAAAAGATTCCTCCGACATCACCGTCATTTCGTGCGTGACATCGACGAGCACGGTCGGTCCGAGATATGGCGTACCGGTTTGCGACGCCGCAAAGTCGGCCTCGCCGACCAGCGCCGTGGCGCCCGCGGCGACGGCGGCGGCGATCTGAGACCGCACCGACTCGGCGGCCGCGGCGGTGACCATCGGGCCGATCGTGGTCGCGACATCCAACGGATCACCGAGCACGTATTTGCGCGTCGCGGCGACGAACCCGTCGACAAAATCTCGATAGATGCCGCGGTGCACGTAGATTCGCTCGATCGCGCAGCAACTTTGTCCGCTGTTGAAGAATGCACCGTCGACATTTTCCGCGATCGCATACGGCAAGTCGGCATCGGCACGCACATACGACGGGTCCTTGCCACCGAGCTCCGTGCCAACGCCGATGAAACGGCCGGCGGCCGCGCGCTCGATCGCCGCGCCGCCCGGAACGGAACCGGTGAACACGACGCCATCGACTCGACGATCGGCGATCATCGCGGCGACGGTGTCGTGGCTCGCGTGCACATGTTGAAAGACTCCTGGCGCAAAGTTCGCGGCATCGAATGCGCGCTGCAGCCGCTCGGCGACGAGCATCGTCTGCGCGGCGTGCTTCAACACGACGGTGTTGCCTGCGAGCAGAGCGGGCACGATCGAATTCACCGCCGTGAGATACGGATAATTCCACGGGGCGATGACGAGCACGGTGCCGACGGGTTCGCGACGGATGAACTTCGTGAATCCTTCGGTGCGCGGCACCTCGATCTGCGCGAGTTGCGCCGCCGCAATCGACGCCATGTGTCGTGCGCGTTCTTGAAATCCACGCTTGATCTCGTTGGGTGTATAGAGCACGGGGCGCCCCATCTGGCGCGTCAACTCGACCGCGATTTCGTCAACCTCTGTTTCGAGATGGCGGACCATCGCTTCCACCATCTCGGCCCTGCGCCCAACCGGTGTGGCGATCCATTGGCGACGGGCGGCGTGCGCGGCTGCCAAAACGACCTTGACGCGCGCGGCGTCGACGAGCGTTCGCTCGGCGAGAACCGATCCGTCAATGGGGCTTACGATCTGTTGCACCGCCATGGGGGACAAGATTATGTCGCCTTGTACGATGTGGCTGTGTCCGCCGAACGCACGACCTCGCGCGAAGAACTCGAGCGTCTAATTCGGGGCGGCGAAATCGACACGGTGATCGTCGCATTCCCCGACCTGCAGGGCCGCCTCGCGGGCAAACGAGTGACCGGCTGGTATTTCCTCGACCACGTCGCCGAACACGGCACCGAGAACTGCAACTATCTCATCGCCACCGACATGGACGACAATCCCGTGCCGGGATACCGCTTCGCCTCGTACACCCTCGGCTACGGCGACATGGCGGCGATCCCCGACTGGTCGACGGTGCGGGTGCTGCCATGGCAACACAAGACCGCGCTCGTAATTTGCGACCTCGCCGACCCGTCATCCAAGGCACCGATCGGCGTCTCGCCCCGGCAGATACTGCGCGATCAAGTCGCCGCGGCCGCCAAACTCGGTTACACGTCAAAAATTGGCAGCGAGATCGAGTTCTATCTTTTCCACGACTCGTACCGCGAAGCGCACTCGAAGGGCTACCGCGAACTCGAACCACACGCACCGTGGATGGAGGATTACCAAATCGTTCAAACGACCTTCGACGAGTACGTGATCGGCGACATTCGTCGCGGTCTCGAAGCGGCGGGCATCCCGGTCGAGTGCTCCAAGGGCGAGGCCGGGCGCGGTCAACACGAAGTCAATCTGCTTTACACCGACGCGCTCGAGATGGCCGACCGAAACACGATCTACAAATCGGCGACCAAAGAAATTGCGGCCGCGCACGGTCGCTCGGTGTCGTTCATGGCCAAGTGGAACTTCAAAGAAACCGGGTCATCCTGCCATGTGCACTCGAGCCTCTGGGGTCTCGCCGACGGAGCGCCGGCGTTCGCCGGGCACGAAATGCCGAGGTTGTTTCGCCAATACCTCGCGGGGTTGATCGCAACCGCGCGCGACTTCAGCCTGCTGTGGGCACCGACGGTCAACTCTTATCGTCGTTTCCAGCCCGAGTCATGGGCGCCGACCGCGGTGGCCTGGGGCATCGACAACCGCACGCTGGGCTTTCGCGTCGTCGGCCACGGCGCCGGCGCGCGCGTCGAGTCGCGCATTCCTGGTGCCGACGCCAACAGTTACCTGGCCTTCGCCGGCACGATCGCCGGCGGTTTGTTCGGCATCCGCCACGGTCTCGAACTCGAAGATGCCTACGCCGGCAACGGTTACGACGCAACGGACGTGCCGCGAATTCCGAGCACGCTCGCCGAGGCCCTTGCGTGCTGGGAGTCGAGCGTCGCGGCCAAGGAGTGTTTCGGTCCCGAGGTTCATCATCACATCGCCAACATGGCGCGCGCAGAGTGGGCGGCGTTCAACGCCACCGTCACCGACTGGGAACTCACTCGCTACTTCGAAAGAACCTAACCCGATGGGTCGACTGAGCGGCAAGACGACACTCATCACCGGCGCCGCCAGCGGGCTCGGCCGCGTGGCCGCACTCACCTTTGCCGCCCAAGGCTCGCGCATCGTGATCAGCGACGTCGGCGACGGTGCGAGCGTGGTCGAAGAAATCGCGCGAGCAGGTGGCGAGGCTGCATATGTCAAAGCCGACGTGACCAACGAGGCGTCGTGGGCCGAGGTGATCGGCGTGGCACGCAGTCGATTCGGTTCGCTCGATGTGCTCTACAACAACGCCGGAGTCATGCTCGGCGCCGACGACGACCCGGTCAGCACCCCGATCGATGTCTACGAAAAAACAATGGACATCAACGTTCGCGGTGTTCTTCTCGGTTGCAAGCATGCGATCCCGGTGATGCTCGAGCAGGGCAAAGGCTCGATCATCAACGTCGCGTCTTTCGTCGCCCACATGGGCGCGGCGACACCGCAGGTCGCCTACACGGCGTCCAAAGGCGCGGTGCTGGCGATGACCCGCGAGATCGCGGTGATCTATGCGCGACGCGGAATTCGGGCCAACGCTCTGTGCCCGGGCCCGGTGATGACGCCACTGCTCGCCGCGTTTCTCTCCGACGACGCAAAACGCAACCGCCGTCTCGTGCACATTCCGATGGGTCGCTTCGGTGATCCGCAGGAGATCGCCAACGGTGCGCTGTTCCTCGCGTCAGACGAATCATCGTGGATGACCGGCCAGTCGCTGATCATCGACGGCGGCATCACGGCGGCATACGTCACGCCCGA
>VFZD01000040.1 GCA_016871295.1 Actinomycetota bacterium | reverse complement strand
AGGACAAAAAAGTCACCCCGCCACCCCGTGGTCGCATCGACGAATCGATGGAGGCGTTGATTCACCACTTCAAGATTTTCACCGAGGGTTTCAAGGTTCCGGTGGGCGAGGCCTATGTGGCGATCGAGAGCCCGCGGGGTGAGATCGCCTGTTACATCGCCAGCGACGGTTCTTCGACCCCGTATCGCATGCATGTGCGGGCACCGAGTTTCGTCAACATCCAGTCCATGCCACTGATGATACGCGGCGGTCTGGTCGCCGACGCCGTCGCCGTTATCTCGTCGGTCGACCCTGTTCTCGGTGAGGTCGACAGATGAGTCGGTTGAACGAGACGAACACGAAACTCGCCCGCGAGATCATCTCGCGGTATCCGCGACCAAAGTCGGCGTTGATCCCGTTGTTGCATATTTCGCAGGAGCAGAACGGCTACATCACGCGCGAGGCGATGCAACATCTCGGCGAACTCGTCGGCGTCACCTCGGCCGAGGTCTACGGCACCGCGACTTTCTATGAGATGTTCAAGTTCGAGCCCGTCGGCAAATATCTGATCAACATTTGCGGAACGATGTCGTGCGCGTTGATGGGCGCGCACGAGTTGATGCAACATGCCGAGAAGAAACTCGGCGTCAAGGCTGGCGGAACAACCCCCGACGGCGTGTTCACGCTCGCTCATGCCGAGTGCCAGGCCGCCTGCACCGAGGCGCCGACGCTACAGGTCAACTATCGATACAGATTGCGCGTGACCCCCGCCGATTTCGACAAGTTGGTCGACGATTTGAAAGACGGAAAACTTGGCGACGAGATTCCGCAACACGGAGTCTTGGCAAAAGTTCGACAGGTCATCGCGCCCGAGCGTGAGGTCGGAGCAAAGGCCCCCGAAGACGTCAACGATGCGCCCGCCTGGTTGGACGGAAAGGCGGCGTTGTGAGCAAAACCTATTCGCACGCGCCCGGGTTTGTCGCCGGCGACCGACCAAAAATAGTCACGTCTCGATTCGAATATTCCGATTCGTTCACCCTCGAGCGTTATTTGGCCACCGACGGTTACAAGGGTTTGCGTGCGGCGTTGAAACGACCCGCTGGCGAGATACATGAAGATGTCAAGGGTGCGACGGTTTTGGGTCGGGGTGGCGCCGGGTTCCCCGCGGGAACAAAGTGGGGCTTGATGCCGCGACAAGTTTGGCCCCGATATCTGGTCGTGAACGGTGACGAGAGCGAACCGGGAACGTACAAAGACCGATTGCTGATGGAGCGCGACCCGCATCAGTTGATCGAAGGCTGCTTGATCGCCTGCTACGCGGCCGGATTGTCGCAATGCTTCCTATACATAAGGGGGGAAATGGCACTGGCCCAGGAGCGAGTGGCGACGGCCTTGAACGAGGCCTATCTAGCCGGGTATGTCGGCAAGAACATTTTGGGATCGAAATTTTCGGTCGACATTATTTTGCATTGGGGCGCCGGCGCATATGTCGTCGGTGAAGAGACGGCGCTGATCGAAAGTCTCGAGGGAAATCGCGGAATGCCCCGGCTCAAGCCGCCATTTTTCCCGGCGGCAAATGGTCTGTACGGGCAACCGACGATCGTCAACAACGTCGAGACCCTGGCGAATTTGCCGTGGCTGATGGTGAACGGAGTCGCCGCCTACACGGCGATCGGCACGAAGACCTCGCCGGGCACCCGCATGGTCGCGGTCTCTGGTCATGTCAAGCGACCGGGCGTCTACGAGATCATCAACGGCACGACGACGTTTCGCGATCTGATTTTTGGTGAAGAGTTCTGCGGCGGAATACGCGACGGCAAATCTTTGAAAGCATTCGTGCCGGGCGGTGGCTCGGCACCGTGGTTCACACCCGATCAACTCGATCTGCCCTTCGAGGCGAGCCGCGTTGGTCCGGAGGGTTCGATGTTGGGGTCGGGCGCGGTGATGGTGATGGACGAAACCACCGACATTCCGGCGGCGGCGTTGACGCTGACACACTTTTTCGCCCACGAATCTTGCGGCAAGTGCACGCCGTGCCGCGAGGGTGGCACTTGGCTCGAACGAATCTTGCGTCGGGTGGTCGATGGCGAAGGCACCGAAGCCGACCTGCAGCAACTTCTTGAAGTCGGTGCGATGATCTGCCCGGGCGATTTTCCCCACGCCGCCAACAAGAAACTCGGTCTGGGCGCCGTGCCGTTTCCGTACGAAATGACGACGATTTGTTTCGTCGGTCCGTCGGCTTTCGCCCCGGTGCATTCGGCGTTGACTTTGTTCAGGGAAGAGTTCGAGTCCCGGGTCAAAAAGCGAGTGACGATTCCCGTGACGGCGGTCGGGGTTTCGGCATGACGATCGTGGACCCGGCAAAAACTGGCGAGGTCGCCGACCCCAACGCGGTGAACATCACCATCAACGGCAAGCCGACCGTGGCGCGAAAGGGCGAGTTGATCATCGCGGCCGCCGATCGAACCGAAGATTTCATTCCCCGATTTTGTTATCACCCGCGCATGCCGTCGGTCGGAATGTGTCGACAGTGTTTGGTCGAAGTCGAGACGCCGCGCGGGCCGAAGATGGTTGTGTCGTGCGTGACCCCCGTCGCCGAAGGTCAAGTTGTTCGAACTGCGACCGACAGCGTGAAAAAAGCGCAAGAGGGCATGCTCGAACTATTGCTGGCGAACCACCCGCTGGATTGCCCGGTTTGCGACAAAGGCGGCGAATGTCCGCTGCAAGATCAGGCGTTCAGTCACGGCCCCGGTGAAAGTCGTTTCGTCGAGGAGAAACGACACTATGAAAAGCCGATCGCGATCAGCGACATCGTTTATCTAGATCGTGAACGGTGCATTCTGTGCGATCGATGCACGCGTTTTGCCGACGAGGTCGCCGGTGACGCATTGATCTCTTTCATCAGTCGCGGCAACGACACGCAAGTAATGACTTTTCCCGACGAACCCTTCAGTTCGTATTTTTCGGGCAACACGGTTCAGATATGTCCGGTTGGTGCGCTCACCGCCAAGTCGTACAGATTCAAGGCTCGTCCATGGGATCTCGACCAAACCGAGAGCACCTGCACTTCGTGCAGTGTTGGCTGTCGAACCGTCGTGCAAAGCAGTCGCGACGAACTCGTGCGTTACCAGGGCGTCGATATCGACCCGGTCAATTGGGGTTGGCTGTGCGATCGCGGCCGATACAACTTCGAGTCGGTGAATTCACCCGATCGTCTGACAAAGCCGTTGGTGAAAACCGATGCGGGTCTCGAGGCGACATCGTGGTCGGTGGCACTCGAAAATGCCGCGCGCATGATCAGGTTGGCGCTGGCGAAAGGTCCGCGCTCGGTGGCGATTTTGGGTGGTGCGCGCGGCACCAACGAGGACGCTTTCGCCTGGGCGATGTTGGCCGACAAACTCGGCATCGATCAACGCGACGCCCAACTGGGCGACGGTCTCAACCCCGAGGTTTTCAATTTGAACCAGGCGACGATCGACGAGGCGTGCGCCGCGAGCACGATCATTTTGCTTGCGCCCGATCTCAAAGAAGAATTGCCCGTGCTCTATTTGAGGCTTCGCGACTCGGCGCAAAAGCGCAAGTCGCGGATCATCGAGTTCTCGGCCCATGACTCGGGGCTCACGCCTCATGCCTGGCGCACTTTCGATTACGAGCCGGGCAACCAGGCCCGAGTCGTGCGCGATGCGCTTTCAACCGACGAGATTCGCGAGCAATTGTCTCGCGGTCAGGTCGTTGTTGTTTTGGGTCGGGCGAACTTGGCCGAGAACGAGATGTTCGCGCTGCAGGCCGCGGCCGCGGTTTTTGACGCCGCACCGAACGCCAAGGTGCTGCCGGTTTTGCGACGCGGAAATGTTCGCGGTGCCGTGGTCGCGGGTTTGACCCCGCAAAACGACTCGGGTGACGCGATCGATATCTTGAGGTCGGCCGCCGCCGGAAAAATTGATTGCCTCGTTCTGCTCGGTGCCGACCCGATTTCTGATGTGGCCGACGCCGGGATCGTGCAGCGGGCGTTCGCCCAGGTGAAGAACTTGATCAGCATCGACACGATGCTCACCGGTTCAAATCGCAACGCCGATGTCGTGCTACCCGCCGCCGCATACGGCGAGAAAAGTGGAACCACCACGAATCTCGAGGGTCGGATCAGCAACTTGTCCCAAAAGATCACGCCCCGCGGCACCTCGCGCCCCGACTGGATGATCGCCACCGAACTGGGCATCGCTCTTGGTGCCGACATCGGGGTGAGCAGTCTCGAACAACTGAATCAAAAACTCGTCGCAACCATCGGTGCTTTTTCATCGAGCAAAGACCCGCGTTCGACGCGAGGTGACGGAGTTCTGATGACCCGAGAGACACCGGTTTCGATTTCGAGTTCGTCGGTCAAGGTTCTCGAGCGCAATGCATACAACTTGAGGCTCGTGGTTTCGCGCACGATGTATGACAGGGCGCAGTCGACTTTGGCCAGCCCGTCGTTGGTCGGCATCGTCAACGACGCGGCGATTCATGTGCATCCATCCGAACTCGCCCGAATCGGGGTCGCCGAGGGCACGACCGTGCGTGTCGGAGCAGAGGGCACGAGCATCGTGGCCCCGATCAAGGCCAACAACCGCGTGCATCGGGGCGTGGCATGGTTGCCGTTCAATCACACGGGCGTCGACATCAACCCGTTGTTGAACATTGTTGGCGACGTGACCGACGTCAGAATCGAGCCGATCAAATGATCGCCCTCGATTCGTTGTTTTTCGAGAACCTTCTATGGACACCGCTTCTGATCGTGTTGGCCAAAGTGCTGGTCGTGTTCGTGATCGGTTTGCTCGCCACGCTGTTGATGGTCTGGTTCGAACGCAAGGCGATCGCCGGGATGCAGAACAGAGTCGGGCCGAACAAGACCGGACCGTTCGGAATCCTGCAGACCCTCGCCGACGGAATCAAACTTTTTTTCAAAGAAGACTTGTTTCCGACTCGCGCCGATCGATTCGTCTTCGTGGTTGCCCCGTTCTTGTCGTTCGTGCCCGCGTTTCTGTCGTTTGCGATTATTCCGCTCGGCGGTGATTTTCGCGACGGCAACTCGGGCGAGGTGACGATCTTTGGCCAGGTGACCCGAATTCAACTTGCCGATCCACCGATCGGGGTTTTGTTCGCCCTGGCAATCTCGTCGATCGCCGTTTACGGAATAATGCTCGCGGGTTGGTCGAGCGGTTCGAAGTATCCGTTGTTGGGCTCTGTTCGTGCCTCGGCGCAAATGGTCAGTTACGAGGCGGCGTTGGGTCTGTCGTTGGCCTGCGTGTTGTTGCTGGCGGGAACCCTCTCGACCAGCGGCATCGTCGCCGCGCAG
The DNA here is from genome assembly GCA_016871295.1 of Actinomycetota bacterium. Taxonomy (GTDB): domain Bacteria; phylum Actinomycetota; class Acidimicrobiia; order Acidimicrobiales; family Ilumatobacteraceae; genus BACL27. The sequence continues at coordinate 8,961 of VFZD01000040.1, read as the reverse complement.
TCGACGATCACCGATTGGCATTTTGTTTCGACGGGGCTCGTGCCGTTCTTTATCTTTCTGATCGCCGCGACCGCCGAACTCAACCGACCACCGTTCGACCTGGTCGAAGCCGAGCAAGAACTCGTCGGCGGTTTCAACACCGAGTATTCGTCGATTCGGTTCGCGCTGTTCTATTTGGCCGAGTTCATGAACACGGTCACGATGTCGGGGTTGATCGTCACCCTGTTTTTCGGCGGACCACAGCCGATCGCCTTCGGCGATTTCGTCTTCGACATTCCGATGTTGCCCAACGCGCTCGAGGGCAGTGTCTGGTTGCTGGCCAAGATCCTGGTGTTCCTCTATTTGTACGTCTGGTTCAGGGCGACTCTTCCGCGCCTGCGTTACGACCAACTCATGGACTGGGGTTGGAAGTTGTTGATCCCGGCGTCATTGGGATGGTTCATGCTTCTCGCCGCCCAACAGTTGGGACGCCGAAATGACTGGAATATTTTCCTCGTGACCGGCGCCTGCATCGCGGTGCTTGTAATTTGTTACCTGTTGTTGCAGGCGGCGTTTTCGAGGAGTTCGAGTCAACGCGAGCGGCAGGGGACGATGTTCTGATGGGTTACTTCGGGGGATTCGCGGTCACCTTCCGTCAGCACGGACCGAAGAAACGGGTCACCACCCAATATTCGGGTGGACGGTTGTTTCGTCGCAAGAAGCGGAGCGCGAAAAAAATGGACGTCAAGATCGAGAAGCCGGAGCGTCTGCACGGTCGCCATGTCTTGAATCGCTACGAGGACGGCATGGAAAAATGCATCGGTTGCGAATTATGCGCGGCGGTTTGCCCCGCCAAATGCATTCATGTTCGCGGTGCAGACAACGACCCGTTGAACCCGACCTCACCTGGTGAGCGATTCGGCTGGATCTACGAGATCAACTATCTGCGTTGCATTCACTGCGACCTCTGCGTCGAGGCTTGTCCGACCGAGGCGATCACCGACACGAAGTTGTTCGAGTTTTCGTTCACCAATCGGCAAGACGCCATTTACACCAAGGACGATCTTGTCGTCGATTCGAACGGCAAGCCAAAACAACTGGCATGGGAAGACTGGCGGGAGGGAGAAGATCAAGATACCTCCGGTTGGATGCGCGCCACCGCGGCGTCGGGTGACGCCAACTTCGCGGGCGTCGTCTCGTGGAGCGGCGAATTGGGTTACGGGGTTCGCCCTGCGGAAAAAAAGAGCGAGTAGCGGGTGGAGTTCTTCGTTTTCGTCTGTTCGGCGCTGATGATTTTGGTCGGCGCGGTCGGCGTAATCGTGCGCAAGCACCCGGTGCACGCCGCGTTGAGTTTGGTGCTCACTCTCTTCGGAGTGGCGGTCTTGTTCGTCGCCCAGGAGGCGCATTTTTTGGCGGCGGTACAGGTGATCGTTTATGCGGGTGCGATCGTGGTCTTGTTTTTGTTCGTGATAATGCTGCTCGGTGTCGATCGCGTCGAAAACTTGCGAACCGAACCTTTGTCCGGACAGCGTCCGTTGGCGGTGCTGGCGAGTCTCGGCCTCGTGGCCGTCTTGATCACGGCAATTTTGCGCGGCAACCAGATTTTCAACGAACGCGGCACTGGTTTGAATCTGCCCGATGCGCAAGACGGGCCCGACGCCAACACGGTGCAACTTGCCGAGTCGATTTTCTCGCAATACGTCGTCGCCTTCGAAGTCACCTCGGTGTTGTTGGTGATCGCCGTGGTCGGCACGGTGTTGCTGACCCGCAGAACGAGGGCGACCGCCGAATGATGGCGCTCAGCCTCGTGCCCACGGCCTCGTGGTATTTGGTCTTGTCGGCGGTCTTGTTCGGAATCGGAACTTTGGGTGTGCTCGTCCGACGAAATCCGCTGGTGATGTTCATGTGCATCGAATTGATGCTCAACGCCGTGAACCTCAGCTTCGTCGCTTTGGCCCGTGAACTCGGCGACATCAACGGCCAGACGATCGTGTTCTTCGTGATGGTCGTGGCCGCCGCCGAGGTCGTGGTCGGTTTGGGAATCATCGTTTCGATCATGCGCAACCGATCGACGCTCACCGCCGACGATTTGGCCGGGCTCAAAGGCTGAGAATGCTGAATCTGCTCTGGTTGATTCCGCTGTTGCCGCTCGCGGGTGCGCTGCTCAACATCGCGGCGGGTCGAAAATTGGGCGATCCGCGCTCTGGTTGGTTGGCGACATCGGCGACTTTGATTTCGTTCCTCACGACCGTGTTGGCTTATTTCGAGTTGCTCGGTCGCCAAGCCGAAAAGCGCAGCCACGTCGAAACACTTTTTTCATGGTTGCCGGTCGGCTCGTTGCAGGTCGACTTCGCCCTGTTGGCCGACCCGCTGAGCATCACGATGTCGTTGTTCGTGACGGGCGTCTCGACGCTGATTCATCTCTATGCGATCGGATACATGCACGGTGACGCAAAATTTTCGAAGTTTTTCATCTATTTGAATCTGTTCGTATTCAGCATGCTGATGCTCGTACTCGGCGAAAACTTGTTGGTCACGTTCTTGGGTTGGGAGGGTGTCGGCGCGTGCAGTTATCTCTTGATCTCGTTTTGGCACACCCGCAACAGCGCCGCGGTGGCCGGCAAGAAGGCCTTCGTCACCAACCGCATCGGCGACTTTGGCGTGATGATCGCGATGTTTTTGGCGTTTTCCCATGTTGGTTCGCTGTCTTATGGGGCGATCAACGAAGCCGCTCATGCGGGTGAACTCGCGGCGGTCAGTGCGACGGCGATCGCCTTGTTGTTGTTCGTCGGCGCCTGCGGCAAGAGCGCGCAGCTGCCGCTCTACTTTTGGCTGCCCGACGCGATGGAGGGCCCGACACCGGTCTCGGCCTTGATTCACGCGGCGACGATGGTCACCTCGGGCGTGTTTCTGCTGACCAGAATCAACCCGGTATTGCATGTTTCATACGCCTGGGTTTCGACGACCGTCGCGGTGGTCGGTGCGGCGACTGCGCTGTTTGCCGCCACGATCGCCGTGTCACAAAACGACATCAAGAGGGTCTTGGCCTACAGCACGGTGTCGCAACTGGGCTTGATGTTCTTGGCGATCGGCTCGGGTGCCTACGTAGCGGCGATCTTCCACATGGTCACCCACGCATTTTTCAAGGCCTTGTTGTTTCTCGGTTCGGGTTCTGTCATCCACGGCATGCACCACGAACAGGACATGCGAAAAATGGGGGCTCTGCGCAAGGTGATGCCGATCACCGGGTTCACGTTCATCATCGGTTGGCTGGCGATCGCCGGCGTGCCACCGTTCGCCGGTTTTTGGTCGAAAGACGAGATTCTGCTCTATGTGTTCGCCAAGAGTCCGGTTCTCTATGTTGTCGGCATCGTTACCGCGTTGCTGACGGCCTACTACATGACCCGCCAAGTGATCATGGTCTTCTACGGCAAGGCGCGTTGGCGTGATCACGGCGATGAGCATGGCGCGCACGGAGATTTCACACCGCATGAAAGTCCGCGGGTGATGCTCATGCCGCTCGTGGTGTTGTCGGTGTTGTCGGTGGTGGGTGGCGCAATGCAATTGCCGTTCAGCAAGGACCTGCATTTTCTGGAGCACTGGTTGGCGCCGGTCGTCGAAGAATCGGAGGCGCATATCGGCAAGACCTGGGCCTATCAGAACAAATATCTGTTGCTCTTGCTCGCCGTCGCCGTGGCGACAGCGGGAATAGTTCTGGCTCTGGCCGTCTACGCCAAGGCGAAACTCAAAGTCGTCGAACCAAAGGTGCTCGAGCAAGCCTGGCATTATGACGGCGCGGTCGCACGCGTGGTTGCGGGGCCGGGCGCGGCAACTTTCAATTTGATCGCGTGGTTCGACGCCAACATCGTCGACGGCATCGTCAACGGGGTTGGGCAAGTTGTGCGCAGCGTCGCCGGTTCGTTGCGCAAAGCCCAGAGCGGATTTGTGCGCGTCTATGCGTTGTTGATCAGCATCGGTGCCGTCGTGATTCTCGGCTGGTTGCTGTTGCGGGGAGTCGTGTTGTGATCGGTGCATCGACCGAAGTCTTGGGCTTTCCGATCTTGTCGGCTCTGGTCATTTTGCCTCTGGTGGGTTCGATCGTCGTCGCGCTCTTGGGCAAAACCCGCGCCGCGTGGGCAAAACTCGCCGCGCTGACATCGAGCGTCACCACCGGCGCCCTCTCGCTGTGGTTGCTCGGCGCATTCAGGTCGGGCGACGCGGGTTTTCAGTTCGTTTCGAATCATCCGTGGATTGCTCAGTGGGGCATCTCATGGCATCTCGGCGTCGACGGAATCTCGCTGTTCTTGGTCGTTCTGGCGGGCATTCTGTTTCCGTTGGTGATCGTCGGTATCGACCCGCATCACAACGAAACCTCGTATTTCGCCTGGATGCTCCTGTTGCAGGCGGGAGTGATGGGTTCGTTCATGGCGTTGGATTTGTTTCTCTTCTTCGTGATGTTCGAAATCGTGCTCGTGCCGATGTACTTCTTGATCGGCGGTTGGGGGTACGACCAACGGGTCTATGCGGCGACCAAGTTCTTCTTGTACACGATGGCGGGCTCGGCGTTCATGCTCGTCGGCATCATCGCCACGGTTTCGCTGGCCCGACATGATCTGGGTTATGTAACTTTCGACGTCGTCAAGATCGCCGAAGGCGCGACCTTTTCGACAAACGCCGCTCGATGGTTGTTCGTGTCTTTCGCGATCGCTTTCGCGGTGAAAGTTCCGCTGTTTCCCGTTCACACCTGGTTGCCCGACGCCCACACCCAGGCGTCGACGGGTGGATCGGTGATTTTGGCGGGCGTGTTGTTGAAGATGGGAACGTATGGTTTTCTGCGTTTCGGCGTCTATCTGTTTCCGCAAGCCGCGATGTGGGCGAGACCGGTTTTGTTCACCCTCGCCGTCGTCGGCGTGATCTACGGGGCGATCGTGGCGACGATGCAACGCGATCTCAAGCGTTTGGTCGCCTATTCGTCTGTTGCCCACCTCGGGTTCATCGTGCTCGGCACTTTCGCCCTGAGTTCCCAGGCCGTAACCGGCGCCGTGGTCCAGATGGTCAACCATGGCGTTTCGACGGGCGCACTGTTCTTGCTCGTGGGCATGATCTATGAGCGACGCCACACCCGTGAAATCTCGGAGTTGCGCGGCATCCAACATGCGGCACCGCTGTTCGCCGCGATTTTCACCGTGGTCATGCTGTCGTCGGTTGGATTACCCGGCCTCAATGGTTTTGTCGGTGAGTTTTTGATTTTGATCGGCTCATTCGAGTCGGCCCGGTGGTGGACGATCGTGGCCACCGTCGGCGTCGTGCTCGCCGCGCTCTACCTGTTGTGGGCCTATCAACGGGTGTTTCACGGCGAGCCCGACGAGGCCAACTCGTCTTTCAAAGAGATCAACGCCAAAGAGGGAATGCTGATGGCTGTCTTCGTGGGGGTCATCGTGTTCACGGGTGTTTATCCGAAGCCGGTTTTGGAGCGTATCGAACCCAGCGTCAATTCGTTTATCGAGCACGTTGAAAGCAGGACGAGGTGAACGATCTTTCAAATTTTTTCGGACCGGCGGTCGACTGGTTGGCGATCTCGCCGCTGCTTTCGCTGCTGGCGGGGGCGCTCACTTTGTTGCTGGTCGGGTCGTTGACCGGTCAATGGCCGTGGCGACTCTACGCCCATCTCACCGCGCTGTCTGCCGTCATAGCCATCGCGATCTCGATTCGTTTGTGGGGCGATGTCGGCACGAACGGTGCGCGCTTGTTGATCGGTGGGGCGCTGGCTCTAGATCAATTTGCGCTGTTCGCTGCGATCGCGATTTGTCTGGCGATTGCCCTGGTCAGTTATTTGACGAGCGATTATCTGAATCGCGAGGGTGTCGATCTTCCCGAGATTTATGCGCTCTATTTGACAGCGGGTATTGGCGCGTTGGTGATGATCGCCTCCAACGACCTGGTCGTGTTGTTTCTCGGTCTTGAGACGCTCGGCCTTTCGTTGTATTTGCTCGCCGCCAGCAATCGCAGGCAGGTCTCCAGCCAGGAGGCCGGCTTGAAATATTTCATTTTGGGCGGCTTCGCCTCGGCGTTTTTCTTGTACGGCGTCGCGCTCGTCTACGGCGTGACGGGCTCGACGAGGTTGATCAATCTGAACGCAGCCCTGACGAGTTACATTCCGGTGCCACGCAACGACGCCGTGTTGTTGATCGGCATCGGCATGATTCTGATCGGTTTTGCATTCAAAGTTTCTCTGGTTCCTTTTCAGGCCTGGACACCTGATGTCTATCAAGGGGCCCCGACACCCACCACGGCATTTGTGGCATCGGTCGGCAAGATCGCCGCGTTGGTCGCCCTCGTTCGAGTTTTCGTGGTCGCGTTTCCCTCTCGCAGCGACGATTGGGGAACGATCGTTTTTGTTTTGTCGGCGCTGACACTGGTGGTCGGTTCTGTCGTCGCCGTCGTGCAGACAAACGTCAAGCGAATGCTGGCCTATTCATCGATCAGCCATGCCGGCTTCATTCTCGTCGGTCTCGAGGCGGCGTCTCATCGGGCGTCGGCGAATGTCGACGACGGCTTGGTCGGCGTGGCCGTATACGTCGTGCTCTACGCGGCGATGGTCGTCGGCACATTTGGTGTGGTCACTGTTGTGACGAGCGATCAGGCGAATTCCGATGCAAGCGGCTCGGCATCGTTGGACTCGTTCAAGGGTCTGGCGAAAAGCCAGCCCTTATTGGGACTCGCGATGACGGTCTTGCTCCTGGCCCAGGCGGGCATGCCGTTGACGAGCGGCTTCGTCGCCAAGTTCGGGGTGATTCAAGCGGCGGTTGCGGTGGGCAGTTACGAGTTGGCGGTCATCGCCATGGTTTGCGCGGTGATCGCGGCGTTCGTGTATCTGCGGATCATGGTCAGCATGTGGCTGGCTGATCCTTCAGATTCGACGACCGTGAAGGTGCCGCCTCTTTCGCGCATTTCGATCGCGGTCGCCGTTGCCGTCACCCTCGTCACGGGTTTCTTGCCGAGCCTAATTTTGGATCTGGGTTCGAATCTGGCCGAGCTCGCCAGCAAATAATTCAGCGCAGTTAGGCGCTCATCGATTCGACGAAACCGTCGAACAAGTTTTGTTGATCGGGTTCGCTCGCCGCGTCGTCTTCGGGGTGCCATTGCACGCCGATTATCCATTTGGCCGTGGCGTGCTCGACCGCCTCGACAGTCTTGTCGGCGGCCCGGCCCGAGACCACGAGATTCGGCGCGACTTTGTCGAGCGCCTGGTGATGATATGAGTGGGAGTTTTTCGGCGAGGTTGTTTTCATCGCCTTGGCGATCTTGCTGCCCGGCTCAAGCGTGATTTCGTGGTAGGTGTCCCAGTGGCTCTCAGAATCGGTGAGCAAGGTTCCCAAGTCTTGGTGCAGTGTGCCGCCCAAGGCCACATTCAACACCTGAACGCCGCGACAAATCGCCAACATCGGTTTGTCGAGTTTGATCGCGGCATGCACGATTGCGATCTCCAGATCGTCGTGCAGTTTTGATATGCCGTAATTTTTCTCGTTTTTCGATTGTTGGCCGTAACGCGCGGGGTCGATGTCTCCGCCACCCTGAATGATCACCCCGTCGAATCTCGAAACGATTTCTTCGGCGCGGTCGATACTCAGGTCGAGCGGCGGAACCTGCAGCACCACGCCACCGGCGCGCGCCACCGCCTGGCTGTACAGGCGTCCCGTTGAAAATGAATCTCCGCGAACACCCACGGCCTGCGTGGTCGTTTTTCCCGGAAGCAAAACAATCGGCGTCATCATTGGCTGACCATCTCCGATACGTCGAAGCCGTTGGTTTTGGCCACGGTGATTATCTCTTGGGTGTGATCGGGGCCGCGAACCTCGAGCACCGCCTGAACACCCGTTTCACGAACATGCAGATTCAAACCCTCGCGCACATGGCTGACCTCGATGATGTTGGCCCCCGATTTGGCGACGACCGCCAAAAATTCGGCGAGCGCACCGGGTCGGTCGGAAATGCGCGCAAAAAGAAGCGCCCGTCTTCCCGCCTTGGTCTCGTATCGGCGAATCAAGTTGGGGATCAACCCGATGTCGACGTTGCCGCCCGAGAGAACGATGCAAGTCGAACCTTTCTTGGCCGGTTTGACCCGTGAGGCAAGAAGCGCCGAAACACCGACGGCGCCCCCGCCCTCGACATACATTTTCGATCGCTCGAGCAGGATCATCATCGCGTCGGCCACGCTGTCCTCGTCGACATCGACCAATTCGTCGACCCAGTTTTCGATCAGCGGGCGGGTGACGTCGCCCGGTTGTTTGACGGCGATTCCGTCGGCAAGAGTCGGCACCGGTCCGGCGGGAGCGTCGCCATATATATAGGGTGCGCACGAAGAAATCTGCACGCCGATCAATTTGACCTCTGGTCGGTGTTGCTTTATCGCCAACGCCGTTCCGGCCAGCAGTCCGCCACCGCCGAGCGGAATCACCACCTGGGTCAGATCCGCGATGTCTTCGAGCAACTCGAGGCCGAGCGTGCCTTGTCCCGCCACCACGTCGACATCGTCATACGGATGACAAAACGCCATTCCGGTCTCGGCCGCTCGCGCCTTGGCCGCGGTCACCGCCGTTTCGATGTTTTCACCACCGTCGATCACGACACCGTTGTAACCCTTGCAGGCCGAGATTTTCGCCAACGATGCACCACGCGGAATGAAGATCTCGCTCTTCACGCCAAAATGTCGGGCGGCAAAGGCCAGGCCTCCCGCGTGATTTCCCGCGCTTCCGGCGACCACGCCCGATTTTGCCCGGCTCCCGAGTTTGTGAAGTTTGTTGATCGCCCCGCGAATCTTGAATGCCCCGGTGCGCTGCAGGTTTTCGGCCTTCAAGATCACCTGTCCGCCGAATTGTTGCGACAGATACGCCGATGGGGTGATCGGCGTGTGTTCGACCACGCCGCGCCCGACTTCGCGCGCCGCACGAATCGCTTCCAGGTCGATCCCCAGGTTCTTGG
>VFZD01000039.1 GCA_016871295.1 Actinomycetota bacterium | reverse complement strand
ACTCGACTTGTGGAGCTGAGGGGAATTGAACCCCTGACCTGTACATTGCGAACGTACCGCTCTGCCAACTGAGCTACAGCCCCGAAAACCTCTCAACCGACCGCTTGACCGGCGACCGATGACTCAGACGCGGTTGCGAAACTGTCGGTTGTAGCGGGTCCTTTCTCGCTGAATGCGAAGTTGCACCAACCAATAGCAGTATCCCAACAAACCAATCAGACTGAGCGTGAACGCATAGACCAGAACGATCGAACCGGTTGTGAACGCCAAGAACAACGAAATCACGGTTGCCGTCGCCAAACCAACCACGGTGTGCTGGCGCCGCTGACGCACGAGTTCGCGCGCATAAAAGCTGCCCGACAGTCGCTGGTGAGAGCGAGTGCCTTCAGGGCGCAAGATCTGGCCGGTCAGATGTGAAAGATGATGCGCTTGACGCGGGCGCATTTGACTGGGCGCCAGTTCACGCGACATACCGCGCAACTGGGCCTGCGGGTGGCGCAGGTTCGTGCTCTGCAACGACGAAAGGGTGCGACGGAAATTGCTCACCGACGTGGTCGGTGAACTGTTTAAACGGGAGCGCACCAGGGGCGGCAAAAGAACTGCCAACCATACGGCGCCAACGACCAAAAGAATCAACTTGCTCATGGGACCTCCCAAGTCTATTCGAGGTTCACCAGATCGCTACCCGTACCACTGAGAGCCTTGAAAATAAAGGGATGAGATCTGCCGCCCGAAAAATGTGCCGCAGTCACGCCTCGCGTCGATAGGTGCCCTGGCGACCGCCCGATTTCTCCCACAGCGTGAGATCGCCAATCACCATCGCCCGATCGGCGCTCTTGCACATGTCGTAAACGGTCAACGCGGCGACCGAGCACGCGTGCAAGGCCTCCATTTCGACGCCCGTTCGGTCGACGGTGTCGACTTGTGCCTCGACGGCGATGAAGTCGTCGCCAATTTCAAAATTGATGTGAACCGAACCGACCAACAACGGATGACACAACGGAATCATCTCGGCGGTGCGCTTCGACGCCTGAATACCAGCGACGCGGGCGACCGCGAGCACGTCGCCCTTTTTCACCTCGCGATTGACGATTGCCGCCGTCGTTTCGGGCTTCATAAAAACCTTGCACCGCGCAACCGCACGACGATGGGTCGGTTCTTTCGGCGTGACATCGACCATGCGCGCCCGCCCCGAAGGGTCGAGATGCGAAAAATTCAAGTCAGACACGCTCAGCCACCGATCTGACTCATGGACCTTTTCGGCCGAACGAAAGTTACATTGCCGATGGCGTGGCCCGCCCACTTCGTGCCGACCGCGCGCTCGATTTCGGCCGCGATCGCGTCGTCGCTGGCTCCGCCCCTTAACTTGGCGCGAAGATCGAACTCGGTGGTCGAAAACAAACAGGTTCTGAATTGCCCTTCGGCCGTCAATCGCACCCGATCGCAGTCGCCACAGAACGGCTTCGTCACCGACGGAATCACGCCAACCGTGCCACCGCCATCGAGGTATCGCCAACGATCAGCCGGGGCGGCACCGCGCGCGGCGACCTGCTCGAGCGGAAAAACCTGGTTGATTTGCGCCACGATTTCGTCTTGACCGACGACGCTGTTGGCCCGCCATTCGCCTTGGGCATCGAGCGGCATGAACTCGATGAACCGAATTTCAACCTGCTTTTCGCGCCCGAATCGGGCCAACGCCAAAATCTCATCGTCGTTGACGCCGCGTTGAATCACGGCATTGATTTTCACCGGCGAAAAACCGGCGTGAATTGCCGCGTCGATGCCGTCGAGAACGTTCGTCAGGTGATCGCGCCGTGTGATTCTGAAGAACTTTTCGCTTTGCAAAGTGTCGAGGCTGATGTTGATGCGCTCGAGACCCGCAGTTTTCAACTCGTTGGCGAGCAGGCGCAGCGTCGCCCCGTTCGTCGTCAGCGCCAAGTCGATCTTTTTGCCCGCACGCGGCGAGTCGGCGCCACTGCGCACCTTGAGTTGCGACAGTTTTCCCACGAGCACGGGCAGGTGCGCCCGAACCGTGGGCTCACCACCAGTCAAACGAATGCTGTCGACATCAAACCGCCCGACGCAAATCGAGGCCAGCCGACTGATTTCTTCGAAGGTCAAAATCTCTTTGCGGTCGAGCCAAGCCATGCCCTCCTCGGGCATGCAGTATGCGCAGCGAAAATTGCAGCGATCGGTTATCGAAATGCGCAGGTCGCGCACGGTTCGCCCGAACGGGTCAATCAACTGCACAACCGAACCTCCACGAGCCGAGCCTATTACCCAAGCAACATCACCTCTACTTCGGCGCCCGCCGCCAAACCTTGCCCGTCGGGCACGAACGCCAGGCCGTTGGCTTGCGCGGTGGCGGCGAGTTGATGGCTTCCTTGTGGCCCCGTGTCGCGCACATGCAGCCGACCGTCCTCACCGAATCTGCCGAACACGCGCATGAAGTGGACTTTGCCGTCCTGCTTGCGTTTCATCGGCGCATCGACAATCGCACGCACGGTCGGGCGCCGCAAATCGACCGTGTGACCCATCATCTTGCGCAGCGCGGGTCGAGCCAACAATTCGAAACTGATCATCGACGAAACGGGGTTGCCGGGTAATCCAAAAATTGGCACCACCCGTGAGTCGCTGGTCTTCAGTTTGCCGAACGCGAATGGTTTCGCCGGTTTGATCGCCATCTGCATCCAATGCATTTCGGCGATGCGCGACAAGACGATCTTGACGATATCGAAATCGCCCTGCCCGACTCCCCCGCTCGTGACGATCGCGTCACAACGAGTCGCGACCTCGCGAAGAGCAACCTCGAGTCTTTCTTCGTCGTCATCGACGATGCCCAGATTGATGATTTCGCACCCGGTATCTTCGATCATCGAAGCCAACATCGTCAAGTTGCTCTCGCGAATCTGGCCCGGTCGCAACGTCGAACCGTCGATCACCAGTTCGTCTCCGGTCGACAACATCGCCACCCGCAACCTCGGATAAGACGAAACTTTGCGCGCATTGATGCCCGCGAGCACACCGATGCCCGCGCTGTTGATCACCTCGCCCGCCTTGAACACGACATCACCCGCGCGAACATCTTCTCCAACTTCGCGCACCGCATCGCCGACTTTGGCCGGCTTATTGCAGCGCACGCGGGTCGCGCTCAGCACAGTGGCGTCTTCGATCATCACCACGGCATCGGCGCCGCGCGGCATCGACGCACCGGTCATGATTCGTGCCGACTGCCCCGCACCAATCTGGTACGCCGCGACATGACCGGCACCGATCACGCCGAGAACTTCGAGTTCGACCCCGGGCTTGTCGACATCCTGGGCACGCACGGCGAAACCATCCACCGCCGTGTTTGCAAACGGGGGCACGGACTCTTTGGCGACCACGTCTTGGGCCACCACCCGACCCGACATTTGACGGCAGTCAACTTCGATCGGGGCGAGGCTCGAGCACCCGCCGATCACGATTTCCGAGGCTTCGGATAAAGAAATCACATCGCTGACGGTATCGCCCCGAAAATACCCGCAGATACTGTGGCTAGCGCAAACATGACCAGTTATCGGTCTCTTTCCTCGTCGGGCCACAAGGCATCGTGGAAATCGCTTGTCATGCCCGACGCCGAGTACGACAGTTCGGTCGCCCTGCGATGGGAGAACGAAGGTTGGACGGCCGAAGGCTCGCTTGGTGACGACGACGCGCAATTCGTCTTGCGTCTTTCGGCGGGTTGGGTGGTGCAGCAATGTCTGTTGTTTCGCGATCTCGAACAGCCTGATTTGTGGCTCGGCACCGACAGCCACGGTCGGTGGGGCGAGGTCAACGGCGCACATCGCACAGAACTCGACGGTTGCACCGATATCGATTTCGTCAACACGCCGTTCACGAATTGCATTCCGATTCGTCGACTGCCTCTTTTGGTCGGGCACAGCGCGACGCTGAGCGTGGCCGTCGTCGACGTCGGAACTTTGGGCATCACCAAACAGACGCAGCAATACACGAAAATTGCGCCGGACACCTGGCGCTATTTCAGCAGTGCATCAAACTGCGAGGTCGAGGCGGTCGTCGATGAATTCGGTTTCGTGGTCGACGAACCGAATCGGTTTCGTCGCGTCGTCTAGTTCGAGCGTCGTCTAGTTCGAGCGTCGTCTAGTTCGAGTGCGTCTAGTTCGAGCGTCAGTCGGCGACGGCCGCGTAAACGAGCGAGCGCAGATATTGTCGGATCGGATAAGTGGTGGACGGAATCAACTGCGTGAAAAACATTGCGCTGATTTCATTCACGGGGTCAACCCAAAAAACCGTGCTCGCCATGCCACCCCAACCGAAGGTTCCGTTCGGGCAGGCCGACCGCGTCTTCGCCTGATCCACTACCACGGAAAAACCAAGACCAAAACCAATGCCGTCGTAGAAGATCTCTTCACCGAGCGGTCGACCAAAAGTCGAGACGTCGGCATTGTTCGGCAGGTGGTTGGTCACCATCGTGTCGAATGTGCGCGACGAGACCAGGCGAACATCCCCCGATCGACCGCGACCTTCGAGCATGCGGATGAACTTGAAATAGTCGGCAGCCGTCGAAATCAAACCCCCGCCACCCGACAGGAAAATCGGTTTGTCCAGCGAACTGTTGCCGAAGTTGCCCAACTTCAGCTTCGAATCCTTGGCTTCGTCGTAGCGATAGAGCGAGGCCATTCGCCCATGCTTTTCTGTCGGCGCGTAAAACCCCGTGTCATACATCGCCAGCGGTTCAAAAATCTCCCTTTGAAAAAACTCGTCGAGCGGCATCTTGGCGACGACCTCGACGATTCGCCCGACGATGTCGGTGGCGACGCTGTAGTTCCAACTCGAGCCGGGCTGAAACAACAGTGGCAACGCCGCATATTTGTCGCAGATGACCTCGAGCGAATCTTTGTAAGCGACTCCCGCCTCGAAGCCCGCGCGACGATACATGTCGTCGACAACGTCGGCATACATGAAGCCGTAGGTCATTCCCGCGGTGTGGGTCAACAGATGCCAGACCCTGATCGGCTCGGTGAGCGCGTTGGTCAGGGGCTTCAACACCGTGCCCGTGTTCCAAACCCGGGTGTCGCCGAAAGACTCGATGAATTTGCTCACGGGATCGGTGAGTTGCAGCAGACCCCGCTCGACGAGAATCATCAAAGCCAGCGAAGTTATCGGTTTGGTCATCGAATAGATGCGGTACATCGTGTCGTCGGTGATCGGCGTGCCGGCCTGCGAATCTTTGTGGCCGTACATTCCGAAGTGGGCGACTTTGCCGTGCCGCGCCACGACCACCGTGTAGCCGGCCAACCTACCGCTGTCGACATAGCGATTGAAGTGTTCGTCGATTTTTTTCAGGCGTGTCGCGTCTAGACCGACTTCTTTTGCATCGATCGTGGCGCCAAACTTTTCGGTCATCAGCCCCAAGTTTAAACTATTTGCTGAACTTTTCCCTTAGCCAGGCGCTCAACGGTGCTCCGATATCTTTGCGTTGCAGAGCGATTTCGATTACCGCCCGCAACAAGCCCATCGGCGTGCCCGTGTCGTAGCGAGCGACTTCGCTGACGATGCCGATCAACGAGCGTTCACCGGCCAACATCGCCAGGGCGTCGGTGAGTTGAATTTCGGAACTTGCGCTCGGCTTGACCTGGTCGAGTTTGTCGAACACGATCGGTGCAAAAACATAGCGACCGATTATCACGATGTCGCTGACCACGTCGGCGGGTTTCGGTTTCTCGACGACCTGCAATACCTCGACCGCCGATTCTGCCCCGCCCGAGTAATCTGCGACCTTGACGTTGCCGTAACTCGAAACTTCTGCGGTTGCTACCCGTTTCAGACCGATGCTGCTCTTGCCCGTGGTTTCGAATTGGGCGACAAGTTGTTTGGTCAACGATGCGTCGCCCATTATTTCGTCGGGCAACATCACGATGAACGGCTCATCGCCGACAACCTGGCGAACACAGCTCACCGCATGACCCAAACCCAACGGCGCGTCTTGATACACCACGCTGACCGCCACCTTGTCGGTGCCGGCCACCGCGACATAACTTTCGATCGAGGGCTTGGTTCGGCTCGTGACGACGATCACCCGGTCGCAACCAGCTTCAATCGCCTCATCGATAACGAATTGCAGTGCCGGTGTGTCGTATATCGGCAGCAATTCTTTCGGGGTTGCGCGGGTGGCCGGCAAGAATCGGGTCCCCATCCCCGCGGCCGGAATCACAGCAGTTCGCACAGCCACACCAGCATCCTAGAATCAAAAGACCTATGCCGACCTATGTCTACAAGTTCATCGACTCGGGCGAGACGATCGAGATCTATCAGGCGTTCAGCGAAGAGGCGTTGAACGAGGCGCCTCATCCATCAGACGGCAAGATGCGCAAGGTGAAAAAGGTGTTCACGCCCGTCGGCATTACTTTCAAGGGCGGGGGCTTCTACAAAACCGATTCAGGCTCGCAGGCAACGACCTCGCCGAAATCTGAGACGAGCAGTACTTCGACCACGGATGCGAGCGACACTTCGACGACGAGTGCGTCGACCGAGAAATCATCGAGTTCGACATCAACAACCACCCCCGCATCCACAACGAATACAAGCACGCCGACGACTCCAGCCAAGAGCGAGTAAACCGCACACATGGCCTAGCCATGAAGAAGAACCTCCTCGAAATTTGGTACGACCTCTGTCGCGATTCGGCCCGACAAAAAATCGTCGTCATCGCCCTTTCAATCATCTGCGCTCTCTTCTATCTCGTCTCGGCCGTCGCAGTGCGGCCCGAGGCCAAACCATCGACCGAACTCGGCGCATCGGCCAGCGCAATTCCGGCCGGGTTCCGGGCGGTTGCGCTGCAAAGCGCCGGACCACTGCCCGAAATTCGAACGGGCGATCACGTCGATCTGATCATCGACTCGGCCATCGCCCTCGAGCGCGTTTTGGTTTATGACGTCATCGACCAGCCGAATCGTCAGACCACGGTCGTCTTGGCCGTGCCAATGAAGAACACGGCGATGATCGCCAATGCCGCCGCCCTTGGCGCGGTCAGCCTGGTCTTAGTTGGCTGACCACGATCAGCAATATCGCCGACCCGAGCAGAACTCGATAGACGACATACGGCGAAAAAGACTTGGTGCGCACAAGGCGAACCATCGACCACATCGCAAACCAGCCGGCGATGCCGCTGCTCGCGATGCCCGCGATCATCGGCACCACCAGACCGTCGGGCATGCCGTCGCGCCAAAGGTGAGCAAGTTTGAATGCGACTGCGCCACCGATGATTGGCACGCTCATCAAGAATGAGAGTCGTGCGGCGGCATCCCGAGAAAAACCACCCAGACGCGCCGCTGTGATCGTTATTCCCGAGCGCGAAGTGCCCGGGTTGAGCGCAAGAATCTGTGCCGAGCCGATGAGCAGCGCGTCGCGCAAGTTCAAGCCCTCGACATCGCGCTGACTCGACCCCCCGCTCGCCCGACGATCGGCCCAGACCAAAAGCAGACCAAAACCGATCAAACTGACGGCAATCAAAACAGGGGTGCCGAGTCGATCGGTGATCGAATCTTCGAACACCGCGCCGACCACACCGGCCGGCAGCGCCGAGGCGACCAAAAACCAGGCGCGCCTACCCGCGGCATCAGCGGCCGTCACGGCTCGATCATCTTTTCGACGCACCACAACCCGCAGCCCCTGGCGCGCATAATCGCCCAGTTCGGCGCGCAGATAAACGAGTGCCGCCACGAGCGTGCCAAGGTGCAGGGCCGTGTCGAAGGCCTTGGCCGTTGTTTGCGAGTCGAAGTCGTTCCAGTTCAGCAACCACGGCACGATTTCCAAATGTCCGCTCGATGAGATCGGCAAGAATTCGGTCAAACCTTGCACGATGCCAAGCACGATCGCGTGCCAGATCGACATCGTCTTTACGAACCGCTCATCATTACGTCATCAATCACCAAAGTTAGACCCACCGCGCGCATCGGCAACCAGTCGATGTCGTTGCCGAGGTTCACGATATTCAACAACATTTTCTGCAGTGTCGAGGCGATGGTGAACTCGCGAATCGGCGCAGCCAATGCGCCGTTCTTGATCACGATGCCCGACGCGCCGGTTGAGAAATCGCCAGAGATCGTGTTCACGCCGCTGTGCATTCCGGCGACATCCTGAATCAACACGCCGTCGTCGATCGAGGCGATCAATTCGGCCTGCGATTTGCCGCCGGGTTGAACTTGCATCGCCAAACAACCGACCCCCGGACCGCCGGCAAAACCGCCTCTTATCGCGTTGCCCGTGCTCTTGGTGCTCATGCGTCGCGCGCTGTAACTCGAGTGCACGAATTTTTTTAGCACGCCGTTTTCGATCAGTACGTTGCGCCGCGCAGCCAGACCTTCACCGTCGATATCTGTGGCCGTGTAGGCCAACTCGTTAGTCGGGTCGTCGACGAGCGTGAACTTCGCACTTGCCACCTGCTCGTTCAAGCGGTCGGCGAACAGGCTTCGGCCCTTGGCCAAGTTTTCACCGTTCAATGCGCTCGACAAGATACCGACGAACTGCGACGTCACATACGGATCCAAAACAATCGTCACCCTTTTGCTGGCGGGTTTCGTCGCGCCGATCAAGCGGGTTGCGCGGTCGGCCGCCTCGCGGGCGGCCTTGTTCAAGTCGAATTCTTTCGGCGAGTCACCGACCGAGAACCCGAAACCTGTGAGCGCCTCGTCGCCGTCGTCGGCAAGAGTCGCCACCGAGACGTAACACGAATTGCCCCGCCCACTTTCGCGAATGCCCGTCGTGGTTGAAACGGCCGTCTCACCCCAGCCATCTTCGTAGTTCGACTGCTCGGCGCGAACACGCGGGTCGGCGGCCAAGGTGAGTTTCTCCAACTCTTTGGTGATCTGAATCTTTTTGTCGGTCGGATAATTCGCCAACTCTTCATCCCACAACTTTTGTGGCACCTGCTCTACGCCGTCGGGCTCGGCCAGACCCGCCCACTCGTCGACCGTGCCGAACTGAACGTTGTCGCGCGCCTCGGCCAACACTTCGTCGATCGCCGACGGCTCGAGCGTGCCCGCATAGGCGAACCCGGTGCGGCCGTCTTTGATGATCCGAATGCCGACGCCCTCGCTTTGCGCCGAAACAAAATGCTCGAGTTGACCCTCGTAAACACGCACCGATGTTTCGCCGCCTCGGGCGACATAGGCCTCAATTTGTTCGCCGGTTTTCGCCTGCTCGATCACCAGGTCGGCGAGTTTTTGCAGATCAGGGACCTCGACGCTCATGCGGCGGTGCCACCGATTGTCATCGACCTCACTCGCAGCGTCGGTTGACCATCACCGACGGGCACGCCTTGCCCGTCTTTGCCGCAAGTACCCGGGTTGCCCATCGCAAAATCGTTGCCGAGCAGGTCGATGTCTTTCAAAACTTCCGGACCATTGCCGATCAAGTTTCCTTCGCGCAACGGCTCGGTGATCTCGCCGTTCTCGATCAGGTACGCCTCTGTCATGCCGAAAACGAAATCACCGCTCGCGGTGTCGACCTGACCGCCACCAAGTTTGGCGATGTACACGCCTTGCTTGGTGTCGCGCACGATGTCATCGGGATCTGCTTTGCCGTTGATCACGAAAGTGTTGGTCATTCGCACCATCGGCAGATGTTGGTAACTCTGACGACGGCCGTTGCCGCTTTGCGCGCGACCCTCTTTGCGCGCGCGCAGGTAGTCCCACATGTAATCGGTGAGGACGCCGTCTTGAATCAGCGTGTTGCGTTGCGAGGGATGCCCCTCGTCATCGATGCCGATCGCCCCCCACTCGGCGGTCATCGTGCCGTCATCGACGAGGGTCACGAGCGGTGATGCCACCAGTTCGCCCATCTTGCCGCGATAGACGCTGGCGCTCTTGCCGACCAGGTCGGCCTCGAGACCATGACCGCAGGCTTCGTGAAACAACACGCCGCCGCTGCCGCGCTTGATCACCACCGGCATCGAACCCGAAGGCGCGGGGCGTGCAGAGAGTTTCGTCACGGCTTGTTTGGCGGCGCGAATCGCCAATTCTTCGACGTCATTCTCGTCGAACATCTCGAAGCCGATCGTGTGGCCCAACGAGTCGTAACCGGTTTGCATTCCACCGTCGCCGGTCGCCACGACGCTGACCCGCAACAGCGTGCGCACCTGTTCATCGGCGCTCAATACGCCGTTGCTGTTGGCCACCAGAATACGCCGACACGAGTCGCCGTAGCCCGCCGAAACCTGCACGATCGCCGGGTTGACGCCGCGCGCCGCCGCATCGACCCGTCTGAGCAGTTCAACCTTGCGCGACTTCTCGACGCCATCGGGAGAAATCTTGACTTCGTTCACGGGGTGACGCACCAGCGACCCCAGTTGAACCTTGTTTACGCCGCCGCCGCCTTGTTTGGCCGCGAGCGCAGCCGCTCGGGCGGCGGCAATCAGACCCTTTTCTGAGAGATCTGACGTGTGGGCAAAACCCGTCGTCTCGCCGGAGACCACCCGAATGCCCGCGCCGCGATCGCGACCCGAGGTGACCTGCTCGACCTTGCCGTCGTCAAGGCCGGCCGAAGTCGAGCGCTTGTCCTCAATATAGACCTCCGAGAACTCGGCGCCGGTGCCGCGACCGGCCATCAGAACTCTCGCTAAAACATCGGGGCTGACCAACGGTTCGCTGACCTGGATCTTTGGCATCTCCCCAGCCTAGGCGTGGTCGATCGGTTGCAACTTGCGTGGTCGTAATCTTGAATCGTGGAAACCGACACAGACACGCCGCGGAAAACTGGGCGACGCCCCGCCCTGCCCGTCGACTTTGAACATCGAATGGTGTGGTGGAAAGAAGTCTTGATCTTCACGATTTTTTACTCGGTCTACACGCTGATTCGCAACCAGTTTGGTTCGACGCTCGTCGAAGGTGTCTCGGTGCCGAACCATTCGTTTACAAATGCGGTTCGCATCATCGAATTCGAAAGATGGATCGGTCTTTATCACGAGGAAACTTTGCAGGACTGGTTTTTGCCGCATGTCTGGTTCATCAAGACGATGAACGTCTACTACGGCACGGCGCATTTTTTCGTCACGCTCGGCGTCTTTATCACTCTCTATAGATTTCGACCCGGCGTCTTCGGTCAATGGCGAAACACCCTCGCGGTAATGACCGCCCTGGCGATCATCGGCTTTTCCTTGTTTCCGTTGATGCCACCGCGACTGCTCGACGCGCCGTGCCCCGATGCCGGTTACGGCGCGAGTTGCATCGAAAGCGAACTTCGCAATCGAAATGGTGCCGAAAACTTCGGCTTCGTCGACACGATCGATGAGTTCGGCGGGCCGTGGGCGTTCGATAGTGGTGCGGGCAGCAAACTGACCAACCAATATGCGGCGATGCCCTCGCTGCACATTGGTTGGGCGGCATGGTGCGCATTCGGGCTCTGGCCGATCGCACGAAAGTTATGGATGCGACTCGCGCTGCTGATCTATCCCGCGGTGACGCTGCTGTGCATCATCGTCACGGGCAACCATTTCTGGATGGACGGCGCCGGCGGAATGCTGGCTTTCGCTGTGGCATATTTCATCGGCACCGAACTGCACTACTTCAATCACCGCCGTCTGGCGGCCGAACTCGTTGGGGCCCAAACAACCACTCGGGACTAGCGTTGTAGGCGTTATGGCGCTCTCTGACATTCGCCAGCCCAGCGATCTCGCGAATCTCAACTTCGAACAACTCGCCGATTTGGCGGCCGAGATTCGCGAGTTCATCATCGACGCGGTGGCCAAAAACAGCGGGCATCTCGGCTCGAATCTCGGCGCCGTCGAACTTACGCTGGCTCTTCACCGAATCTTTGAGTCTCCGCGAGATGCGATTCTGTGGGATACGGGTCACCAGGCTTACGTGCACAAAATCGTCACGGGTCGACGCGGGGGTTTCAACAATCTGCGCCAAGCGGGCGGCCTTTCGGGCTACCCGAGTCGCGAAGAAAGCGTGCACGACTTCATCGAAAACAGCCACGCCTCGACGGTGCTGAGCTATGCCTATGGTCTCGCGGTCGCCCGAGACCAGAGCGCCAAACCCGACCATCGCCACATCGTCGCGGTCATTGGCGACGGTTCGCTCACGGGCGGCATGGCTTACGAGGCGCTCAACAACCTCGGCCATTCGAATCGTCGCGTGATCGTCGTGCTCAACGACAACGGTCGCTCGTATGCGCCGACGATTTCCAACGTCACGAGTCCGCAGAACACGAGCACCGCACCGGACGCCCTCGATGAAACCGGTGAAATGGCGCGACCACAAGATCGCCTGACGCAAATTCTGTCGCGCGCACTCACCGACATCAGACTCAACCCCGTATACGTTCGGCGCCAACGCAAACTCGAGAAGTTTCTCTACGACTTGCCGATAGTCGGGCCACAGGCCGAACGCGGGATCGAGGCGTTCAAAGCGGGTGTCCGCGAATATCTGCAACCCACCGCGTTCTTCGAGGCCCTCGGGGTTCGTTACATCGGGCCGATCGACGGTCACGATCAACGGGCTCTCGAGCATGCCCTCAAGTCGGCGGCCACACGCGTCGAAGAAGGGCCGCTCGTGATTCATGTGATCACACAAAAGGGTCGGGGTTATCCGCCCGCCGAAGACGACGACGAGAAAAATCTTCACGATGCCCCGGTATTCGATCCGGTCACTGGTCCTCCAAAATCGGTGCCGACCGGTTACACCCAGGCGTTCGCCGACTCGATCATCAAGATCGCCGAACAAGATTCGCGCATCGTGGCGATCACCGCGGCGATGCCCGGACCCACCGGCTTGTTGCCGTTTCAATCCCGATTTCCCGAGCGCTTCATCGACGTCGGCATCGCCGAACAACATGCCGTCACCGCCGCGGCTGGCATGGCGATGGGAGGCTTGCGACCGGTCGTCGCGCTCTACTCGACATTTTTGAATCGCGCGTGGGATCAACTTGTCTACGACGTCGCTCTCCATCGATTGCCCGTCGTGTTCTGCCTCGACAGAGCCGGGGTCACGGGTGACGACGGACCCAGCCACAACGGCGTCTACGACATGGCTTTGTTGTCGAAAGTGCCCGGAATGCGATTGCTTGCGCCGTCGAGCGCGCAAGAACTGACGCAAATGCTCGAAGACGCGATTGGGTTGGCCGATTCGGGCCCAGTGGCAATTCGCTACCCGAAAGGTTTGGCCCGCTCGGTGGGTGAACACGAAATTGGTTGTGGGCTGCAGGCCCGCAAACTTCAGGCTTCATCGGTGCCGAATGTCTGTGTTTTGGCGATCGGGAAAATGGTTGCAATAGCCGAGAGCGCGGTGCGCACGCTGGCGGGTCGCGGAACTGAAATCACGCTTTATGACGTCCGAAGTTGCGTGCCCGCCGACGAGAAGATGATCGCCGACGCGGCCCGCCACTGCGTCGTGGTGACGATCGAAGACGGAATTCGTGACGGCGGCATCGGCATGATGTTCGCCGACCTGATCACGAGCGCGCCAGGGTCTGTGCAACCGAAAATTCGCGTCTTGGGTTTGCCCTCAAGGTTCATTTCGCACGCCAAACCGGCGGCGATTCTCAAAGAAAATGCGCTCGACGCCGATTCGCTGGTTGAACTGCTCGCCGACCTGGCCACGGTCAAGCCGAAGTAGAAAAAACCGACAGCGCCGATCACGAACCCCGTAGCGCTGACAAACATGTCGCAATCTCCGCCCGACAAGTCGACTCTCGACGAAAATCTTGCGTTGGCTTTGCGCGTGGCCGACGTCGCCGACTCGGTGAGTCTTGCCGGTTTCAACTCGCGGGGTTTTTCGGTGATGCGCAAAGCCGACAAAAGTGAAGTCACCGAAATTGATCGGGCTACTGAAACTGCGATCACGAATCTGATTCGCGCCGAGCGACCGGAGCACAGCGTCTACGGCGAAGAACACGGCGTCGTCGGCCCGGAAGATGCCGAGTTTCAATGGGTCATTGACCCGATTGATGGCACGAGCAATTTCGTCCGTGGCATGCCGGTGTGGGCTTCGCTGATCGGCCTCGTTTATCGAGAGATGCCCGTGCTCGGTGTCGTCTCGGCACCGGCTATGCAGATGCGATGGTGGGCGCATGTTCATGGCGATGCGTATTACAACAACACGCCGATTCGGGTCAGCGAGATCGACTCATTGCGTCACGCCAGTCTGAGCATCATCGCCAACAAGGCGTGGGCTGACCTCGGCGCCGCCGAAAACCTGGCCAAATTGCAGCATGATGTTTCCCGAGTGCGCGGATTCGGGGATTTTTGGCAACACATGTTGGTCGCCCAAGGGGTTATTGATGTCGCCATCGATGCGATCGGCTTGGCGCCCTACGACATCGCCGCACTCGTGCCGATCGTGCAGCGTGCGGGTGGTCTGTGCACAGATCGCCTCGGCTCACAAAACTGGCGGGCCAATTCGCTCATCACATCCAACTCGAGACTTCACCCCGCCACCCTCGCCTATCTTCCGAAATAGA
>VFZD01000038.1 GCA_016871295.1 Actinomycetota bacterium | reverse complement strand
GACGACAACGCCATGATCAGAAAGAATTTGCAAACATTTTCGAGGTCTGCATGAAAATCGACTACGACGAGTTCTCGATGTTCGGTGAGAACGTCGCCGAATATTCGTTGAATGTCTCGTCGTTGCCAAAAGTCGAACGGGTGTCGATGCAACTTTCGGACCAACGCACATTGAGCGCTTTGAAGTGGGGAAACGGGTCGCCCGAAATCGTCTTCGTGCACGGCAGCGCGCAGAACGCCCACACTTGGGACACGGTCATTTTGGCGATGGGTGTGTCGGCCGTGGCGATCGACCTGCCCGGTCACGGTCATTCTTCGTGGCGCAAAGACGGCAATTACGAGGCCGGGGTTCTGGCCGTCGATGTCGCCACGGCGATCGAAAAGTGGGCGCCGACGGCGAAGCTCGTGGTCGGAATGTCGCTCGGGGGGTTGACCACCGTGGCGCTGGCGGGGATGCGACCAGACTTGGCCAACAAGATCGTGGTCGTAGATATCACCCCCGGTGTCAACGCCCAAAAGTCGAAGGCGATCACCGACTTCGTCAACGGTCCGCAATCGTTCGCGAGTTTCGCCGAGATTCTCGCGCGCACCATCGAACACAACCCGACCCGCAGCGAGAGTTCACTGCGACGCGGAATACTGCACAACGCCAAGCAACAACAAGACGGCTCGTGGCAATGGAGATACGACCGATCGACGCACCCTTCACCCGAAGACTCGACGCGTCGCGTCGAACGAATCGCCGAACTGTGGCCGGTGATCGAAAAATTGAGGTGCTACATGATGCTCGTGCGAGGCGGAGTTTCACCCGTGGTCGATGACGCGGATGTCGCCGAACTGTTGCGTCGCAAACCCGATGCCGAAGTGCTCGTGGTCGACGGGGCGGGGCACTCGGTGCAAGGTGATCGACCGGTCGAACTGGCCGCGGCTCTGACTCGGGTGTTGCGGGGTTGAAAAACTAAATTTGCCTAATGAAAAGATTGGGGCGCCCGACGAGGTGCGACAGCGCCGATACGCGGAGCCGACTGTTGATCGAAGCGCGGCGCTCGTTCGCCGTCGAGGGTTTCGACGCGACGACCAACAAGACTTTGGCCAAGGCGGCCGGCATCACCACCGCGGCGATTTACCACTATTTTCCGTCCAAGGTTGATCTTTATGTCGCGGTGTTCTCGGATGTGCAGAAAATGGTCTGCGACACGATTCAAAATGCGGTCGACAAAGATCGGGAGATAACGAAAAATATCTCGGCGATGATCGACGCGTTGGCGGCGCTAACCATGCGCGAGCCGGCCGTCGTTTCGTTCGTGTTGAGCGTTTCTGCCGAGGCGCATCGCCACCCCGAATTGATGCGAGCGGTATTGCCGACCGGTGGTCGAATCGGCCGAATCTTGCTGCAGATTTCGGCCGACGCCGTCGAGCGCGGCGACGTCAACGACGAGATTTCGGCGCAGTCGCTCGAAGACATGTTGATGGTCGTGCTGGCCGGTTTGGCCAGATTCAACATGGTCTATCGCGATGCGAAACGCACCGCCGCACTGATCAAGTCGATGAAGGTTCTCATGGCGGGAGCGGCGTTCAAGCTCTCGGTGGACGCCTAGTCGAAGTCGACGAAAAATATCACGAGGCCGACCCAAACCAGGGCGAAGCCCAAGAGTTTCAGCATGTCGAGACCCTCGTTGTAGACGAGCCAACCCAGAAGAAAATTGAAAGTCGGCACCAGGTACTGCATCGGCCCGAGCACGCTGAGCCGAACACGGCGCGATGCGGCGCCGAACATCAGCAACGGCACGGCCGTGGCCAAACCCGTGAGCAGTACCAGCACCCATTCGTGGGCCTGGGCCGTGTTCGGCACCGAATCGACGCGATCAAATGTGACTGCAACCAGGGCGATAGCAGGAACAAAAAGCGCCAAGATTTCGGCCGAGAGACTTTCGAGACTGGACAACTGCACCTGTTTTTTCAGGTATCCGTAGATGCTCCACGAAGCGGCGATCATCAGCGCGCGCCATGGTGGCGCACCATATGAGTAGGTCAGCACCACGATTGCGCTCGAAGCCAAGACGATCACCAAGCGGTGCGAATTTCGCACCGGCTCACGCAACACGAAAAATCCGATCGTCATCGTGAATATCGGCGCGATGAAATAGCCGAGAGCGGTTTCGAGCACGTGTTCGTTCACGACCGCCCAGACATATGTCGTCCAGTTGATCGACAGCAAGACGCTGGCGAGCAAGATACGACCGCGCAGAGTTCGGTCGCCGAACGCTTTGGAGATGTTTCGCAAGTTCTGGTTGAAGACGAGAATCAGCAGCAACACGACGGCCGAGGTGACGATGCGCCAACCGATCAGTTCGAAGGCGTTGAAGTCTTGGAGAAACTTCCAATAAATCGTGAGCAAACCCCAAGTGACATAGGCGCCGAGCCCATAGAGTATTCCCGAGCGCTCGGTCGTTTTGGGCACGGCTATAGACCCTAGTCAGTAGCCTTTGATCGATGGTTGTCGGCAACTTTCAGGCGTGGCAAAAAGTTTTGAGCGACGCCAAGCGCCTTGAAAGCGCGTCATTGACGAGCCTTTTCGCCGAAGACGAGTTTCGCGCCGAAAAGATGACCAAGTTGGTCGGTGACGGAAAAACAGAGATTCTCGTCGACTACTCGAAACAAGTCATCGACCAAGAGGCGTTACAGAACTTGCTCGCCCTGGCCACGGAGGCGAGGGTTCTCGAACGATTCGGCGAGATGTGCGACGGGAAACCGGTAAATTCAACCGAAAATCAACCGGCGTTGCACACGGCGTTGCGCGCCGATTCGAAGACTTCGATTCAAGTCGACGGCAAGAACGTCGTCGCCCAGGTTCACGACGAATTGGCGAAGGTGAAAAAGTTCGTCGACGCGATTCGCGGCCAGAAGCGCTTCAAGTATTTGGTGAATATCGGCATCGGGGGCAGCGATCTCGGACCACGCCTGATTCACGATGTGCTCAGCAGCGTGGGCACCACCGATTTCAGGTGCTTTTTTGTGGCGAACATCGATTCGAGCGAGATCAACGCGGTTCTCGCGCAATGCACGCCCGAGGAGACTTTGTTCGTTGTTTGCTCGAAGTCTTTCGGCACGGCCGAGACGTTGGCCAACGCTCAAGTCGCCAAGAAATGGCTCGCCCGCGGTATGAATCTTGATCTGGCGAGCCAAGAACTCGCCGAACATTTCGTGGTGGTCACGGCGAACCCGGCCAAAGCCAAGGACTCGGGCGTTGTCGCCGCCAATACTTTCGAAATTTGGCCGTGGGTCGGGGGTCGCTACTCGATCGCCTCGGCAATGAGTTTGCTGCCGATGATCGCCTTCGGGTTTGCGGCGTTCGAGGAGTTTCTCTCGGGAATGCGCGGCATCGACGAGCAAATGCGATCGACCAAGCCCGAGGAAAACACGGTTCTGATTTTGGGGTTGATCGACGCGCTCAACTTCGGCGCCGCGCGTTACCCAAGTTTGGCTGTTTTGCCCTATGTCTCGGCGCTGCGACTCTTGCCCAACTATCTGCAACAGCTGGTCATGGAAAGCAACGGCAAATCGGTGCGACTTGACGGCTCGGAAGTCTCGGTCAAAACCTCCCCCGTGGTTTGGGGTGGGGTCGGCACCAATTCGCAGCATGCGTTCATGCAGATGTTGCACCAGGGCACGCAGGTTGCCGCCGTAGATTTCATCGGTTTTGCCCGTGTGCCGAACGCCGATGCCGAGATGCACGATCAGTTGACCGCGAACATGTTGGCCCAGGCGAGCGTGCTGGCGTTTGGTCGGGCTCTGCAAGGTTCTCGAAATGATGCGCTGTCGAATCATCGCAAGATGGCGGGCAATCGTCCGTCGACCGTGTTGATGGCGGTCGAACTCGGCCCGAGGGCGCTGGGTGCGATTGTCGCGATATATGAACATCGGGTGTTCGTGCATGGTGTCGTGGCGCAAATCAACAGTTTCGATCAGTGGGGTGTGGAGTTGGGCAAGGTCTTGGCGGGCGAGATATCGGCACAAGTTGGCGGCCATGAATCGTCGTTTTCGACGAGTCATGATTCGTCGACGCGCGGTTTGATGTCGTGGTATCGGAGTTCGCGCAAGCCGAACAAATAGTTCGCGCGTTGGACCGGTGTTGCTTGGTCGGCATTTGGCGGCGACCTACGCTTGAGGCGTGGCCGTCAAGATTTCGCAAGCCGAGCGAATGATGAATCTTTTGGCGTTGCTCGTCGACCGGGCAAAGCCGCTCACGCTTCGACAAATTCGCCAAGAACTGGGCAAGCAGTACCCCGACAGCGACGAGGCGGCGAGGGCGGCGTTCGAGCGCGACAAGGCGGCGCTGCGCGAGATGGGCATTCCGATCGAGACAAAGACTCTGGGCGGTGACGCGGCCGGCGAGGTCATCTATTGGGTGAATCGAAGCAATTACGAGTTGAGCGACCTGCGTCTGACCGAATCAGAACGCGACGCGCTGCAACTTGCCGTGGCGACGGTGCACCTTGGTGCGCAACACGGCGAAGAGGCGCTGTGGAAACTCGGGGGCGAGCGTCACCTCAACAAGTCTTCGATGAGCGTCAACATCGGGTTGGTCGACCAAAACATGGGCACGATCACCGCAGCGGTGATGCAGCGACGAACCTTGAATTTTGAATACAAGGGCGAGTCGCGTCAAGTCGACCCCTACGGCATGCTTTCGCGCGGTGGGTTTTGGTACATCATCGGCTACGACCATCTGCGCCGCGATCAGCGAGTTTTTCGCGTCGACCGAATCGAGGGTCGGGTAGTCGCAGGTGAAGTGCGGACGTTCACGACCCCGGAAAACTTCGAGGTTGTGGCGGCCGTACCAACCGAAAAGCAGATGTTGGCGGCGGGCGACGGTGAAATCACGACCGCGACGGTTTTGGTTGATGCTGCGCTCGCCGCGGGGGTGCGACGCGAATTCGGCGAGAGTTTCGTGATTCGAGAGCGGGAAGATGGCGGGGTCGAATTCGCGATTCCATGTGCCAATCTCGGCGCCTTCAGACAATGGTTGTTCGCGATGGTCGAGAGCGCGGAAGTTTTGTCGCCACCCGAGATTCGTGATCACATCGTGCAATGGCTCGAAGAACTCGCGACAGGGTCGTGATGGTCGCCAAAAAGAAATCGGTCGCAAGACGCAAGACCGCAAAGCGAAGAACCGCCAAGTCGAGGTCAACGAAACCGCGCAAGGCGCAGAAACCGGGCAAGAGCGCGACCAAAAATGGTTCGGCGAATAGGCCGAGCACGGGTCGATCACGACGCGGGCCTCGCAGCGCGGCGCAGCGTGTCGGCGGGTTGTTGGTGATGCTGCCGTGGATTATGCAGCGCAAGCGCGTGAAGATTACGGCAATGGCTCGGCAATTCAATTTGACCGAGACCGAACTGGTCGAAGACCTGCAGATGGCGGCCGTATGCGGCGTGCCCCCATATACGCCCGACGCCCTGATCGACGTGTTTATGGACGACGGCATGGTGATTGCCGAAGTGCCGTTGGTGTTCTCTCGGCCGTTGAAATTGAGCACTGCCGAGTTGTTCGCGGTTACGGTGATGGCTCAGGCGGCGATGCAGTTGCCGGGAGCCGACAAGAAAGGGCCATTGGCCACGGCTCTGGCAAAACTTGCGCCGCTGATGCCGTCGGGTGCCGACACGATCAAGGTGCAGCTACCCAAGACGCGGTATGTAAAGGAACTGTTGGCGGCCGTCAATTCTGGTGAGCGCCAAGAGATTGAATATTTTTCGCCGGCGACACAAAGACGCACCAACCGGATGATCACCGCGCGAAAAGTATTCGAAGACTCGGGTCGTTGGTATGTCGCCGCCGACGATCATCTGTCGGGTGAGGACAGGGTTTTTCGCGTCGACCGAATCGAGAGTCTCGCCGGCACCGGAGTATTCGATCAGTTGCGAGAGGTGCGCGACGACGAATTGCCGTGGTTTTCAGAGAGCCTGCAGCAGGTCACGCTGCGTGTTCAGAAATCGGCGCGATGGATCGTCGAGTCATACCCTTATATCTCGCGCACCGACAACGCCGACTCGAGCGTCGACGTCACCATGTCGATTACCTCGACGCATTGGTTGGGTCGACTGCTGTTGCGCGCGGGCAACAACGTGAAAGTGCTCAAGCCACGCGAATTCAAGTCGTTGAAAGCGCAGACCGCAAAAGCAGTTTTGGCCAGATACCAGTCGGCTTCGACCGAGGTTTGACGAAGAAGGCGAAATCAAACGCCGAAGTGCGCCGAGAGTTGTTCGACCGTGGTGACGCCGTGTTGTTCGAGCAGATGGGGGAGCACCATTGCTGCCCCGAGGGCATCGGCTAGAGCGTCGTGTTGACGCGCAACGACGACGCCGTAACGCTTCATCACGTCGGCGAGCCGGTGTGAGTTGAATCGTTTCGGGTCGAGGGCGCGAGAAAGCCTGAGCGTGTCGAGCGGGCCGTTGAAGGTGAGTTTTTTGGCGAGGCGATCGGCTTCGCCGGTCAGAAAGCCGATGTCGAATTTGGCGTTGTGGGCGACGAAGATCGAATCGCGAAGATAGTCGTCGAGGCGACTGAGCATTGCTTCGGGCCTGACGCCGCGGCGAAGGTCTGACCGTTTGATGCCGTGCACCTTGTAGGCGCCGAGTCGACCCGGTTTCCAGAAAAACCGCCTGACAAACGTCACGAATTGATCTTCGATCGTGCCGTCACCGCGGGTGATTACCACGCCGAGTTGGAGAACATAGTCGTTCGAACCCGATAGACCTGTTGTTTCGGTGTCGACGACTGCAAACTTGACCTCAGCGAGCGATTTGCCGTTCAACGAGTCGAGCATCGCAAAGAAGCTAGCCGAGACGTGTGCGCTCGCGTAACTTCGGCGCTATTTTGCGGCGAGCGCTTTGGTGAAATTTTCGCGGTCGAAGTAGTCGCGCCATAGGGCGATTTTCGACTCGTTGACGACGAAAAGTCCGGCAACGTCGAGTTCGACCCATCGACCGTCGATTTCAAATCGGTCGGTGCGTTCGTTCATCACCACGCCGTGTTCGAGGTCGCCCGATGCCACCTGATGGTGGATGATCCACTCGTAGGCGGTGCATTCGGCGAGAAAACCGCCGAGCGTCTTTTCGATCGCGGGTCGTCCGAAGACTTTGGTGATCGGCACGTTGTCGTATTCGCAATCGACGGACAACAGATCGAGTGCGGCTGTCAGGTGATGACCTTGAATCAGTTCAAAGAATGAAGTGACAAGGGAGTCTGGGGTCTTCAGAGCCACGGTCATCACTTCAATCATGACACGCCGAGAAGCCTCGGCCGCGCGTCTTCAGTTTTCGGGTTGGTGCTCGACCTCCGAGAATTGGGCGTTCGAACTTGGACGCAGCACTTTTGCTCGCACGCCGATCGGGGCCATCACCTTGAAGCCGGCGCGATGCCGTTGCTCCTCGTTTTCGCCGCCCCAAAAACCGTATTCGTGATTGAGTCTCGCGAACTCGCGGCAATCGGGTTTGACCTCGCAACGCCTGCACAACGCGCCCGCCTTGGTTTCGCGCCGTATTCGGGCCTGGGGTCGCTCGGAGTGATGACCGAAGAACAGTTTTCGTTGGCCTTTGCAATTCGATCGCTCGCGCCATTCATTGAGACGATTCAGCGCTTGGAGAACCTCGAAACTCAAATCATCGGGAATACTTGCCGCCTCGTGGGTCACAAATCTCACAGTATTAAGTGAACTCAGCACGGGATGAAACTTTGGTCTAAGAATTCCTAATTTCAACGCCGTAATTTAAAGCAGTTCGGCGGCCAAACTGGCGACTTCACTGCGCTCACAAGACTCGAGAGTTATATGACCGAAGCAACTTTGCCCTGCAAACGCCTGCACGAGCACGGCGAGAGCGTTGTTCGTTTCACCCATGTAGGGCGCGTCGATCTGGCTCGTGTCGCCGGTGAAAATCACCTTCGTGCCTTCGCCGATGCGGGTCAGGATCGTCCTCAAGGTTGTCGGCTCGAGGTTTTGTGCCTCGTCTACGACGACGATTTGGGCCTGCAGACTGCGACCTCGCAGAAAGGTGACCGACTCGAGCGTGAGTTGACCTCGGGCGATCAGATCGTCGATCAGACCGCGGGCATCTTGGCTCGATCGATTGTCGGTGAGCGCGACGACCGCGTCGTGAATTGCCGACATCCATGGATCGAGTTTTTCGTCGAGTCCACCCGGCAGGAAACCAACGTCGGCCCGACCCACTGGCACGAGCGGACGATAAACCGCCAGACGTTCGTAACGACGCTGTTCGACAACCTGCTCGAGACCCGCGGCGATCGCCAAAACCGTCTTGCCCGTGCCGGCCTGACCGTCGAGTGCGACGACTGTGATTTGGGGATCCAACAAAAGTTCGAGGGCGAACCGTTGCTCTTTGTTGCGGGCCCGCAAACCCCACGCTTCGGGGGCCGATTGATGCATCAGTCGCAGTTCGTTGTCGCGACAACGGGTTAGGGCCGATTGCGAGCCGCACCGCAATACGGCGAAGTTGTTCTCATAGAGGCCCTCGGCGGCGGCGATCCGCGACTTTTCGATGCCCTCCGACCTGTAGAGGCTGTCGATCACATCGACCGAGGTGTCGAGCGTCGACCAGCCCATCGGTCTCTCGGAGCGACCGGCGTTGACGGGGCGGTGTTCGAGCGCGGTCAAACCCATGTGGGCCGCCTTGATCCGAAGCGCGGCGTCGTTGGAAACGATGCAGGTCGGCGAAATCGATGCCTGACTCAGAGCCGCGCCGATTATTCGATTGTCGGGCACCTTCGGGTCGAGGCCGTGCTCGACGAGCAGATGTTGCTGAATGCCGTTGACCTCGATTTGCACGGTTCCGCTCGTTTCCGACCCGTTTATCGGTGTCGGTTCTTTGAGTGAGCCGCCCGCTTTGCGACGCAGGTCTTCGATCGAGCGCAGCGCGCTGCGTGCCGACCGCCCGACGTCGTCCATTCGGGTTTTCAGACCATCCAATTCTTCGATCACGGTCAGAGGAATCACGATCGCGCAGTTCGTAAACCCGTGCAGACAGTTCGGGTCGGCAACGAGAACCGAAGTGTCGAGCACAATGCGCGTGCCGATTGGAGTTGTGAAAAGTTCGGCGAACTGCCCGGCGGTTCTTTCAGAAATTGATTTTGAAGAGGACAACGAAGTTAATTGTTGTCTCTGAGATTGGCGGGTTGGTGGATATCGGGAGCCAAATGGGTCGTTTTGGCGCCGAAATTATTGGAATTTTGAAAATTTCTTCAAAAAATGTTTTCCAGGCCGAAAATTGACCGACGACGGCTAGTTTGACCGTGGTTTGTCGGGACGAATGAAATTTTTTCGCGAGGTCTATCGACAAGGCGCAGTTGGGTTGCCAGCACCGGCGCCGATCATCAAGTTGACGCTGAAATGCTTACAAAATAAGGGTTTGCCGAGATTGTCTCGAGGCTCGTGCACTGCCGCGAAGAATCGTTTGAAATCAAGACTTCGACGAAAAGATCGCCGATGACGCAATTGTTTCAGAAAATTTTCGAACCGTGTCGAGTGCGTGGCAAAATTTTGGAATGCGTCGCGAATGCCGATGATGCTTGCAATTCTTTTTCCGATCCACTCAAATGGATGTTCGACGGTAATCCGAAACCGGGAAAGTAAGGTAAGGAAATGACTAAAGCAGAATTGATCGACGCAGTATCACAGAAAGCTGGAGTGTCGAAGGCGGATGCCGAACGCACGATCAGCGAGTTCTTTGATCTTGTCGTTTCATCAGCTATGCAAGGCGACAAGGTTGCTTGGCCGGGCTTCGGTTCGTTCAGTACCTCGAAGCGAAAGGCTCGCATCGGCAGGAATCCCCAAACTGGGGCTCCCGTGCAGGTGAAAGCCTCAACTGCGATGAAGTTCAGCTCGAGTTCAACACTCAAAGCTCAACTGAATCCAAACCGCTAATAAGTAATACCAAACAACAAGGAGAAAAAAATGGCAGCAAAGAAGCGCAAGAAGGCCAAGAAGGCACCTGCAAAGAAGAGGCGTCGTAAGGCCAAGAAATAAGGCCTTAAGCCACTTCAAGCAAGTTGGTTCGGAATACCGTAAGAAGAGGGGCTTCGGCCCCTCTTCTTTCATTTATCCGAGGTTTTTGAGTTTTTGGGCGAAAGCCAAATCTTCGGCGGTGTCGATGTCGACCGCGAGATTTGCGTCATCGAGGACGCGCGTTTGTAAACCGAGTTTCTTGGCCATTTGTTGGTGCGCATCGAAACTGTGCTTGCCATAACGAAATTCGAAGCCCGAGTCGGTGGGCAAGACGATGATGTTGGTGCCGTCGTGATGGCGGTCGGGCACGAGGGTGACCGAAGAGTTCAACAACTCGCCCGTTTGACCGACGAGCAACGCCGCGAAATCGGTGGCCAACGGCAGATCGCTGTGGCTGACGATGGCCAGAGTTTTTCCCCTGGACTTGGCGACTTCGACCCCTGCGCGAACCGCGAGGTTGAGGCCGATTTCTGGTTGCCAAACGACTTGGGTTGAAAGTGCGCGGGCCCATTGGGCGACCTGCGGGTCGTCGCACACGACGAAGGTTTCAAATTTTTCGGCCGCACGAATCACCTGTTCGGCGCAATACTTCGTCAGGGCGATGCGCTCGGCGGGCGTCAGCAGATCTGACAGACGCTCTTTTGCCTGGTCAAATGCCTTGACCGGGATGACTACACCGACTCTCGAATAATCGATGGTCGGTTGCGCAGAAGTCACGGGCGAAGCCTAGGGTTGCCCACCAGTTTGTGCGCATACGCTTGCCGAGGTGGAAATACACGTCGCTGTGGTTGGGGCCGGTTCGTGGGGTACGACGGTGGCCAACGCGGTGGCCAAGAACTGCCCGACCGTGTTGTGGGCCCGTCGAGCCGAGTTGGCCCAGCAGATTTCGACGCGACACGAGAACCACGACTATCTGCCGGGTTCGAAGTTGGTCGGAAATCTGCTCTGTTCGGCCGATCTCGCCGCTGCGGTTTCGAACGCGTCGATCGTGATGATGGCCGTGCCGTCGAACGGATTTCGCGAGGTCGCGGCGCGCGTTGCCCCGCACGTGGCCGCCACAGTGCCGATCGTCAGTTTGTCGAAAGGTTTGGAGCGCGACTCGTTGAATCGAATGACCGAGGTGGCACGACAACTGATGCCCGAGAACCCGGTGGCGGTATTGACTGGGCCGAACTTGGCACACGAAATAATGCTCGGGCAGCCGGCGGCGACGGTGGTCGCGTGCGTCGATGAGCAGATCGCCCGAGATATCCAAAGAGTTGTGGCGTCGCCGACTTTGCGCGTCTACACGAACGCCGATGTGGTGGGCTGTGAAATCAGCGGGGTGGTCAAGAATGTGATCGCGATCGCCACCGGCATCGTCGAGGGCATGGGATTCGGCGACAATTCGAAAGCCACGCTGATCACCCGCGGCTTGGCCGAAATGTCGAGGCTCGGCGTGGCGTTGGGGGCGAACCCGAATACTTTCATGGGTCTTGCAGGTTTGGGTGACGTGGTGGCTACATGTGCGTCGGCGAAGAGTCGCAACTCGGCGGTGGGTGTGCGGCTTGGTCGCGGCGAGTCGATCGCGGCGATCACCGGTTCGATGTCGATGGTCGCCGAGGGTGTGCGGTCGTCGTTGTCGGTGCTGCAACTCGCGCAGCGTCACGGTGTCGAGATGCCGATAACCGAGCAGGTCGCGGCGGTTTGTGAAGGCGCGACGAGCGCCAAAGATGCTCTCGTGCAGTTGATGGCGCGCACGATCAAGTCTGAGTTCTAGTGGTGGGCGGGCGCTGATGCGATCGATCGGGGTGCGTGCCGGCGCGGGCTCAGTTTCGGGCGCGGGTTACGGCGTTGGTTCCGTCGCGGGCAATGCGTGCAGGGCCAGTGTCAACGCGTGGGGCGATTTGTATTTCGACGGAAAAGAGCGTTTGCGCTGGTTCATCGCCGCCGCCGACCGCTGGTACCGACCCTCGCGTGAAACCACCGTGCGTCAGCGGGCGCTGTCGAATGTTCCGGTTGTCGAGACGCGAATCAAGGTGCCGGGCGGCGACGCCGTTCACCGTATATATGGTGTCGCTGATTTCGGGGGCGCGATCGTCGTCGAAATCTTCAACGATTCGTCGTTGCCGTTCGCCGTGGCGTTTGATCGCGGTGATATCGCGATGATGCGCGAACCGAGCCCGACCGGCGTGCAGGGCATCGATCTGCCGGGCCAAAGCGTCGCGTTTCCGGTTGGGCATCGTGCCAGTTTGCGGGTGGCGGTGGCGTTGGCGGGCGACTCGCGACGAATATCGGCCCGGCGGCTCGAGGCCTTGCCGAGTTTCGCGCAAGTCGAGCGCGGCTGGCTGAGTGCGCTGCAGGTTTCGAGCCGCGTCGATGTGCCAGAACCGTCATGGGGTCAGGCGCTGACGCTCGCGCGATGCGATTTGTTGTTGTCGGCGGCTGCAGATAACGACATGATGCGCCCTGATTTGGACCCCGTCGATTTTGTTTTGGAAAGCGCAGAGAGGGTGCGCCTCGGTGACAGCATCGATGCGTCGACTGGTGTTGCCGCGCGCAGTTTGATTGACAACATCGCCGTGGCGGGCGAAAAAATAGTGCGTAGTTGTGCCAAGCGCAATGAATTGACCTGGGTCGAAGATCGGGCGCTGTTGTCGGCGGCGATGATCTTGCATCGCGCCGGTGAGACTCGAGGCGTGCAGGATCTGAACCGGGCCTGGTCGAAGCTGGCACGGGTCGCCGCACGATTCGAACTCCGGCAACTCGGCGAGTTATCGCCAATTCGCCGGGTCGCGTGGGTCGAGTCGCAGTTGATCGCCATGAATTTCGACGGAGCGATCGATATCTGCCCGCGGGGCATCGATCAATCGTGGGTTGGGGTGAACTTCGAATGCCACAATCTCTTGGCGACGCCCGAGCATCTTGTTTCTTACGCCGTGCGCTGGCACGGCGCGAAGCCGGCGGTGTTGTGGGAAGTGCACGGACCAGCGCGGGCCAGAGTCGTCGCCACCGCGATCGACGAGTCGTTTGTCAGCACCCAGATGCGCGGCGAAACTTTGCTCGGCGGTTTTGTCCCGGCTCAAAATCTGGCCGTGAAATAGACTCGAGTTGATGAGCGACAAAGTTGCAGTTTCAGCCGTGTCGTCGCTAAAACTCACCGAATGGACCTCGTGCGGAGGGTGCGCCGCCAAGTGGGGCGCGAATCTGCTCAAAGATTTGGTCGACGAGTTGGCCTCGGGTACACGATCCCGGATCGACCCCGCTCTGTTGGTTGGTCTCGCCCCGTTCGACGACGCCGCCGTGTATCAAGTTTCAAGCGATGTCGCCCTCGTCAGCACCACCGATTTTTTTCCGCCGCTGGTCGACGACCCGCGCGATTTTGGCGCGATCGCCGCGGCCAATGCTTGCAGCGACGTGTTCGCGATGGGCGGTCGCGTCGTGATGGCTATAAACATCGCCGCGTTTCCCGAGCACTTTCCGCGCGAGGCGATCACCGAGATATTTGCCGCCGCGGCCGAAGTGGTGGTCGAAGCCGGCGGATCTGTGGCGGGTGGTCACACGATACGAAACCCCGAGCCGATCTTCGGATTGGCGGTGCAGGGCGTGGTCCATCCGCAAAAAATATTTCGCAAAGGCGGGGCGGTGACGGGTGATGTCGCCCTGATCTCGAAACCGTTGGGCACCGGGCTTGCGCTCACGGGCGGGTCGGCGAGCGACAAGGCCGAGGTGATTGGCGGAATGCGTCGTTTGAATCGCGACGCATCCGAGCAGTTGCAGCGCCTCGGCGCGGCCGTTCACGCCGTCACCGATGTGACCGGTTATGGTTTGGCCGGTCACGGTTGGGAGATGGCGCAGCGTTCGGGCGTGCAACTTGTTTTGCGGTCGGCGAAGTTGCGCGCGTACGCAGGGGCGTTGGAGGCCGCGCGTCGTGGCGTGCGCACGGGAGGGGACGCCCGAAATCGCGCATATGTCGCCGAGCATTTCAGTTTTGACGCGACGACGACGGATGACGCGAGCGTGGCATTGTGCATGGATCCGCAGACGAGCGGTGGTCTGCTCGCGGCGGTGACGGGCGAGGGGGCCGAGACGCTGTTGCAAAGCGAGACGTGGTGCAGAGTCGGTGAGTTCAGTTCTTCGCCCGCGAGCGTGCATCTGTGTTGATCAAGCACGAGCCGTACTGACCGAGATGTTCGGGTGACGAAGCGACTCCGGCCGTGGCCCGATGCGTCGCGCGAGCGCGGGTTGTTTGCCGCTGGTGCCCGCACGATCGTGGGAATCGACGAGGTCGGCAAGGGAAGTTGGGCCGGTCCGCTGGTGATCGGCATTGCGATGTTGCGCGAAGAAACCTTGTTCGCCGACGAACCGGCCTTGGTCTTGGGTGGCGTGCGAGATTCGAAACAACTCACCGAGATGCAGCGCGAAGAGTTGTTTGAAGTTGTCGCCGCGTCGTGCTGGCGATGGTCGACGGGTGCGGCGTCGGCTCAGGAGTGCGACCAGTTGGGCATGGTCGGGGCGCAGAAGTTGGCGACCAGTCGGGGCTTTGCCGCCCTTGGTGCCGGTGCTGACGCGGCGATCGTCGACGGTCGGTGGGACTTCGTCTCGCCGCATGCGCGCCAAGTCGTCGTCGAGGTCAAGGCCGACACGACTTGTGTTTCGGTGGCGGCCGCTTCGGTGTTGGCGAAAGTTTCGCGTGACCGCGAGATGCGGGGGGCGGCGCGGGACTATCCGCATTGGCATTTCGACACCAACAAGGGATACCCGTGCGCCA
>VFZD01000037.1 GCA_016871295.1 Actinomycetota bacterium | reverse complement strand
TTGGTCGAGCCGTCGAAGACATCGCTGATCGCGTTGCCCAATCGCACTTCTTTCGAAATCTTGGTCGACAAGTCGGCACTCTTGGCAAACAACACGATGTAATCGCCGGTCGGCGCATCGGCCTCGACCACTGCGGTCGGCAAAAACTGCCCGGCCAAAAGCAACGCCAACCCGATCGTCAACAATTTGCGACGCATAAATGGGCGATTCAAATCAGATTTCATCGTGATCGTCAAGTATTCTCACCATACCTACGGTATGTCGCGGCAAAAGTTGAGAAATTCACCTAAAAGTTGACTATTTCAGTCGGGTTTCGGATAACCTAGGCGCCAGGAAAAAATCCGACAAATTCAGGCCTAAAAATCCCAAAGGAGCACAAAGATGGCAATTCGACTTGGCGACACCGCGCCCGACTTCTCTGCCGAAACCACGCAGGGCAAAATCAACTTTCACGAGTGGCTCGGCGATTCTTGGGGCGTGCTTTTCAGCCACCCGAAAGATTTCACACCAGTCTGCACGACCGAATTGGGCTATGTCGCCAAAATCAAGCCCGAATTCGACAAGCGCAACGTAAAAGTCGTCGGGCTCTCGGTCGACCCGGTTGACTCGCACAACAAATGGGAGGCCGACATTGCCGAGACTCAGGGCACACCCGTCAACTTTCCGATGATCGGTGATCCCGAACGCAAAGTCAGCGGTCTCTACGACATGATCCACCCGAACGCCAACGACACGCTCACGGTGCGTAGCGTTTTCGTGATCGGCCCCGACAAAAAAGTCAAACTTTCAATCACCTACCCCGCCTCCACCGGTCGCAACTTCGACGAGATTCTGCGAGTAATCGATTCACTGCAACTCACCGCCAAGCACAAAGTTGCAACACCAGCCAACTGGAAAAACGGACAAGATGTGATCATCGGCAGCGCAGTTTCCGACGAAGACGCAAAAATATTGTTTCCGCAAGGTTGGAAAACAGTAAAGAGTTACCTGAGAATTCTTCCGCAGCCGAAATAAGTCGGGCGTCCCAAGTAAGACTTTTGCTATCATAACTGATCTTCAATGAACCAAAACCTTGACCCCAAAAATGCTGCCGCGCGTGCCGAATCGGCCAGCAAAATCTACGGCAGCGGTGAAAACGAGGTTCGCGCCCTCGACAATGTGACGGTCAGTTTCGAGCGCGGCAAGTTCAGCGCGATAATGGGCCCGAGCGGTTCAGGAAAGTCGACTTTAATGCACATCCTGGCCGGGCTAGATGCTCTCACCAGCGGAAAGGTGTTCATCGGCGATGTCGATCTATCGACGCTCAACGACAAAGAGATCACAAAGTTGCGCCGAGAAAAGGTCGGTTTCGTATTTCAGAGTTTCAATTTGATTCCGACTCTCGATGCCTACGAAAACATCACCCTTCCGTTGTCGCTCGGCAAACGCGACGGCGACGAAACATGGATAAACCAGGTCATCGACACGATCTCTCTCGCCGATCGCCTCGAGCACCGACCCAGCGAACTCTCGGGCGGCCAACAGCAGCGCGTTGCGGTGGCGAGGGCGCTGGCGACCAGACCCGAAATAATTTTCGCCGACGAGCCGACCGGCAACCTCGACTCGAAATCAGGCACCGACATCCTCACTTTCATGCGCCTGGCGGTCACCGAACTCGGGCAAACCATAGTCATGGTCACCCATGACGCGGTATGGGCGAGTTACGCCGATCGAATCGTGTTCTTGAGCGACGGCCATGTCGCCGGCGAGATGTCGAACCCTTCACCCGAAAAGGTGCTCGAGTACCTCAAACATTTGGGCGATTGATCCAGCGATGTTTCGGCTGTCGCTAAAAATGACCCTGGCCCGCAAGGGTCGTCTGTTGTTGACTTCATTGGCGATAATTCTCGGCACATCGTTTCTTTCGGGCACGACGATTTTTTCAGACACGATCAACAGCACCTTTGACCGGCTGTTCACCGATGTGTTTCGCGATATCGACGCCTATGTGCGATCCACCGATTCGGTCGACACGGGCTTCGGCGAGCAGTGGGCTCCGTCGCCCATCGAGGCGCTCGACACTATTTTGGGCGTCAAGGGTGTGAGTGCCGCGGTCGGCGACATGCAAAGTTACGCCCGCGTCATCGGCAAAGACGGCGAACCGTTGGGTGAAGATCAAGGGCCGCCGACGTTCGGCGGTATCGCCTCAGAAAGTGTCGCCGGTCTCTGGAATGTCGATTCGGGTCGACTGCCCGTCGGTTCTGACGAAGTGATGCTCGATCGCGCCACGGCCGAGGCGGGCGAGTTCGTCGTCGGCGACAAAGTTCGTGTAACTGCTTTGTCGGGCTCGCGCGAATTCACCCTCGTCGGGGTCGCCAACTATGGCGACATCTCTTCGCCGGGCGGCGCAACTTTCGCGTTGTTCGACCAACCCACGGCATCGGAGTTCCTGCTCAAACCCGGTTTTGTAGACGCATTCTTGGTGCAAGGTGACGGCACTCTCAGCGACGAAGAACTCGCCAAGGCGATCGACGCCGCCCTGCCGAAATCGGCGAAACTCGAAACCCTCACCGGCGCCGAAATCACCGAAGAGACAACCAGCCAAATCAAAACCGTGCTGGGTTTTTTCACGACATTTTTGACCGCGTTCTCTTTCATCGCCCTCGGCATCGGCTGCTTCGTCATTTACAACGTGTTTTCAATCACGGCCGCTCAGCGCCAACGCGAGAGCGCATTGTTGCGGGCGATAGGTGCGAGTCGTCGACAAGTGACGATTTCACTCTTGGTCGAGGCGCTGATCGTCGGGTTGCTCGGCTCGATCATCGGTTTCGTTTCGGGCATCGGTCTTTCACGGCTTCTCAGTGCGCTGTTGAACGCAGTGGGCCTCGAAATACCGACGACGGGTCTGACAATCGCCACGAATGCAATCACTCGCATCGTTCTGATCGGAACGATCGTCACAGTTCTGTCGGCGATCTTGCCGGCGTTGCGGTCGGGTCGGGTTCCACCGCTTGCGGCGATGCGCGACACGGTGCTCGATACCGTGCCCAAGTTGGGTCGCAGAATTCTTGTCGGTTTGATTCTGATCGTCTTGGGGGCGATCGGATTACTGGCCGCGCTCAACGGTGCGCGCGTGGCGATTTTGGGTCTGGGTGTCTTGGGTGTGTTCGCCGGCGTCTTGGTGCTCGGCCCCGCTTTTTCAAAACCAGTGGCGATGCTGCTCGGCAAACCGGTGGCGAGTCTGCGGGGTGTGACCGGTTCGATGTCGAGACAGAACGCCGCCCGCAACCCGAAGCGCACGGCGCGAACCGCCGCACCCGTTCTGATCGGCGTCGCATTGGTAACCGCGTTCACGGCGTTGGCGGCGAGCGTCAAGAACGAGATCCGCGGAACAATCGGTGCGTCGTTTCGGGGTGACTTCGCGCTCAGCGTGAACAGTCGCGGATTCGGCGGCATTCCGACGAGCGTCACCGACAAGATCAAGGTGCTCCCCGAAGTCAGCCGGGCCACGGGTGTCGGTTTCATCGCCGCGAAAGTGGGCGACGAATCACCGTTTATTTTGGTTTTCGACCCCAAAACCGCCGACGGTCTCTACGAGTTTGAGATGGTTGAAGGCGCTCAAACTGATTTGGGCGATGACGAGATTCTGGTCGAAGCCGACAAAGCCGTGGAGAAAAATCTCGTCGTTGGATCATCGGTTCAAGTCACGCTGATCGACGGTTCGTCGAAACAACTCAAAGTCGCCGGCACCTACAAGAATGCGTACGGCAACTACGCGGTGAGTCGCGAACTTTTTGCCGACTCGACGAGCCCGCTGTTCGACAGTTTTGTCTATATTCGAGTCGCGAGCGGCGCAGACAACGATGCCGCCGAGAAGGCCATCTCGACGGTCAGTTCAGACTTGGGCATCGGCACCCTCGAGAGTCGTGATGCCTACATCGACTCGCAAGCCGCGCAGGTCGACCAGTTTCTCGCGCTGATCTATGGTCTGCTGTTTCTTTCGGTGATCATCGCAATCGTCGGAATCATTATCACCCTTCTGCTCTCGGTCTTCGAAAGAAAGCGCGAGATCGGCCTGCTACGCGC
Source organism: Actinomycetota bacterium (assembly GCA_016871295.1). Lineage (GTDB taxonomy): Bacteria > Actinomycetota > Acidimicrobiia > Acidimicrobiales > Ilumatobacteraceae > BACL27. The sequence goes on along the minus strand of VFZD01000037.1, from coordinate 10,840 downwards.
CGTGGGCATGACCCGCTCGCAAGTTCGCATGATGGTGCGATGGGAGAGCGTCATCACCTCGTTGTTCGGCGCCGTGACGGGGGTGGTTCTCGGTGTTTTGACCGGAATGGTTATCGTCATCTCGCTAAACGATTCGGGCTTCAGCGCCTTCACTTTGCCGATCGCGAACACGATCACGATTCTGATCGGCGCCTTCATCATCGGTGTGGTCGCGGCCGTGTTCCCCGCCTGGCGTGCCACGCGCACCGAGATTATTTCGGCTATCGCCTCAGCCTGATTTTCGCGCTCGCTCCAGATCTGACAAGTAAATGAATTCGGCGGGATGCGCCCCCGGCGGCGTGTCGTGCTCCGTCACATAACGAGTCGACCCGCTACCCGAATGCCTGGTCTGGCACTCGGGACACCAATACAAGACACGGTTCGCCTCGCCGTGATGCGTGACACGAATCTGACCGCCACATCGTTCACATTCCTTGCCGTGGCGACCGTAGACCGCCAGCGTTGCAACTCGACCCCTTGTCTCGGGCTGCAACATCTCGGCGGCGATCGAAACCAATTCGCGACACTCGTTTCGATTCAAAGAACTAATTTTTGCCCACGGGTGAAGTTCGCATGACCACAAAAGTTCGCACCTGAAAACGTTGCCGATGCCCCGCATGACTCGTTGGTCAAGCAAAACCTCGGCTACCGTCGCATCACTGTCTTCATAGGCGATCATCCGATCTACGCACGATTCGCGGTCGAGTTTCGGATCGAACAAATCTGGACCATGCGGGCCAAGCAGAGGATGCCGCCGCGGATCAAAGTCGTGATGGGTTTCAATTTCTGCGGATCCAAAACATGCGGCGACTCGATCTCCGACATCTATCACGACTTGAGCCGAATGACCCCGTAGTTCGCTCCAATTGGTGGTTCGATAAACCCTCCATGCCCCGTTGATCCGCATTTTCGTGCGCAAGACGATGCCGTCATCCCAGATAATTTCGATTTCTCGACGAAACACGCGCACCTCTTCGATCACGCTTCCGACTTGCGGGTCCAAGACCGTCGCCTCGACCGTTTCAAACCCGGTCATCCGGCGCCCGATGAGCGACACGCGCAACGCAGCCGCTTGGTGTCGTGTCGAATTCGCGATGTTGAAAATCAAGGCAACACCCCGACCGAAGCGAGAGCCAAACGCACCAGACGATCGTGCCCGCCGGTCATTTCTGATTTCATCTCGGGACTGGCCGCCTGGGCAGGCGTATACCAACCCAAGTCGAGCGCTTGTTGCGAAGGTTGACAATCACCCGACACGGGCACGACAAACGCCAAACTCACGGCGTGATGACGCGGGTCGTGAAAGCCGCTGATTGTCGGGTCGGTGAAGTATTCGACGACCGTGAACGGCGCCGGCTCGGGCGGAATCTGTGGCAACGCCATCGGGCCAAGATCTTTTTCTAAATGACGAAGCAAGGCGTCGCGAATTCTTTCGTTGAGCAACACCCGACCCGAAACGACCGTGCGCGAAATCGAGCCATCGGAAGCCAGGCGCAACAGCATGCCGACATGGGTGACGACACCAAGTTCGTTCACACGCACGGGCACGGCGTCTACATACACCAGAGGCACCTGACCGCGAACCACCTCGAGTTGGTCGCTGTCGAGCCAACTAGACCGCGTATCTGTTAATTCACCCAACTGAACTCTCCGTGTTTTGTAACAATCATTGTCTCAGATGCGCCGAGAATTTCGTGGCATCATGTAGCGATGACACCAGTGTCGAAAACTTCGGTTTTCGTCCTCGCCGGCTTTCTCGGTGTGGCGGGTGTCGCCCACTTCGTCGCACCAGACTCGTTCAACGCCCTGATCCCTGTTTGGCTGCCAGGCAATCCCAGTGCCTATACGTATATCAGTGGTCTGGCCGAGCTCGTAATCGCGGTGTTCTTGCTTGTTCCGTCGGCGCGCAAGCGCGCCGGTTGGGCCGCGGTGGCCCTGTTCATCGCCGTTTATCCGGGAAACTTGTATATGGCCTACGACTGGCGAGACCGTGAACTCGCCCAGCAACTCGTCGCCTATGGTCGATTGCCGTTTCAGATTCCGCTGATTTGGTGGGCGTCGACGATCGCCCGAAGATCACCGTCGCGAACTTAGCGAACCGTCAAATACGGCCCATCTACCCCTTTTCGGCGAAACACGACCTGCCAGAGTTGCAGCGACCTCGCACGGAAACCTGCCGCCGAGGCCATCAGGTAAAAATGCCACATCCGACGAAAACGCTCGTCGTATCGGGTCAAGCTTGACCAATGTTGCCCAAGATTTGCGCTCCATGCCATCAGCGTGCGGTCGTAGTCAAGCCCAAAATTGTGCACGTCCTCGATGACCAGGTCGGGTTCGATTGCAGCCGAAATCTGGGCGAGCGTAGGCAACACGCCACCCGGAAAAATGTATCGGTCAAAGAAGGGATCACTGTGTTCTTTCGAGACGAGACCGCCGATCGTGTGGTGCAGCATGAGCCCGTGCGGGTTCAGCAGCTCGTTGCATTTGGCGAAAAACGTCCGCAGGTTTCTCGGGCCAACGTGCTCCATCATTCCGATCGACAAGATTCGGTCAAAACGGCCCTGCGAGACTTCCAAATCTCGATAGTCCAAACTTTTGATCTCAACGGGCAGATCAGAACAACGCCGCTTCGCGATTTTCACCTGCTCGTCTGCGGGCGATACCCCAACTCCGGTAATCCCGTAGCGCGATGCAGCGAACTCCAAAAAGCCCCCCCAGCCACAACCGATATCCAACACCCTCATTCCCGGCTCAAGGCGCAACTTGCGACAGACGAGATCCAGTTTCGCCTCCTGGGCAGAATCCAGGTCGTCACTATTCAGCCAATATGCGCAACTATAAATCATTCTTTTGTCGAGCATTCTTTCGTATAGGTCGTTGCCGATGTTGTAATGGTGCCTGGCGTTGGCGATCGCGCGTTTGCGGGTCTGATTATTGACCACCGAACTTCGCAACACATTGAGAAATAATCTCGGACGGATCGGAAGCGCATTGGTCGCGTCGACGCTTACCAACCGGGTCAACATTTCGTCCAACTCGTCGCAATCGAACCAACCGTCGATATACGCCTCCCCCAAACCAAGTTGGCGCTGGGCGACCACCCTGTCCCAGATTTTTTGGTTGTGAACCCGAATCGAATACGGTTCTGCCGAATCAACGGGCACTGCAGCACGCTCGAGAATTGTCGCGCAAAGTCTTTTTGCCGAACTCGACACGATTTTCATTATGCCAACACCTATCGTCGTTCTACCAGTTGCCGGCGACGTATTTCGTCTCGAGAAATGCGAGCAATCCGTCGTGGGCTCCCTCGCGACCCAAACCCGATTGCTTCACGCCGCCGAATGGCGCCGCCGGATCTGAAACCAAACCACGATTCAAGCCGACCATGCCAGATTCGAGCGCTTCGGCGACCCTCATGCCGCGACCGATGTCGCGCGTGTACACGTATGAAACCAGCCCGTGCTCGACGCTGTTGGCGTGGGCCAACACATCGTCACGATCGGTGAACCGCACCAAAGGCGCGACGGGTCCGAAAATTTCCTCGTGCAGTATCGGTGAATCGAACGAAACATCGGTGAGCACCGTCGGAAAATAGCCGTAGGAACCATCGGTTGCGGCAGACCCGCCGCATGCGACGACGGCACCGTCGCTCTTGGCCATTTCGACGAATTCGGCAACCTGTTGCTGTTGCGATCTCGACACCAAGGGACCAACCGTCGTCTTGGCGTCCAATCCGTCGCCCAACACGAGAGCGCTCATTCGCGAGGTCAAACCTTCGGCAAAGGCATCATAGATTTTCTCGTGGACAAAAAATCGGTTCGCCGCGGTGCACGCCGCGCCACCGTTGCGCATCTTGGCCAACATCGCGCCATCGATCGCACTCGGCAACTCGGCGTCGTCGAAAACTATGAATGGCGCGTTGCCACCCAACTCCATGGTGCAGTTGATCACGTTCTCGGCGGCTTGAGCCAACAACATCGAGCCGACTTTTGTCGAACCCGTGAAAGAAAGTTTGCGAACTTTGTCTGACTTCAGCATCGCGCTCACCGCCGGACCCGACGGGCTCGGCACCACCACGTTCACGACGCCGTCGGGCACACCGGCGCGCTGCATGATCTCGGCTATCGCCAGCGCCGTCAACGGAGTCTCGCTGGCGGGTTTCAACACGACCGTGCAACCCGCGGCCAAGGCCGGTCCGATCTTTCGCGTGGCCATCGCCGCCGGAAAATTCCATGGCGTGGCGAGCAATGCGACACCCACGGGTTGGCGCGTCACCAACAACCAGTTGGCGCCACTCGGTGCACGACGATAATCGCCGTCGATTCGCACAGCCTCTTCACTGAACCATCTGAAGAACTCGGCGGCATATGCGACCTCGGCGCGCGCATCGGCCAAAACTTTGCCGTTCTCGAGGGTGATCAATCGCGCCAAAGACTCTTGTTCGGCGATCATCATCTCGAAACTCTTCCGCAGAATTTCTGCACGCGCTCGCGGTGCGGTCGACTTCCAAGAAGCGAACGCGGTCTGCGCGGCATCGACGCTCGACACACACAGGTCGGGCCCCGCGCTCGAAACTTTCGCCAGCGTCGATCCGTCGACTGGGTTGGTCACGTCCACTTTTTTTTCGCCGACTATCCACTTGCCGGCGACCAGCGAGTCGACCGGTTGCGACTTGCTCAACAGTTTGTTTTTGTTCTCCATGAGTTCAAGTCTTGCCCAAGTTTCCATGCGCCGCGAAACGCTAGATTTATCGGATGAATAAGCGCCGAATCGTCTTGACATTGTTGCTGGCGATCGGGGCGTCGTCCTGTTCGTATGGCGTGATGTTCACGATGCTCGACGACTTTCGCAACAAGTTCGGCATCTCCGAATCGGGGCTCGGCCTGATCGTCGGCGTGGGTTTTTTCACGTCATTTGTCGGACAAGTCAGCATCGCCCCGCTCGCCGACCGCGGAAGAGCGCAACGCCTGATCATCCGCGGTTTGGGTCTCGAGGTGATCGGCTGTCTGGGCATGGCGATCGGCACGAGTTTTACCGCCCTGTTTCTTTCGCGGGTGATCATGGGTCTTGGTGCGGGCACGGCGCTGCCGGCCCTGCGTCGGGTGATCATCGTCGCCGACCCCGAAAATTTCGGTCGCAATCTCGGTCGAATTTTGTCGTTTGAGGTGGCCGGCTTTGCCGCGGGGCCGATCTTTTCGGTGTTGTTCGCCGAATTTTTCGGTGTCCCTGGCCCGTTTGTTTTTCTCGCGGCGGTGATTTCGATTTTTGTCCTGGTGATCTCGCGCATCAGGGTCCCCGAAACAGCCAAGGAGCATCAGCCGTCGGAACGGTTCGCGATCGACCTGTTGAAAGATCGCGCAGTGGCGTCGGGCATCTTGATCGGCGTCGCACTCTTTTTCATGATCGGTGTGTTCGACTCGCTGTGGGTATTGATGATGGACGACCTGGATGCCGCGCAGTGGATGGCCAATCTCGGTGTTTCGGTTTTCGTCGTACCTTTGATCATTCTCGGGCCCTTCGGTGGAAAATTCGTTCAGCGTGTCGGCCCGTATCGCACGGGTGGTTTCGGCATGATCTTGGGCGCGATCTTCATGTCGGGTTACGGTTTGATGCCGACCCCGTGGCTGATGATGATCGTGTTTCTATTTCATTCGATCAACGACGGCTTCTTCGTCACCGCCGCCGGGGTCGCTGTCGGCACGAGTGCACCGCTCGAGCGACAGGCCGGCGCGCAAGGTCTGCTCGGTGGGATAGAAACTCTGGCGGGCGGCTTCGCCGCAAGTTTCGCCGGTCTCGCCTACGATCACTTCGGTCGCACCACGACTTTCGTCGGCACGGGCGCGATAATGCTCGTGCTGATCTTGTTCAGTCGAATTCTGGCGGGCGACAACTGGTCGGTGCGCAACGTCGTGCCCAAATCTGCGGTGCCAATCGACATCGTCTCGTAATACTGTAAAACCAATGCCAAAACGTGACGGCGACGGTTGGGTCGATTGTGATTGTGGCATTCGACATTGGGGGCGTTTTGGTGCTGCAGGTTTGTTGCTGTTGCGATGCGACACCGACGAACCCCAAGTGTTGTTGCAACTCCGCGCCGAATGGACCCATGGCGGCGGGACTTGGGCGCTGCCCGGTGGCGCACGCGACTCTCATGAAGATTCGATAACCACGGCTCTGCGCGAAGCGCACGAAGAGATGGGCATCGACATATCGGCGTTGACCGTAAAGCATGTTTTCTCCGACAATCATGGTCCGTGGGTTTACGACACCGTCATCGCCCATTCGATGGGGGATGCGGGAGCCCGCATCGCCAACCCAGAATCCACGGCGGCGAAATGGTCGCCGATCGAACAGGTCGAATCGCTGGCCTTGCACCCGGGTTTGAAACGATCTTGGCTCTCGTTGAAGAGCCTGACTATCGACTCGTTGAAAAACTAGATCGGCTCAGAGCGCCTTGGCGTAAAGTTCGTGAACCTCGCCCCGCGTCGGATATCGCGGCGTGTTCAAAATGATCAGGTCGCGCAACGCGTCTTGGGTCAACGCCGCGATGTTGTCGCTCGACGCACCAAGTTCGCCCAATTTCTTGTTCGTGCCGACCGTCGTCGAAAGTTTCACGACTGCGGCGATCGCCGCATCGGGGTCGACCTCGGCACCGAGGGCCTGGCCGACATTCGCGTAACGCTCGGCCACGACATCCCGATTGAATCGCATCACATGCGGCAACATCGTGGCCAGTGTCTGCCCATGGGCCTGATGCAACTGACCCGAAATCGGATGCCCCGTCGCGTGCACGAGACCAAGCAACGGCCCGCTCGAAAACGCGCGACCCGCCAAATGCGAGGCGAGTTGCATTTGTGCCCGCGCCTCGAGATCCGCGCCGTTGGCCACCGCAGTCGGCAGATATTTGGCGACGAGCCGAATCGCGTGCAGAGCCAAAGCGTCGGCATAGGGATTCGATTGCACCGATGTGTAGGCCTCGATGGCATGGGTCAAAACATCCATGCCGCAGGCGGCGGTGCCTTTGGCCGGCATCCCAACCGTCAGCGTGGGGTCGAGCAAAATTGTGCGCGGTCGGACCGAGGGATTGCTGAACGTGAGTTTTCGGTGGTTCTTCGGATTTGTGATCGTGTCGGTGATCAGACCACCGCCATTCGTCTCAGAAGCGGTGCCCGAAGTGGTCGGTATCGCGATGGTCGGCAAACCCGGTTTTGACGCCATCGCCTTCGGGGCAAGCGTCGAAAAATCGATGCGGTCGTTGGCGTCGAGATTTGGGGCGAAAGCCAATCCCAAATTGTCGACGCCGTTCGGTGTGGCGAGCGAGATGTATTTACCGCAGTCCATCACCGAACCGCCACCGATCAGAACGACCACCGTGCCGTCGAGACCGAACTTGTTGAGCGCAGCGACACCGGCAGCCACGTTGATATCGGTCGGGTTCGGGGATACCTGGTCGAATACCTGCCACTTCATACCGGCCTTCGTGAGCGCTTCGGTGATCGGTGCGACGATGCCGGCGGCATTGACGCCAGCATCGGTGATTACGAAGGCGCGGGTGCCGAGCGGCGAAATGTATTGAGCGAGGGTCACGGCGACATTCGGGCCCGAGACGGTGCTCGACATCGGCTCAAGACCGAAAGTGCTTACTGCTGGATCCATGATCGTTACCCCAATCGACCCGAAGTTCGTGGTCGGGCTAAAAGTAGCACCAACCGTTCAACTTCTTTGAATTGGGCGAAACATTTCAGGGGCCGGTGAACAGTCCGTCGCGCGTGCCGTGTTTCGGCAATGGTGGCGAATTTTCGTGGCGCGAAATTTCGGCTCGACCGACCACGTGCCAGTGCACTTCGTCGGGGCCATCGGCCAGGCGAAGCGTGCGTTGCGCCGCATACATTCGGGCCAGCGGCGTCCACTGCGAGATTCCTGCACCGCCGAAAATTTGCATCGCCTCGTCGATGATTTTGCAAACGCGCTCGGGCACCATCGCCTTTACCGCGCTCACCCAAACTCGTGCCTCGGCGTTTCCCATCGTGTCCATCGCGCGGGCGGCGCGCAACACCATCAGGCGCATCGCCTCGATCTCGATTCTCGCCTTGCCGATCACCTCGATGTTCTTCCCGAGACGGGCGATCGGTTTTCCAAACGCCTCGCGACCCAGTCCCCGACGAACCATTAGTTCGAGCGCGCGCTCGGCGGCACCGATCGATCGCATGCAGTGATGAATCCGCCCCGGCCCGAGTCGCACCTGTGAAATCTCAAAACCACGCCCCTCGCCCAACAAGATGTTCGACTTCGGCACGCGGACGTTGGTGAAACGCAGGTGCATGTGGCCGTGCGGGGCGTCATCTTCACCGAACACATGCATCGCACCCAAAATCTCGACGCCTGGGGTGTCGGTCGGCACGAGAATCTGCGAGTGTCGCCCGTGCGGCGGACCGTCGGGGTTGGTCAGCAACATGCAGATCAGAACCTTGCATCGCGGATCACCCGCGCCCGAGATATAAAACTTCTCGCCGTTGATCAACCATTCATCGCCGTCGAGCACCGCGCGACATTGCAGGTTCTTCGCGTCGCTCGAGGCGACATCGGGCTCGGTCATTGCATAGGCGGAGCGGATCTCGCCGTTCAAAAGTGGCTCGAGCCATCGCTTCTTTTGCTCGGGGGTGCCGACTCGCTCGAGAACCTCCATGTTTCCCGTGTCGGGAGCGCTGCAATTCAAACACTCCGAGGCGATCGGGTTCTTGCCGAGTTCGGCGGCAATGTACGCGTAGTCCAGATTCGACAGGCCCTGGCCCGTCTCCGAATTCGGCAAAAAGAAGTTCCAAAGCCCGTTGGCTTTCGCCTTGGCCTTGATCGAGTCGAGCAATTCGAGTTGGCCTTTCCCGTATTGCCAACGGTTCGCTCGCCCCTCGCCCAGCCTGAAGTATTCGTCGGTGACCGGATCAATCTCGTTTTTGATGAAGTCGATCACGGCCTCATACAACGGCACCGCTCCGGGCGACATCGCGAGGTTCATCGAATCGTCGGTCGATATTCCCGAATGCATTCGCGGCGGCGCCATGACCCCACGCTACCCGTGCAGAACTGATCGTTTTCAATCGCCGGGTCGATCCCGAAAAAATCTATAGTTGAGCCGATGAAAGATCTCTTCTCTCTGGAAAATCGTGTCGCGATTGTCACCGGGGGTTCGCGCGGCATCGGCGCGATGATCGTGCAAGGTTTCCTCGAGCACGGTTGCTCGCGCGTCTATATCACGGCGCGCAAGGCCGCGCAGTGCGACGCCGCCGCCAAAGAGCTCTCGCGGTTCGGTGAATGCATTTCGATACCCGGCGACCTGTCGACGCAGACTGGTGTCGCTACGTTCACCGCCGAGATCGCCAAGCGCGAAAAGAGCATCGACATTTTGGTCAACAACGCCGGCACCGTATGGATGGCCGAGTTTGATTCGTTCCCCGAATCCGGTTGGGACAAGACGGTCGATCTGAACATGAAAACGCCGTTCTTCTTGACCCAGGCTCTCGCGCCACAGTTGCGAGCGGCGGCGAAGACCAACCGACACCTGGCCAAGGTGATCAACATCGCCTCGATCGACGGCATCTCGTTGAACGAGATGGAAACCTATCCTTATGCGGCGAGCAAGGCGGGTTTGATTCACATGACAAAGCGCATGGCCTTGCGGTTGATTCAAGACGACATCGTCGTCACCGCGATTGCGCCGGGCGCGTTCGCCTCAGAGATGAACAAGATCGCCCGCGATCACGGCGAACTCGTGGCCTCGCAGATTCCCGCCAAGCGCATCGGCACGCCCGAAGATATGGCCGGTGCGGCGATCTATTTGGCTTCGCGGGCCGGCGACTATGTGGTCGGTTCGACGATCATCGTCGACGGTGGCGTGGCCTACGCGCGCTGGAACGGATAATCGGGCGCCGGAATCAGAACCTCGTCGCCCCCGTCGAGCAACGGGCCACGAATGCGATACACGACATTGGCCAGTTTCTGCGACTGGACGATTTCCACGATCGTTCGGGCTGCACCGCTCTTCGCGCGTGATTTCCCCCGTAAAATTGGATGCATAGAGCCGTCAAAGATTGTTCTCTTCTACAAATTCACGCCCTTGGCCGACCCCGAGGCGATTCGACTTTGGCAGCGGGCATTGTGCGAACGACTTGGTCTCACCGGTCGAATCATCGTCTCGAGGCACGGCATCAACGGCACCGTGGGCGGTTCGATGACCAACATCAAGAAATATGTGCGCGGCACGAAAGAGTTCGCGCCGTTCAAAGAGATCGATTTCAAATGGTCGGAGGGCGACGGCGACGAGTTTCCGCGTCTCGAGATTCGGGTGCGAGACGAAATCGTCTCCTTCGGGGTTCCCGAGGAGATCGTGGTCGACACAGGCGGCATCGTCGGCGGAGGCGTTCACCTCAAGCCGATCGAAGTCGACAAACTGGTCGCCGAGCGGGGCGACGAGGTGGTCTTTTTCGATGGCCGCAGCGCCCATGAGGCGCGCATTGGTCGGTTCAAGAACGCCGTCGTCACCGATGTCGTCACGACACCCGATTTCGTCGGTGAACTCGAGAGCGGCAAATACGACCACCTCAAACAAAGACCCGTCGTCACATACTGCACCGGCGGTATTCGTTGCGAAGTTCTGTCGTTGTTGATGAAAAATCGCGGGTTCAAAGAGGTCTACCAGATCGAGGGCGGCATCGTGCGCTACGGCGAAGAATTCGGCGACGACTCGCTGTGGGAGGGCTCGCTCTATGTTTTCGACAAGCGAATGAAAATGAATTTCAGCGACCAC
>VFZD01000036.1 GCA_016871295.1 Actinomycetota bacterium | reverse complement strand
TTGGTGAGGCGAATAGCCAAACCAAGATCGGCGTGACGACGAGACCCGGCAACAGAGAACCCAGGCGAATCTTCTTGATTTCCAGCAGGTTGATGCCGATGGCGATCACGGCCAGACCGCCCGCGCTGAACAACTCGGTGCGCATTCGATCGGTTAGAAGCGAGTCGAGGGAGGTGCCGAAAACCGTGAGGCTTCCCTGGACGACGAACACACTTATCGCGCTAAAGATTGCGCCAATACCGTAAATCGCCGAGAAGATGATCATCATAAAACCGTCAAGGGTGCCTTTGATGATGTACAGCTGGGGTGTCTTGCCGCTTGCATCCTCGATCGCGCCGAGAATTGTCAATGGTCCGACGCAAAAGAGCAGCGACGCGGTGACGAAGCCAGAGACGAACCGATTGTCGTTCGCCTCGCCCGCGAACCGCCGACGCAAAAAGTCGCCAACCGAGGTCAGTCGATCCTCGATGTGCATGAATTCTCCGATAATCGCGCCCACGACCATGCCGACGAGGGGAAAAACCATGTTCTCGGTTTTCAACACATCGCGCAAGCCAATCGCCAGCGTCGTCATGCCGATGACCTGAACGATAATCACTCGAACTCGCTCGGGAATTCTGTCGCCGATCAATAGACCGAGCAGACCACCCGCGACGACAGTCGCCGTGTTTATCAGCGTGCCGAGACCAGTCATCTTCGTCGACTAACCGACCGGGGTCAGTGGCTCGCGGTTGTTGGCTATTGCGACGGCGTTGTTCGCCGCCAACATCGCCATCGCGTCGCGAGTCTCGACCGTCGCCGAGCCAAGATGCGGCAACATCACCACGTTGTCGCGATGCAACAAGCCAGGGTTTACTTTCGGCTCGAACTCGAAGACATCGAGACCCGCGCCCGCGATCTGATTGTTCTCCAGCGCCTCGACCAAAGCCTGTTCGTCGACGATTGGGCCGCGCGCGGTATTGACCAGAAACGCGGTCGGTTTCATTTTTTCGAACTGCGGCTTGCTGAACAAATGGCGGGTCGACTCGTTCGATGGGCAGTGGATCGAAACGACATCGCTCTGGCTCAACAATTCGTCGAAGGTGACTCGTGTCGCCGCCAACTCCGCAGCGACTTTCGGGTCGATCTCGCTCCGCGAATGATAGACCACCGTCATGCCACACACCTTGGCTCGGCGCGCGGTTGCGATTCCGATCGCGCCCATGCCGACGACACCCAAAACGCGTTTCGTCACTCCTGCGCCAAGCATGTAGTGCATGCCCCATTGCCACGGAGTTTGGCTGCGAATTACCCGCTCCCCTTCGGCGAGTCGTCTGGTGGTCATCAGAATCAACGCGATGGCGATGTCGGCCGTCGCCTCGGTGAGCACACCCGGAGTGTTCGTGACCAGGACCTTGCGCGACTTGCACGCGGCGACATCGATGTTGTTGTAGCCCACGGCAACATTGCATACGGCCTTCAAATTCGGGCCTGCCGCGTCTAGGAGTTCGGCATCGACCTTTTCGGTCAACAACGTGACGAGGATGTCGGCTCCCTTGACCTTGGACAACAAGTCGCTTCGACTCATCGCCGAATCTTGCGACCAAGCATCCGGCTGAAAGCCCGCTGTCTTGAGAACCTCGAGACCCGCCTGAGGAATTTTTCCGGTGACGACGATCTTCATCTCTACTTCGACGAAACCCAGTCGGCTAGACGCGACAAACCGCGCTCGATCTCGTCGTTGTTGACGCCGCTGTAAGCCAGGCGAATGTAGTTTCCCTGTTCTCCCGGCAAGGGGCGACCGAAATGTCGGCGCGTGCAAAATGACATTCCCGAATTGTGCAATGCCCCCAAGGCGAAGTCGGCGAGGTCTGCGTGACCCGTGCGCGCCATCGTCTCTGAGATTTCGGGAAAGACGTAGAACGCGCTGTCGGGCGTATGCACGCGAACGCCCGGAATCTTCTTCAGACCCGCGATCGTCGCGTCGCGACGAGTTTTCAGGACGCGAAGCAGTTCATTGGCGCCAGATTGGTCGCCGTTGATCGCCTCTACCCCGGCCCACTGAACGAACTGGGCCGTGCAACTCTCTTCGTTGGTGTTGAGTTTCGAGATTCGGTCGATGATGCCTTTCGGGCCGATCGCGGCGCCGAGTCTCCACCCCGTCATCGCAAACTTTTTGGAGAATGTATAGAGAATCACCGTGCGCTCGAGCATGCCGGGCAACGAAACAACGCTCTTGCTCTCACCCGCATATCGAATGTCGTAGTAGGCCTCGTCGGCCAGAACCCACAAGTTGTGTTTGATCGCCAAATCGGCGAGGGCCTGTCTCTCGTCGTCGGTCATTTCGGCCGCCAACGGGTTCTGCTGATCGTTCAAAACGAGCGCCCTCGTCTTCTTCGAGATCTTGCTCTTCAAATAGTCGAGATCAATCCGAAAACCTTTTGGTGTGTCGGAGTATCGATAAGGCACGGCGACACCGTCATTGAACTCAATCTGACTTTCATAGATCGGAAAGCCCGGGTTCGGATACAGAACTTCATCGCCCGGGTTCATCACCGAACGCAAAAATTTTCCGATCACGGGTTTCCCGCCGGGCTGCACGGCGATGTTCTCGGGCATGAAGTTGACTTTTCGTTGCTTTCCCAGACTCTCGGCAAGCGCCTGGCGAAGTGGTGCAATACCAGCATTGGGACAGTATCCCGTCTTGCCTTCGGCGACGGCGCGGTGCATCGCCGCCGAAACATTGGCGGGCGTGGGCAAATTCAAGTCACCGAGATGAAATGGAAATACTTCGTTGCCCTTCGACAACCAATCGGCGGCGGTCGCCGCGACGGCGAACGCCGTCTCGGTGCCGAGACGTTCTAAACGATCAGCCAGTTTCACTTTCGATGCCTCCAGACGGTTTGCCGAACTCAAATGATATGTGAGTCGGGCTGGGGAGATTTGAACTCCCGACCTCTTGTCCCCCAGACAAGCACGCTAACCAAGCTGCGCCACAGCCCGAATTGCTGTAAACAACCCCACTCAAGGTATCTCAGATAAACAGCGAAGCAAACCGCCAGATCAGATAGACGACAAGCGACGCCACGAGCAACTTGAAATGCCAAGGCGCCTTCTCTTCCTCGCCAGCCGAGCGGGCGATCGCTTTGAGATCTAACGACCGAGCGGTGACCGGTGAGTCGCGAATGTTTCCATTGACATCAAACTGCGCGATTGGTGCACCGCATTTCGGGCAACATCCTTCCGTCGTCAGACTGGTCGGAGCGAAGTATTTTGCGCAGGGCTCACACCACGGCATTCGGATGCTCCGCCTTCTAATCTGAGCGCTTGCGAACGCGAATCTTGATCGGGGTCGAGCCGAACTCGAAACCCTCGCGTATCGCCCGCTCGAGGTAGCGCAAATAGGTCGACGGCAACTCTTTGTTGACGAACAGCGTGAACGTCGGTGGATCGGAAGCACCCTGCAGCGCGTAAAGCACGCGAGCGCCGCCGGGTGCCGGCTGCTGCTGTTGGGCCCGGGCGACAACCCTGTTCACATCGCGCGTCGGCACCCGGCGGTGATACTGCTCGATCGAGTCTTGCAACGCCGGAAGCAATTTTTGCACGCCCTTGCCGGTCAGCGCCGACATTTTGAGAACTGGCGCATCGCCGACGAAAAACAGTTTTCGGCCGATTTCGACATCGATTTCGTCTCGCTGGTCGGCGTTGAGGGTTTCCCATTTGTTGAGAACCACGACGACAGGGCTGCCACTTGCATCGATTCTTTCGGCCAATCGCTGATCTTGGCTGGTGATGCCTTCGGTCGCGTCGATGACAAGCAGCGCGATGTCCGATTCGTCGACTGCACGAAGCGCGCGCACGAACGAGTAGTACTCGGTCGAATCGTCGACCCGGCTGCGACGACGCATGCCGGCCGTGTCGACAAAAGTTATCGGCCCGTCGGGCGTGGTGACGACGGTGTCGATCGAGTCACGCGTGGTGCCCGGCATGTCGTGCACCACCGCACGATCTTGGCCGACGAGGCGGTTGAACAATGTGCTCTTACCCACATTCGGTCGACCGACAATCGAGACTCGGGGAACCCTCGAGTCTGCTCGAATTCTTTCGGCGTTCTTCTTGTCGAGTTCGTCCTCGTCTCCGTCGCGACGCGGAATTCGAATCAACACCTCGTCGAGGATGTCCCCGGATTTTCGGCCGTGCAGCGCCGAAACCGGATAAGGATCACCAAGACCTAACGAAAGGAACTCCCACTTGTCGAACTCTCGCTTGTCGCTGTCAATCTTGTTGGACACGACCAAAACTTCTTTGCCGCTCGTTCGCAACCACTTCGCGATCGCCTGGTCGTCGTCGAGCACCCCCACCGTCGCGTCGACGACGAACAGCACCAAATCGGCGTCTCGAACGGCGGCCTCGACTTGGCGACTCACCTTGGATTCCAGTTCGGAACCTCTCGGCATCCAGCCACCGGTGTCGACGACACTGAATCGGCGCCCTTGCCACTCGACCGTGCGCTCGAATCGATCTCGTGTCACACCCGGCTCGTCCTGCACGATCGCCACCTGCGAACCTAGAAAACGATTGAAGAGGGTGCTCTTGCCCACATTCGGTCGGCCGACTATGACAACAGTTGCAAGCGCCGATGCCATCTCACAAGTTTACAGTCGCACTTTCACGGTAATCTTCGTGGACATGAGCGGAGTCGAGAAAGTTGTGCTCGCCGCGCCGCGCGGTTTCTGCGCCGGCGTGGAAATGGCGATCAAGGCTTTGGCGTGGATGGTTCGAACCTTTGAGTCACCGATCTACTGTTACCACGAGATCGTTCACAACAAAATCGTCGTCGAACGCTTCAAAAACTTGGGGGTCGTCTTCGTCGACGACCTGCGCGAGATTCCCGCTGGCCGACCGATCATGCTCTCGGCGCACGGTTCGGCACCGCAGGTCGTCGAGCAGGCCAAATCGAAGGGCAGTTACGTCGTCGATTCTGTTTGTCCGTTGGTGACAAAGGTTCATCATGAAGTCAAGACGCGGGCCGCAAAAGGCTTTCATATCGTTTACATCGGTCATGAGGGCCATGAAGAGGCCATCGGCACGATGGCTGTGGCACCGGAGTCAACCAGTCGGGTCGAGAATCTCGACGAAGTTGCGCGACTAGACCAGTTCGACCAGCCCGTGGCCGTATTGGCTCAAACCACGCTCTCCCACCGCGATTGGCGGGACGTCGCCGATGCGGTGAAGGTCAAGTATCCCGACGTTTGGTCGCCCGGCAAGAGCGATCTTTGTTTCGCGACGACGAACCGCCAAAGCGCATTGATGCGAATCGCCAAACGATGCGACTCGATCGTTGTTATTGGTTCTGAAAACTCGTCGAATACCCGGGCGCTCGAGAAGCTCGCACGCGAGGTTGGCTGCAGCAAGGTCTTTCGCGTGAATGAGGTTTCGGAACTCTCGGCAGGCATATCGGGCGTCGTCGGGGTAACGGCCGGAGCTTCGGCTCCCGAGGAATTGGTGACGGCGATTATCGAATATCTCAATCCGCAGCATGGCGTCGAAGAGGTGAACGTCGCAAGCGAAGACGAATACTTTCCACCACCGCGCCACATTCGCCAGCTGCAAAGCGCGATCGAAACGGTGGCGACGGTGACGCTCGGTGCCGCGATGGGCGATCGCAAAATTGTCGATGACCGCCAAGTTGCCGCAAGCACAGTGCTTGCCCAACTCGCCGGCTGACGCTTTCTATTTGAGCGCCGTCAATTTCTCGGCACTTCGTGCTGCTAATTTCTCGGCACTTCGTGCCAGGGCTTGTCCCGGTCGACCCGCACATCGCCAGGCAGGCCGAGGACTCGTTCACCCAAGATGTTCTTCATTACTTCCGTCGTTCCGCCT
This sequence comes from Actinomycetota bacterium, assembly GCA_016871295.1. Lineage (GTDB taxonomy): Bacteria > Actinomycetota > Acidimicrobiia > Acidimicrobiales > Ilumatobacteraceae > BACL27. Next base: position 9,105 of record VFZD01000036.1, on the reverse strand, counting down.
TCGATGCTGTTGGCCCGACTGCGCAAGAACGCCTTGGGAATCGAGTCAAAGTTCATCGCCGTTTCGGGGCGGACCATTTCGTAGTTGCCGTACAACATTCCGCTCGCGCCGAGCAGGCTGAGACAAAACTCATAGGTGTCTTTGTTCAATTCGGCGCTGGCGACTTTGCCGATAGACCCCTCCGGCCCGGGCGTGCCGATGCGACGGTTCTGGCCGGCGCGAATGTTCGTCAGTCGCAACACTTCGGCTTTGATCCAAAGTTGAACCAACTCATCCCTAACAGACGAATTCCTTTCGTCCACCGGAAGCGACTCCCATAACTTCAGCGCCTCGCGAATAGGTCCGCTGGCCTTGCGCGGTATTGCCCCACCAATCGCGACCCGCTCGTTCATCAGAGTCGTCAGGCTCACCCGCCATCCGTCGCCCGGTTGACCCAGTGTCTCTTTCACGGGTATGCGAACATCGGTGAAGTAGACCTCGTTGAACTCGGCTTCACCCGTCATCTGCCGCAGCGGGCGCACCTCGACGCCGGGCGCGTGCATGTCGACCACGACGGCCGTCAACCCGGCGTGTTTGACGACCTGGGGGTCGGTGCGCACGACGAGCAGACCGTACTTCGAAACGTGGGCCAGGGTTGTCCAGACTTTTTGACCATTGACGATCCACTCGTCTCCGTCACGCACACCCTTCGATGAGAGTCCGGCGAAGTCAGAGCCAGAACCCGGCTCTGAGAACAGTTGGCACCAAATTTCTTCGCCCGTAAACAACGGTCGAAGGTACTTCGATATCTGCTCACTCGTGCCCCACTGCGCGATCGTCGGGGCGCACATGCCGTAGCCGATCGGGTTTCGCGCGTAGCTCGATGGGCCGTCGGCCGCCACGATCGCCTCATTGACGATCTTTTGATGTTTTGGCGACGCGCCGAGACCCCCGTTGCCAACCGAAAAATGGACCCAGGCCAAACCGGCTTCGAATTGGGCGCGCAAGAACTCGACGGGCTTGGTCTGCGCAGGCGGGAAGCGTCGCAACAATGCGGCGACCATCTCGCCGACTTCGCCTTCTGAGATGATTCTTTCAGTTTCGACGATCGCCATACTTGCTCCGAAAATTTGCCCGATGGGAGCAATCTAGTAGTTTTCGATCATGTTTCCGGGGGCGATCGCCGAGACGGCACCAAATCGCGCCGCGGTAATCATGGGCAACAGTGGTCACTCGATATCTTTTGGCGAACTCGACGAGGGCGCAAATCGATTGAGCAATGTCTTGCGCGACGCGGGCTTGAAGCCTGGAGACCACATCGCCCTTTGTCTCGAGAATCACCCGAGGTATTTCGAGATTCTCTGGGGGTGCCACTACGCGGGCCTCATCTATACGGCGTGCTCTTCGCGCCTTACAACCGACGAGTTGAGCTACATCATCGACGACTGCGGGGCCAAGGCGTTCATCACCAGCAAATACAAGGTCGACCAGGCGCGACAAGTTCTGTCGACGACGCCGAATGTTTCTCTGAGGTTGATGCTCGACGGCACGATCGACGGTTATGACTCTTATGAGAACACGGTCGCAAGCGGGTCAAAAAGACCGCTCGCAAATCGGCTTGACGGCGTCGACATGCTCTATTCAAGCGGCACCACCGGACGACCAAAAGGCATCAAACTCGGCCTGCCGATGACCGAACTTGGCACGCCTTCAGGTTTGGGCGTGCTGTGCACGATGCTTTTCGGTATCGACCAAAACGCGACATACCTTTCGCCCGCCCCCCTCTATCACGCCGCACCGCTCAGATTCACGATGGCGACGCACCGGCTTGGGGGCACGACGGTCATCATGGAGCATTTCGACCCGATCGATTATCTCCGACTTGTCGAACAGCACAAGGTGACCCATTCGCAGTTGGTGCCGACGATGTTCGTCAGAATGCTCAAGCTCGATGAGGGCATTCGGAAAAAGTTCGACACGACGAGTTTGAAGTGCGCGATCCATGCCGCGGCCCCTTGCCCGATCGAGGTCAAGCAGAAGATGCTCGATTGGTGGGGACCGATCATTCACGAGTATTACGCGGGCAGCGAAGGCAACGGCTTCGTCTACTGCAATTCTGAGCAGTGGCTCAGTCATCCGGGCACCGTCGGTGTGGCGATCAACGCGACCGTGCACATTTGCGACGACGATGGTGTCGAACTTCCGATCAACGAGCCCGGCACCGTGTTTTTCGAGAGCAAGGTTGACTTTGAGTACCACAACGATCCGGAAAAAACGAAGAGCTCTCGCGACCCACTCGGTCGCGGGTGGACGACGCTGGGTGATGTCGGCTATTTGGACAAGGACAACTTCCTTTACCTCACCGACCGAAAGGCGTTCATGATCATCTCTGGCGGCGTGAATATCTACCCGCAAGAGGCCGAGAACATCTTGATCAACCACCCCAAGGTCGTCGATGTGGCGGTTTTCGGTGTGCCGAATGAGGAGTTTGGTGAAGAAGTAAAGGCCGTCGTTCAACCGGCGGCGATGCCAACTTCACCCGAAGAGGCCAAGCGCTTGGAGCAAGAGCTCAAGGAGTTCTGTCGCAAGTCGCTCGCCGATTTGAAATGCCCGCAATCGATAGATTTTCGACCCGAGCTTCCCCGACATCCCACGGGCAAGCTCTATAAGCGCCTGCTCAAGGATGAGTATTGGAAAAGCGCGGGTCGGGCAATTTAGGTTTCGCTGGATATCGGTCGACACAGCCTGTGCATCCATTTCTGAGACACTCAACACCAATCGCTTTTGCCCATCGCGGTGGTGCCAGCGACGCGCCCGAAAATACGATGCCCGCCTTTCAGAGGGCCGTCGATCTCGGTTACATCTATCTAGAGACCGACGTACATGTGACCGCAGACGGAGTTCTTCTGGCGTTTCACGACGACGACCTTTCGCGCACCTGCGGGAGGGAGGGTTTGATCGGTGAACTGAACTACGACGAAATCAAAACCGCACGGGTCAACGGTCTAGAGCCAATTCCGTTGTTAGAGGATCTGCTTGGCAGTTTTCCCAACGCCCACATCAACATCGACTGCAAGTCCGATCAGGCGTTGCGGCCGCTCATCGACCGCTTGAGCAGGGGCGACATTTTCGATCGCGTGTGCATCGGGTCTTTCAGTGACAAACGCCTCGACGAACTTCGCGGGCGATTTGGAGCGCGACTATGCACCTCGATGGGTCCACGCGATGTGGCCAAACTACGGCTGGGAAGTTGGTTCAGACGGAGGGGAGAATTCGAGAACATCCATGCCGCCCAAGTACCGACCAGTCAAGGCGGGCTGACACTTGTAAATCGGTCGTTCATCGAAGCGGCCCACAACGCCGGTCTTCAGGTTCATGTCTGGACGATCGACGACGAAAATGAAATGACTCGCCTGCTCGATCTCGGGGTGGATGGCATCATGACCGACAGACCCGAGGCATTAAAGCAAGTGTTGCTCGCCCGCAACGCATGGCGAGGTGCTTCGGGTATTCTTTGACCATGAGAGTAGACGCAAACTTCTTCTGCACGGTTCCAATGGACGACGCGGGCAAAGTCGCACCGACCGCCCGTAGATACGGCAACGACAGCGTGATCGAGTGTTACAAGAACCTCGTCGCCTGGGCGAAGGTCGCCGACGAGGTGGGTATCGACACGATGTGGCTGACCGAGCACCACTTTCAATACGAGGGTTACGAAGTATTGCCGAACCTGATTCAATTCGGTCAGCATCTGACCAGCGTCACGAAGGGCCTCCGACTCGGGCAGATGTTCAACGTGGTTCCGCAGTGGCACCCGTTGCGACTCGCCGAAGATTTTGCGATCGCCGACATCGTCACCGGCGGCCGAATGGAGTTCGGCGTCGGACGCGGCACGGTGCCCCGCGAGGCATGGAGCCTCGGCACTGTCGTAGCCTCGGGCGACAATGCGATGAGCGCCGAGCACGACCGCATCAACCGCGAAGTTTTTGAAGAGAGCGTCGAGATAATCAAACTCGCCTGGTACAACGAGCGTTTTTCATATCGCGGAAAGCACTTCGTTTTTCCTCCAGACGAGATTCCCGATCGCGGAAGCTATGTCGATGATCTGACGCTCATTCCGAAACCGTTGCGCACGATCGATGTATATCAGCCGGTGACATCGCCCGAAACAATCGAGTATGTGCCGCGCGTCGGCCACAAGGCCGTCTATTGGTTGCAGAATGCCGACAGTCAAAAACAAAAGTGGGATCGTTACGCCCAGATCCGCGAAGAGGTCGGAAACCCGGTCGCTCCAGGGGAAGACCGCACGCTGGTGATGAGCATACATGTGGCCAAGACGCGCGAGAAGGCGATGCTCAAGGGCAAGCCGGGTCACGACGAGTTTGCCAACTTTTTGTCGCCCTACGGAAGGTTTTCTTCTTACCGCAACCCCGACGGCAGCAAGGTCGCCTTCAACCACTGCCCGACCATCGAAGAGTCGAACGACCAAAAGATTCAGATCGTCGGATCGATCGACGATGCCGTCGACACGCTCGGTTTTTGGCGCGACCTGCTTGACCTGAAGAACATCTGCTTCTTCTTCGACTATCCCGGGGTGACTCGAGAAGAAATGATCGAGCAGATGCATCTGGTGACCGAGGAAGTTTTCCCGAAACTGGGCGAAAAAGTCGAGCGTCGCCCACTTCCGAATCTCACGCCGCTCGTTTAGCCGAGATAATTCGGCTCGGTCCGAAGATCATGTTGCTGAAAAACTGTCGTGTCGTTGACGTCGTCGGGCTGCGCGACGTCCGCATCGAAGGCTCGCTGATAGACGAAATCGGCGAAAGCCTGCGACGAAACGGTGACGAAACGGTTTTCGACGCTTCGGGGTCGTTGCTCACCTCCTCGCTTGCCGAACCGCATGCTCATCTCGATAAGGCCTTTTTGGCCGAGCGAATCGACAACCCGACTGGCGATCTGATGGGTGCGATTACCGCGATGGAATCGAACCGCAAGCTGATCACCATCGCCGACACGATCGAGCGGGCCGAACGAGCGGTGCACCTGATGGTCAAGAACGGTGTCACGGCGATTCGCACCCATGCTGATGTCACTGAATGGAACAACCTCGATTCGGTCGAGGCCCTGGTCGAAGTAAAACGAAGAACAAGCGAGCTTGTCGACATGCAGATCTGCGCCTTGTTGGGCTGGCCGTTGAGCGGCTCGAACGGAAAACACAATCGCCAACTTGGTCGAAGCGCAATCGGAGCGGGCGCCGACCTACTTGGCGGGTGTCCACACATTGACGAAGACCCGACAGGGGCGAATGTCGCGCTTCTCGAACTTGCCGGCGAATTGGACTGCGATCTTGATCTGCACACCGACGAACACACCGACGCAAATCGCGTCACATTGGAGGATTTGGCAGAACGGGTAATGCAGACCAAGTTTCGACGGTCGGTCACGGCGAGTCACTGTGTGAGCCTGGCGATGCAGAGCCACGATTCGCAGGCGCGCATCGCCGAGAAGGTTGCCGCGGCGGGCATCTCTGTAATCGTCCTACCCCACACGAACCTGTTTCTTCAGGGACGCGAAGCCACGGCTCCGCAACCTCGCGGTTTGACGGCTGTTTCGATTCTTCGAAAATCGGGGGTGCGGGTGGCGATTGGCGCCGACAATTTGCAGGATCCGTTCAATCCGATTGGTCGTGGCGATCCGCTCGAAAGTGCAGGCTTGGCGATTTTGGCTGCGCACCTGTTGCCCCAAGATGCATTCGAAGCCGTTTCGACGGTCGCACGTCAAGTGATGGGACTTGCCACCACAAAAATTTCTGTCGGTCAACCGGCGAATCTGATGCTGAACAGGGCGACAAGCCTGCGCGAGGCGATAGCAGTCACAGCCGAACGACCGATGGTGATTCGTAACGGCGTGGTGGTCAGTTCGTGTTTGGCTGCCGTCAACTGATCAACTAATCTCTCAGAGTGGTCGGGGCTCTGGGGTTCGACAAGGTCGGCATGACGTTCCCCGACGGCACAAGGGCGCTGGCGGGTGTCAGTTTTGACATCAATCTGGGCGAGTTCGTGACTGTCGTCGGCCCCTCGGGATGCGGAAAGTCGACCCTTTTGAGAATCGCCTCAAATCTCGAGACCGAGACCGAGGGCAAGTGCGAGATCGACCGCAACAGCATCGGTTACGTGTTTCAAGATGCGACGCTTCTCCCCTGGCGAACCGTGCGAAGAAATATCGAAATCATTGCCGAACTTCACGGCATCGAAAAAACCGAGCGTGTAAAGCTCGCCCAAGATGCGATCAACTTGGTCGGCCTGACGGGATTCGAAGACAAGTATCCGCGCCAATTGTCGGGAGGCATGAAAATGCGCGCGTCGTTGGCCCGCTCGCTGGTGATGAAACCAAGGGTGTTTTTGTTCGACGAACCATTCGGCGCCCTCGACGAGATCACGCGCGAACGCCTCAACGACGAATTGTTGCGCTTGTTTCAAATCGAAGGCTTCGCCGGTTTGTTTATCACGCATTCGATCGCCGAGGCGGTGTATATGTCGACGAGAGTCTTGGTGATGTCGGCCCGCCCCGGTCAGATAATCGGCAGCTTCGACATTCCATTCTCGTACCCCCGGGCTCATTCGTTGCGCTATGAGGCGAAATTTGCCGAGATCTGCGGTGAAGTATCGTTGGCGCTCAGGGGGACACTGGTTTGAACGCGTCCAACGGCATCAAGGTGGCGAACACTGTCGACCAGTCGGTGCCGCCAAGTCTGCGGGTAGATGACGCGCCCCGCGAAAACGGCGAACGTAATCTGGTCAGCGACTTCGCCGGACCGATAGTCGTGTTCGCGCTGTTTATTGGCGTTTGGTACTTGCTCTCAATGCGGCTGCTCCCACCGCAAAAACGCTTTTTGTTACCCACCCCCCATCGGGTGGTTGAAGAGGGCTTTCTCACTTGGTCGGCGGGCGAACAACGTGGCTTGAGGCCGATTCTTCGTTCGCTCTGGGATTCGATAAAAATTGCCGTCATCGGTCTCGGGATCACGATTGTCGTCGGCACGGCGCTAGCCACGGCGATGGCGACCCGACGCTGGATGGAGCGCGCCACCTGGCCGTATTTGGTCGCCCTTCAATCGGCACCGATTTTGGCGATGACTCCGTTGATTCGAGCATTGATCGACGGCATCACATTGCAGCGAATTTTGGTCGTGGTCCTGATCGCATTTTTCCCGATCGTGAACAACACGTTGTTCGGGTTGCTCTCGGTCGACAAGAGCCAGCATGAACTCTTCACCCTGCATGGTGCGAACAAACTCACCCGGCTCAGAAAACTGCAGTTTCCCGCGGCGATGCCGAACATCTTCGTCGGGCTGCGCATCTCGGCTGGCCTGTCGGTGATCGGTGCGGTTGTCGGTGATTTCTATTTTCGACAAGGCGGCGTGGTCGGTATCGGCGCGCAGATCGATATTTACCGCGGACGCCTTTGGGGAGCCGAGTTGATCACCGCGATCATCATGGCCAGTGTTTTCGGTTTGGTCGTGTTCATCTTGTTCGGGCTACTATCAAAAGCGGCGATAGGCAAATGGCATACGACCACAAGAGGTCGGTGACGGTCTCTTGACGAAAAATAAACGGAAATGACAGGAAATGCACTTGAAAGCAATAGATAATTGCTCCGCAATTATCTGACCCCAGACAAAACAGGAGAGACAATGAGGAGAAAAGCAACAGCACTGTTCGGCGCCGTGTGCTTGGTCGCTCTCGCCGCATGCGGTGGCAGTGACGACACGGCAACCGAAGAGGCAACCGAAGAGACAACCGAAGAGACAACGGCATCGGCAGAAGAAGCGACCGAGGCCGTTTCGCTCGCCGGTGTATGTCCCGACACGGTTACCTTCCAGACCGACTGGAACCCGGAATCGGAACACGGGTTCTTGTACAACCTGGTCGGTGAAGACTATGAGGTCGACGCCGCAGGTCTTCGAGTAACCGGACCGCTGGTAGCAAAGGGCGCCGACACAGGCGTCAAGATTCAGGTTCGCGCAGGCGGACCAGCCGTGGGCTTCAGCTCACCGACATCGCTGATGTATCAAGACCCGAGCATTTTCTTGGGCTTCGTCAGCACCGACGGTGCGATTCAAGACTCGGGCGAGTTCCCGACGATGACGGTTGTGGCTCCGTTCAACATCAACCCGCAGATCATCATGTGGGACCCGGCCACGTACCCGAACGTCAAAACGATCGCCGATCTCAAAGCGACCGGGGCGAAGGTTCGTTACTTCGGTGGTGCTGCATACATGGAGTACTTCACGGCGAACGGCATTCTCGACCCGAAGCAGGTCGACGGCAACTACGACGGCACACCAGCCAACTTCGTGGCCGACGGTGGCAAGGCGGCTCAACAGGGCTTCGCCACTTCGGAGCCCTACTACTACGAGAATGTGCTCACCGACTGGGCGAAGCCGGTCGCATATCAGACGGTTCACGACGCAGGCTGGACGGCATACGCCCAGTCGCTGGGTGGCAAACCCGATGTGATCGCAGCCAGCACTGATTGCTTGAAACTTCTCGTGCCCATGATCCAGCAATCGCAGGTTGACTACGTGGCCGATCCGTCACGCGCCAACGCCCTGATTCTGGACCTCGTAGCCCAGTACAGCAATGGTTGGTTGTACGACGCCGGTCAGGCTGCTGCGGCAGTTGAACTTGGCCTCGCCAACAAACTCATCGCCAACAGCCCCGACGGAACCTTGGGCAGCTTCGATCTTGATCGAATTGCCAAGTTCATCGAGGTTGCCGTGCCGACCTACACAAAGATCGGCGCGAAGATGAAAGAGGGCATCACTGCCGCTGACATCGTGACCAACGAATTCATTGATCCGAGCATCTCGTTGCCATAACGATCAACAATCAGTGACCGACACCTCGGGGGGCGTTCGCGCCCCCCGAGTGTCATTTCTGGCGAAGAATGTTTCGGTCTACTTGCCGAAGTTGAATGTCGAAACTTCGGCGAGGGCCTCGGCGAAGTTGTCGACGGCCGAAGCGAACATCTTCGCGCCAAGTTCTGCGGTCGCGCGCGTCGGGTCGCCGATGTGGCCGTCGACGAAGAAATCGTTCGACAACCAACCAAAACTGACGGCGCCAC
>VFZD01000035.1 GCA_016871295.1 Actinomycetota bacterium | reverse complement strand
GGCGCCCGATCATCGCGGCGATCATGGCGATCATGGCGATGCGGTCGAGCGTCGTCGCGGCGTGGCCGACGTCTATCGCCGCGGGGTCGATCGCTGCGCGGTCCGCGATCAAATCTGGGTTTTTCGTCGCGGGGCATGGCACATTGACGCTACCGCCCGGAACGGATCGCGGGGTGCGCTGCCCCGACCAGAACTAGCAGCGACTAGTCGACGCCGGCAAACAACATCACGCCGTCGTCGACGGGCGACTTGCGAAACATCTTTTTGTCGCGCTTGTAGTTCTGCGGGTTGATCCACGGCTCGCGGTCGCCTTGTCGTGGCATCTTATGCATCGCCCGCCGCATGTAACCCGACGAGAAACCTTCGATCCAAGACTTCTGCGGCATGTCTTTGTCGCTCGCCCGCAGGGTCGGCGTACAAGATTTGGTGTTCGTCCGGCGCATGTGGTTCAACAGTCGACAAACGTAATCACAGGTCAGGTCGGCACGCAGGGTCCAAGATGCATTGATATAACCCCAAGACGACGCCAGGTTCGGGATACCAGAAAACGCAAAGCCTTTGTATGTCCAGGTTTTGGCGAAGTCGACGGGTTGAGAATCGACAACGAACTCCATCTCGCCCGGCGTGACCAGATTCAAACCCGTCGCGATCACAATCATGTCGGCATCCAAATGCTGGCCCGAGTCGAGTTCGATGCCTGATTTCGAGAAACCCTTGATCGTGTCGGTGACAACCTCGGCTTTCTGCGAGCGAATCGCCTTGAACAAATCGCTGTCGGGCACCAGACATAGGCGCTGATCCCACGGGTTGTACGACGGCGTGAAGTGCTTTTCAACGTCGTAATTCGGTCCCAACTCGGCGCGAACACCGCTGAGCAGCAACTCTTTGATCTCGAGCGGCTTGACTCGCGTTCGTTTGTAGACGATCTGCTGCATCGTCGTGTTCTTGTGGCGGGTGATCTTGTATGCGAGTTTTTCGGGAAACAGTTTTCGCATTCGCTTGCCGAACGGGTCGACCGACGGACGCGAGACGACATATGTCGGCGACCGCTGCAGCATCGTGATGTGCTCACAGTCTTGGGCCATCGCCGGCACGAGCGTTATCGCCGTCGCACCCGACCCGATCACAACCACCCGCTTGCCCCGATAGTCGAGATCTTGTGGCCAAAATTGCGGGTGGAGGATCTGCCCCGAGAAGTTTTCGATGCCCGAAAATTCGGGGGTGTATCCCTGCTTGTAGCTGTAATAACCCGAGCACATGAACAAGTAGTTGCATTCGAATTGGGACATTGACGCGCTGGATTTGTCGAGCACGGTGAGGGTCCATCGGTTGTTCGCGGTCGACCACTCCGCCTTGGTCACCTGCTGGTTGTAACGGATCTTCGACGCGATGCCGTTCTCTTCGATCGTCTCGGCGAGGTAGTCAAGAATCGCCGGGCCGTCGGCGATCGATTTGTCGGCCTTCCATGGCTTGAATCGATACCCGAGGGTGTGCATGTCGCTGTCTGAACGCACGCCCGGATACCTGAACAAATCCCAGGTGCCGCCGAAACTCGAACGACCCTCGAGAACCTGAAATGAGCGGTCTGGCGACAGTTTTTGCAGGTGATAAGCGGCGCCGATACCCGAGATGCCCGCACCCACGACGATCACGTCGAAATACGGTCGCCCATCGATCATGCATTTCACGCTAGTGATCTGCCGATGTCGAATTGATGTCAGAAGGGCAAACAACCCCACCGCGATTGCGCGTCGATCCGACAACCTCGCCGTTTTTTGTTGTGATATTCTCGCCGAATAAATAGTTCGGTCAACCTTCGAAACTGGATGGACTCACCGTACAACCGTTGGAGTTTTCAGCACGTAGCAGAAGTTCTGAACACGGTTCCGATTTCGAACACATCTGGTCACCTAGACGCTCTGCCCCGTGCCGAGATCGATCTTGACGATGTTTCATTTGTCGCTGCCGATGGTTCAAAGACAGATCTAAGTACTCACCTCGAGCGGACCTTCTGCGACGCGATCTGCGTGGTTCATGACGGCGCGGTTGTCTACGAGAAATACTTCAACGGCATGCACCACGAAAGTCGGCACCTGTTGATGAGCATCACAAAGTCGATGACCGCGGCGGCACTAGGTGTCGCAATCGGACGCGATCTGTTGTCGATCAATGATCTCGTCACCACGATCGCCCCAGAGTTCGGCGGCACGAGCCTCGAGGGCGGCTCGATTCGGCACTTGATCGACATGTCTGCGGGGACGGAGTTTGTCGAGGATTACGAGCTCTACAAATTTCCCGACTCGGATTTTCCACTCATCGAATATGAGCGTCAATCGGGGTATCGACCGCTGGATGGTCGGGTTGCGATCGGCGCCCTGAAACACTTCCGGACCTATCCCCTTGCGCGAAGTCACGGCGAGGTCTTTGACTACCGGTCGCCGCTAACCAATGTCGTGGCGCGCATTCTTGAGATCGTCAATGACCTCCCATTCAACGACGTCCTGTCTCGCGATGTCTGGTCGCCGTTGGGCATGGAGCACCCGGCGGATATCTTTGTCGACCCGGTTGGATTCGCCGTTGCCGATGGTGCAATGTCTTGCACGACGCGCGACCTGGCGAGATTTGGGCTGGCCTATCTCAATGACGGATTCGTCAATGGCAAGAGCGTCATTCCACAAAGTTGGGTCATCGACACCTACGAGGCCGACGACGAATCTCGTCGCCTGTACGCAAGATCTTGGGAAGGAAAGCAATCCGAGATCGGTTCAGGATCGGAATGGTTCGCCTACCACAATGCTTTTTGGATCATCAAGCGCGCCGAACAGTTCAGTGGCTTGGGAATATTTGGTCAAAGTGTCTGGATAGATCGGCCGAGCCGCACAGTAATCGCGAGATTTTCCTCCCATCCAGAACCGTTCATGCAGATGGTCGCTGCCGAAGAATTGCGGGGTTTTGTGGCGATAGCCGAATCTCTGGTTGATTGACGAACACTGCCTAGATCGAGCGCTCACTTCATGTAGTTTGCGACAAATCTTGAATCGGTCACAGCAGGCCGATCGAAGCGGAATGGTTCGATGTTGCTGCGGGTCGAACCAAACAAGGCGCGCTCGGCAAGGGCCCGCCCGAACCAAGAAGCAAATTTGAAGCCATGGGCCGAGCCGAGACCGACTTGAACACCTGGATGACCCGGAACGGTATCCAGCACAAAGTCGCGATCCCGGGTCAGCGCGTAGAGGCATGTCTTGACGCGTGGCTTGTTGTCACCGAGCATGTCAGGAATCGTCTTCGAGATAAAGCTTGTCAAACGGTCCAGCGCGCCCTCGTCGGTGTCGAAACTACGCGTGCGTGGGGTCGTCGGTTGTCCGCCGACATCTTCGGCCGCTTTGACCGCACCGATGTCGCCATAAATTGGAAACCCGTAATAGGACGGATCATCCATCCAGATCCAGACTGGAAACGAGCCGATTGCAAACTTTGCCAGCGTATTCTGCGCACTCGGGTAGTACACGACTTGCTCCCGCGTGACTTCAAGAGGAATCCGCGCACCGAGCGGCTCAAGCAATTCGTTCGTCCAGCCATCCGTGCACAAGATCACCGAACTCGTGCGATAGACGCAGTCCTCAGTTACGACGTCCAGGTCGCCGGCCCCATCGCTCTCGATTCTTTTCACCATCGCGCCCTCCCGCAGTTCGACGCCGCGCGCCCGTGCCAAGCGCTGATGCGCGGCGGTGCCCTTGATCGCCGGGGCGATGCCCGTGTCCTGTTGAAACAACGACCGCACCCCGTCTTCTAGAACGAACTGGGGAAATCGGGACATGGTCTCTGCTGCATCGAGCACTTCAAAAGCGACGCCGTTGGCGCTGAGGCTCGACGTATAGTCGTGGATTGAAATCACGGAATTCACGGGAAACAGATCGAGCCCGCCCGTGCGCACCACGAGTTGTTCACCGGCCTCGGCCGCGACCACGTCCCAGGTTTCGTAGGCCTCGCTCGCCAACTTCACATACTCGGGAGTGTGATACGAGTAGCGAATGATCCGCGAGTGATCGTGACTGGCGCCTTTGTCGTGCCCAAGTGCAAACTGCTCCAAGCCGACAATGGTTGTTTCTCGACCGGCATCTTGCGCGAGTTTGGCCAGCCAATACGCGGCTCCCGCACCGATTCCACCGATTCCGACAACGACATGATCGACGCCGCGAATATTGCTCATTTTCCCATCTGTCTTCGCCACCATTCGCGGATATCCAGACTCGGCGTCTCCATCGGCGCAAACGCGCCTTGGGTAAAGAACTTCGACATCATGCCGCGTTGCACACGCTCACAAATCACCCAATCCTGCCGATTCACAACGTCCCAAAATTCTGCGGCGTCATTCGGGTCAAAGTCGGGTTTGGCCGTTTCGCTCGGATGGAACAAGAAATCACAAACAATGGTCGTGTGATTCGGTCCCCGCGGCCACAGCACGAATGAAGCGACATGATCGCACGAAAGCGACAGGAACAAATTCGGATAAACCAATTCGCCCTTGTGATTCACCAATTCATCCGCCGACAGACCGGAAAACGGCTTGCGCGTCGTGGTGCCGGTTTTGGTGAACGTATACGCGCCGGCCCGATGCGCGATGCCGCGATCCCAATCCAAATTCTCGGCACCTCCCGTGCGAAACGACGGCACCAGATCGCACAATTCTGGGTGCACGGGGCCACAGTGGTAGCACTCGTTGTAGTTCTCCTCGATCACTTTCCAGTTGGCGGCGACCTCGTACGTGATGGTTCGCCCAGCCACTAGTTCAGACAGCGGATAATTGCTGACACGATTCGCGATCTCGCCGATCGAATCGAGAAGCGAGTCTTTGCCCGGGTGCTGACGAATGAACACGAACCCGCTCCATGTTTCGAGACCGAGCTGCAACAAACTATTCGAGGCATAGTCGAGGTCGACCAAAAACGGTGCGCCGCGCAACGTGCCGTCGATGTTGTATGTCCAGTTGTGATACGGACAACGAATTGTCGCGCCAAAGCAGCCGCTTACAGCCTCGAGATCCGTCGAGTCGACCAATTCGGTGCCTCGATGACGACACATGTTGACAAACGCGCGAAGCGAATTGTCGGACGCGCGAACGACCAACACCTTCTCGCCCTGCAAGTCGACCAATTTGTAACTTCCGGGCCCAGAACCGATCTGATCGTGCCTTCCGATACAAAACCAATTCGATGCAAACACCTTGTGCTTTTCTGCAGACCAATTCCCTTCGTCAACATACGCCGCACGGTCTAGTGACTTCTCGAGCACGGTTATCAGTGTAGATTTGCGACGTGCAACTCTCCCGGCTGTCGATCACCGTGCGAGATGGCACACAATTGGCTGCGGATATCTACATGCCATCGAAAGGTTCGGGTCCATTCCCCGCCGTTCTAGAGGCTCTGCCCTATCGCAAGGACGACCTGACTGCATCTTCGCACGCGGATGACTACGTTCGCCTCGCCGACGAGGGAGGGTTCGTGGTTTGTCGACTCGACCTGCGCGGAACGGGTTCTTCGGCCGGTCTGGCGACCGATGAATACCCCCCCAGCGAACTCGAAGATCTCGCAGATGTCATCGATTGGCTGGCGACACAGACCTGGTCGAATGGACGCGTCGCGATGTTCGGCTACAGCTACTCGGGATTCAACTCGCTGCAAGTTGCGTGTACGCGACCGGCGGCTCTGCGCGCTATTTGTGCCATTTATGGGACAGATGATCGCTACACCGACGACGTGCACTACATCGGCGGAGCACTGCGGGCGATCGATCTCGTCGACTACTGCCACTACATGACCGCGTGCAACTTGCTTCCACCTGTTCCCGCGGTGTTTGGCCCCGACTGGAAGTCCGAGTGGCGGCGGCGATGCGACGACAACCAACCGTGGGTGCTCAACTGGCTCGAGCATCAACACGACGGGCCTTATTGGCGACACGGCTCGCTCAGGCCTGGCTACGAACGAATTCAGTGCCCGACGATGATTGTTGCCGGCTGGGCGGACGGCTACCGCAACAACACGTTTCGTACCTTCGAGGCGTTGCAGTGCGAAAAGTCCCTGCTGATCGGTCCGTGGAGCCACAGTGCTCCTGCCCACTCACACCCTGGCCCGAATATCGATCTCGTTCCGGAAATGATTGCCTGGTTCAACCGCTGGCTTCAAACTGGCTCCAGGTCGACAACCACGGAACCGCCGATCAGAGTGTTTGTTCGGCACTCGACAAAACCAGATGCGGATTTGTTGATGCTGAACGGCGAGTGGAGATTCGAGGAGTCTTGGCCACCGGCGAGAGCCGTCACGACAACCCTGCGACCACTCGTCACAGACGCGTCGACTTCAATCGACACGCTCGAGGCCAAGCCCGACGTCGGGACAGCCGCCTGGAACTCATGCGCGGGCGGATTGCCATGGGGCCAGCCGACCGATCAACGCGAGGACGATGCGTGGTCGCTCACCTACCAATGGCCCGTCGGCGCAGACGATTTTGAGGTTCTTGGCCACGCATCGGTGGCGATGAGTCTCGCCAGCGATCAGCCCGTGGCGTTCGTTAGTTGCAAGATTTGCGACGTGTTCCCCGACGGCACATCGGCGCTGGTTACACGCGGATTTCTCAACTTGACCCATCGCCGGTCATCCACCAACCCACAACCGCTGGTTGTTGATGCATTTGAAGATGTGAACATCGAGTGCGAGGCAACTTCCTGGGTGTTCAAATCGGGACACCAGATCAGACTTTCGATTGCCGGCGCGGACTGGCCAAATTCCTGGGCGTCCCCACGACCGTTTTCCCTGCGAATTGATCGTTCGACTCTCGAATTGTCGTTGCCACATGTATCGGGCCCGGGGTCAGGAACACCCGAATTCGCGCCGATTGTTGAGGCCACCAAGGTCAAGGAATCGCCGACAGACAAATCTGTTGCGACAAAATGGATTATCGAGCGCGACGTCCTCGGTCACACGACGGTTGCTCGAACCCAATATGGCGGACACAGTGATGTTCGCGATCACGGCACAGCCGACGAGTTGTACCAGGGTGAGGTGGGTGTCTCATTGACTGATCCGGGCCAGTCTTGGGTCTACGCAAAAACGCGGTATCAACTCGTATGGCCTGAGGCAGACTGCGTCGTCGAGGCGCGAATGCGGATTCAAAGCGATGCCGAGGCGTTTAACGTCGCTATCGATGTCGATGCTGACCTCGACGGCGTCGAATTCGCGCGCAAGCGATACGACAAACGCATTCAGCGTCGTCTGTTGTAGTTGCGTCAGCACGCCACGCGAGTCGGGCTTTCGGTTGCGTGGCAAGCAACCGAACTCCCGTCGTTGTCGGAGCGCAACACGGGGTCTTCGGCGGTGCAGCGCGAGTCGATACCCAGTTTTTTGGCCTCCCCGGACTGCAGCAGCGGGCATCGCTGATGAAATCTGCAACCGCTCGGAATCGCCGTCGGGTCCGGCATCTCTCCAACCAAAATTTGCTGGACCATGCCCAGATGTTCGAGCACGACAGACAGAAGAGCCTGCGTATACGGATGCTTCGGCCGAGCGAGCAGTTCTTCGGTCGCCCCGATCTCGACGATTCGACCCAGATACATCACCGCGATGCGATCGGCGATGTTCCAGGCAAGCCCGAGATCATGCGTCACGACGAGCACGGCCATTTCTTGCTCACGCGCAAGCGTCTGCAAAAGACCGAGTATCTCCCCGCGCACTGACGCGTCCAAACTCGAAACGGGCTCGTCGGCGACCAAAAGTTTGGGCTCCAACACCATCGCCCCCGCGATTACCACCCGCTGACGTTGACCGCCCGAAAGTTCGTGGGGATATTTCGACAGATAACGGTCGGCGGGATGCAAACCGCAACGCTCGAGGGCGCGGGTAACGACTTCGTGCTCGTTGTCGCTGAGCCCGTGAATTCGCAGGCCCTCGGCAACAATTTCATATACCGAGTGCCGCGGGTTCAGGCTTGCGGTGGGATCTTGAAACACGATTTGGGCCCGCCGGTGAAAAGACTTTCTGTCGTCGGCCGTGGCCGGAAAAGACTTCCCATCAAACACGATCGAACCCGCCGACACCTCCTGCAAACCGAGAATTGCGCGGGCGAAGGTGGTCTTTCCACATCCGGACTCTCCAACGAGAGCAACGATTTCACCCTTGGAGATTTCCAAGTCGATCCCGTCAACTGCGCGCGCCGGTTTTCCACCACGCCGCCGAGGTGGGTAGGCGACGTGCACGTCGTCGCAGACCAACAGCGGATCCCTAGCCATCACGAACACCGAAATGCACGCACGCCACACGGCGATTCGTCGCGTTGCCGACCGACCTCAACTCGATGTCGATGCTTCGACACTGATCAACCGCGACCGCGCACCGGGGGTGGAACGGACATCCACTCGGTAGGTCGATCGGGCTCGGAGGATCACCGGCAAGACCCTGCGGATGACGGCGCGAGGTGTTTTCGCCGATGATCGGGAACGATGCGGCCAACGCCTTCGAATATGGATGTTTGGAATCACGGAGCAAATCTTTGCCCGCACCCACCTCGATCACCCGTCCTGCATACATGATCGCAACACGATCAGCGATTTGTGACAACACCGACAAATCATGCGTGATGAACAACATCGAAAGTCCGCGCTCGCGTTTGATCTCGTCGAGCAGCTGCAAAATTTGTGCTTGAATCATCACATCCAATGCCGTGGTTGGTTCATCGGCGATGATCAGCATCGGATCGCACGCCAGCGCCATCGCGATCAACGCGCGTTGTTTTTGCCCTCCGGACAACTCGTGCGGATAATCGTTTGCGCGTCGCGCCCCCAGGCCAACGAGTTCCAGCAACTCGGCAACGCCTCCCGCCCGGGTCCTGCCGTGGGTCTCAGTGGCCTCATCGATTTGTCGGCCGATGGATCGCACGGGGTTCAGCACATGCTGTGCTCCCTGAAAGACGACTGACGCCTGGACCCACCGAACCGCGCGCAGTTCTCCTGGCTTCATCGTCAGAATGTCCTTGCCCGCCAACAGAATTGAACCGGTGATCTGAGTCGTTGGTGGGACAAGGCGCAACAATGCCATTGCCAAGGTTGATTTTCCACAACCAGACTCCCCTGCCAAACCCAGCGTTTCGCCCCGCGAAATCTCGATATCCACACCTCGCACCGCGGGCACCGCCCCCGAATGTGCGTGGTAGGTGACATGCAAGTCGCTCACCTGCAGAACTGGCGTGGTCATCAGCGACCCTTCAATCGTGGGTCAAAGATTCGCTCGAGCGCCCGACCCAGCAGTGTGAAAGCGAGCACGATGCCGATGATGCAAAGACCCGGCGGGAGAAAGTACCACCATGCGTTGATTGTGATCGATCCGCTGGATTGTGCTCCGTCCAATAGTTTGCCCCAACTAGGAGACAGCCGATCACCAAAACCCAAGAACGAGAGCGTCGACTCGGTCAGGATCGCCGTGGGTACGATCAGGGTTGCGTTGGCGATGATCAACGGCGCGACTCCGGGCAGCACATGTCGCACGATGACGTGCCAAGAACCAGCACCGAGCGCACGAGCGCGTTCGACATAGGCGCGCTCGCTGAGTGTGAGCACTTGCGCGCGAATCAACCGAGCACTGCCCGCCCATGACGTGAAGCCGATCACGATCGCAAGCGTTGTTGGTGACCGACCGAGAATTACGGCCAAGACGATCGCCAACGGAAGAAACGGCACGACCAGGAAAAAGTCGTCGATCGCCAACAAGACAGCCGAAATCTTGCCCTTTGCGTAGCCGGCGGCCAACCCGACAAGCGAACCGATCACCACCGCCACCACCGTGGCCAACAGACCAATGAAGAGCGACACGCGAGAGCCCCAGACCAATTGCGCCAATACATCTCTGCCGATCTCGTCGGTGCCCAACAAAAATTTTGAACTTGGCGCGGCCAGGTCGGGATTGTTGCGCCCTGACGCGGCAAGCAACGAGGAACGATCCGCGATCAACGGCGCAGATAGAGCGAACAGCCCGAAGCCACTCAATAGCAACAGTCCGATGAATCCGGGCCGATCGTGGCGCAATTCTCGCCACACCCGAGAAAAGGCCCGCCGTCGACGCGCCCAGGTCATCGCGCGAACCGTCGTACTTCCCGACTCTCTCATTCTGCGCGCCGAACTCGCGGATCAAGCAATGCGTAGACAAAATCGGCAACCAAATTGAACAAGATCACGGCGGCGCTCGCAAACAGAAACAACGCCTGGAGCATCGGCAGATCGTTGTTACGAATCGCATTTGCAGTTGCGAGTCCGAGACCGGGGTACGAGAACACCGTCTCTGTGGTGATCGCCCCACCGATGACGAACCCGCAACTGATCGCGATCAATGAAACTGACGGCAGCAACGCGTTGGGCACTGCGTGACGCGACATCACTTCACTGTCTCGAAGCCCCTTGGCCCGCGCCGTGACGAGATAGTCCTCGCCGAGAGTCTCGATCATCGATGTTCGCATGATCAAGGCGTATGAACCCAGATACCCGAGCGTAAGCGTCAGCACCGGTAGCACCAGGTGGTGGATTCGGTCCAGCAGGTTTCCGACAAAGCCGTAGTTTGCACCGACACTGCGTAGCCCCCCCGTCGGAAACCAGCCCGTGCGACCGGCGACGAACGCCAGCAGCAACATCCCGAAAAAAAATTCCGGCGTGGAGTACAGAACCATCGCTGCCGAAGTTGAAGTTCGGTCAAACCGACTGCCCCTGCGCCAACCAGCCTTCGTGCCGATATACAATCCGATGCAAATTGTCAACAAAGTCGACACGCCGACCAAGAACAATGTGGCGGGTAGACGCGCTGTGATTTCGCCCAACACAGGCTGGGTTGAATCAAATGACCGGCCGAAATCAAGCCGGAACACCGACTTGACGTAGACGACGAATTGGTCCCATTTGGAGCCTTCCAACCCCATTCGACGGATCATCGTCTCACGTTGTTCCAAAGTCAGTTTGCTTCTACCTCGATATTTGGCGAGCGGATCACGGTCGATGATCCGAAACAAAAAGAAATTGAAAACAACGACCCCAGACAGCGTCAGTAATGCGCCAATGACCTTCTTCAGCAGATAGCGCCGGCTCACCGAAAATTGCTACTGGCGATCGTCAGGGTCTTCTTTGCGTCGATTCGCCAAAGCAACAAGTACGCCGCCAGCGACAACAAGCGCGACGATCACGATGATCATTGTGTTGGTGCCACTGCTGCCGCCCCGAGTGCCTACTGGCTCGAGATCACGATAAACGGGCGAGGACTGGCTGAACAAAACCGGGCCGACATCAGACGGTTGGCGGGTAAAGTTTTGCCAGCGATCCGAACGAAACGCCTGCAAGTTGTCGTACTTGTAGAGCACCGCATAGGGTGCCTCGTCAAAAAAGATCTCGTGCATTTGCTGAATCAGCTCGGCACGCTTTGTTGGGTCTAGTTCAGAATTCTGCTTGAGATAAAGCGCGTCAAACTCGTCATTGCACCAGTTGGCGTCGTTGTAACCGCCGACATCTGGGTCAGTCGGCACCTGCGAGGTTGTGA
The DNA here is from genome assembly GCA_016871295.1 of Actinomycetota bacterium. GTDB lineage: Bacteria > Actinomycetota > Acidimicrobiia > Acidimicrobiales > Ilumatobacteraceae > BACL27. The sequence goes on along the minus strand of VFZD01000035.1, from coordinate 3,633 downwards.
AGTACGACAACATGTTGTCCGGATCGACATAGGGAGTCCAGCCCCAGGTGTATAGGTCAAACTCACTCTTACTTTGCTCGGCGATCAGGCTGTCTTCGTCGAAGGTCTTGACATCGGTTGCGATTCCGACATCTTTCAGCCATCCCGTAAGGAACGGCGTGGTTGCCGTTGCCCCTGCCGTCGATCTGTCGTAATATCGCAGCTTCAATTCGACGCCGTCCTTGTCGCGCACGCCGTCGTTGTTGGAGTCCTTCCATCCTGCTTCATCCAACAATGCGTTGGCCTTTGCCGGATCGTACGAATAGGCCTCGTCGGCGCTGATTTTCATGTCAAAGGCCGGGTTCGCGGAAGGGATGAGGCTCACCGCCGGTACACCAAAACCGCTGAGAATCTTGTCGACGAGCAGTTGACGGTCAATCGCCCAATTGATCGCCTGACGAACTTTGCGATCTTTGAGTGCGACGTGGCCGTCGCCGATTCCCTTTGCGCAGCCCGAGTTTATTGCGAGCTCACTGAACGAACCCTGATTTCCAGCGAGACCGATAATGTTTTCTACTTCACCGGCCGCGACGCTCGCAAAGAGTTTTACGGGCACGTCATCAATTGCATCCAGATCTCCCGCCTTCAAAGCGTTGAACTGCGCCTCTGCAGTTTCATACATGCGAAAGACAACCTCGTCAATCGTCGGCTTTTTGCCGTGCCAGTTCGGATTTCGAGCGAGCCGAACGAACTCACCTTCCTTGCGTTCAACGATTTGGAATGGTCCACCCGAAACATTGTCATCGGCAAGATAATTTGGCATCTCTTCCGTCGAAATTTTTTCGTAAACATGCTTCGGCAGGATATAGGAACCCAAATACGGCAATTTCGGGTCTGGAACGGCGGAAACAACCTGGACGGTCCTGCTATCGATCGCGGTGGCGGTGATGTTGGCCAAGTCGGATCGGTGATTGATCCATCCGTCCGCAACGGCACGAGTGATCGTGTAGACCACGTCGTCGGCGGTCATTGGTTCGCCGTCACTCCACTTCAAACCTTCGCGGAGCTTGTATCTCCAGGTCAAGCCATCATCACTTGCAGTCCACGATTCGGCCATGCTCGGCAGGGTTGAAAAATCTTCCGCGGATCGATCTGTCAGGGATGGCAGGGTCAAATTCCAAATTTCGAAATCGATCACCAGGTATCCAACGGTCACGTTGAGCGAGTCGATGTCCTGTGTGACTCCGACAGAAAACACCAACTTGTCCTGTGCCGACGCATTCGTCGCCAAGCCCGCTGCGAGCAACCCGAAACCCAGCGCTCCAGTTGCGATAAACCCCAAGGCACGCCTGCTCATCTGTCCTCCCCGATCTGGCTTAACCGAAATCTAATGTTTACATTAAGCGAGATGTGCGCGCCAAATTGCATCTTCAGTTCGTCTACCCTGCATCAATGACCTCGTCGGCGAAAGATCGTGCCCCGGCCCCGATTGCGGCACAGTACCCATCCACTCATCACCGTGTAACCGGACAAGTACAGGACCCATGGGCGTGGCTGAGCGACAGAGACCACCCCGAGACCATTCCGTATCTGGTTGCCGAAAACGAATTTGCCGCGAGCTGGTTTGCTCCACACGCAACTCTCATCGACCAGATATTCGGCGAGATCAAGTCACGAATCGTCGAAGACGACACGACGGTTGCGATGCGACACGGCCCGTGGTGGTATCTGCGTCAAACCGTTGCCGGTAGCGGCTACCAGGTGCACCGACGTGGCGCGACAAAAGAATCGGCCTCCGAGTTCGTCGTGCTCGACGAGAATGTCGAAGCCAAATCGATCGAGAATTTCAGCCTCGGTGCCTTCGAACTTTCCAACGACCATCGTTTCTTGGCCTGGTCGCATGAAACCGACGGCAGCGAACGATTCACGATTCGAATTCGCGACCTCGCCACGACAACCGACCTGGCCGACAAGATTGCAGACACGAGCAATGCCAAACTGGCCTGGTCGCACGACGCAAGATATTTGTTCTACGTCACTCACGACGACGCGATGCGTCCGAACAAGGTCTGGCGACACACAATCGGCGACCTCCAAAAAAGTGATGTGGTCGTGGTGGAGGAAAACGACGGGCGCTTCAACCTCAATATTGCGACGACACGTTCCGGCGAATGGATCGTCATCAGCAGCGAAAGTCGCCTTGCTTCAGAATGCTGTTTGTTGTCTGCGCGCGATCCGCTGCGGGCACCGGTGATGGTTCGACCCCGTCAAGAGGAGGTTGAATACAGCATCGATCATTGGGGCGATCGATTCGTCATTCTCACGAATTTGAACGCGGTTGATTTTCGGGTGATGTCGGCGCCGCTGGAAGATCCCGGTTCGTGGACCGAAATCGTCGCGCACGCAGTTGGGCGCCGAATTTACGGTATCGAGCCGTTTCGAAATCATCTGATTGTCCAGGAATGGCGCGAGGCGCAGCAGCGAATTCGAGTATTTGCTCGGGACGGTTCGATCACCGAGTTGCACACCGGTGACCAGCCGCACGCGTTGTCACTCGACCAATGCCCGGAGTGGGACACGCAGATCGTGCGCTACACACACGAGTCACTCGTTTCGCCAAGCACGGTGTTCGATCACGATGTTGTCACGAATCAGCGCACCGTGTTGAAGACACAGGCGGTTCCGAATACTGATTTGTCGAACTATCTGGCGACACGCGAGTGGGCAACCGCGCCGGACGGCACAAAAATTCCGCTGGATATCGTGCGTCACAGAACCACGCCGGTCAACGGCACCGCGCCGGGCCTGCTCTACGCGTATGGCGCCTATGAAAGCGCTGTCCCACCGTGGTTTTCTGTGGCCCGACTCTCGCTGCTCGATCGTGGCTGGGTTTGGGCGCTGGCACACCCGCGTGGGGGTGGCGAATGCGGTCGCGACTGGTATCTGCACGGCAAATTGTTGAATAAGCGAAATACCTTCATCGATGTCAACACCTGCGCCAAACATCTATATCGACGTCATGTTGCAGCGGGCAAACTTGCCCTGCGCGGGATGTCGGCGGGCGGACTAATGGTCGGGGCTTGCGTGACATTCGAACCGCATCTATATGGGGCCGCCCTGGCCGAGGTTCCGTTCGTTGACGTCGTGAATTCAATGAGCGACCCGACGCTGCCGCTGACAATCAACGAATGGGAGGAATGGGGCGACCCGCGCAGCGAACCGGCCGCAAGTTACATGCTTGCTTATTCTCCTTATGACAACGCAAAAGCCGATCGATACCCGCCGATGTTTGTCACCGGGGGCCTGAACGATCCCCGGGTGCGCTACCACGAACCCGCAAAATGGGTCGCCAAATTGCGGTCGATTGGTGCCACCCGTGAGCCGCTGATTTTTGAGTGCGAGATGGTCGCGGGTCATTTCGGCAAATCGAATCGCTACGACCAATGGCTTTACGAAGCCAAACTAATGGCTTTTGCACTGATCGTTTGTCGATGACTCGATACAAATGACAAGGGCCCTCGCAATTGAGCGAGGGCCCTTGAATATTGAAAATTAATCTGGCGACGACCTACTCTCCCAGGAGGTCTACCTCCAAGTACCATCGGCGCTGACGGGCTTAACTGCCGTGTTCGAAATGGGAACGGGTGTGACCCC
>VFZD01000034.1 GCA_016871295.1 Actinomycetota bacterium | reverse complement strand
GCACAAGTGCCAAATTCCAAAGGCGACGAACTCTCGTAAGTTTTTCTGTCAACTCTCGGCCGGCGAACCAAGCGACCAAAACAAGAAGCAACAAACTCGAGGGAATCAGCCAGTACCAGGAATTGCTCAGCGCGATGAGTGTGCCTGTCACAAGCACAATCAATTGTTTGCCAAGACTCGACACGAGAACTTTCGGCTCCTGACTTGTCGGCAGATCTTTGTCTCGACCAAATATCCTGAGCCCAATCGCAATCGTCAATGGAAACACGATCCAGGAAATTGTTTTTGGAATCAAGTCCCGAAATGCTTGGCTCGAGAACAGCGAGAGCGAAAAACCGATCGCGCCACCCATTCCCAACCGCTCAGAAAGGGTCGGGTTCCGACGTTGAGAAATCATCCGCCAAATCGACGCGCCAAGAGAAACCTGAAGACCAAAGGTCACCGTGACTGCAATCGCGTCGAGAGTCTCGAGGGCACAAAGCCGCAGAAACAAAAAGACAAGAAATAGTCCGGCGAAATGTTCGAACCCCTTTGAATACGTGGTCTTCTGTAATGTTGCTATAGGCATTGGTCAAAGATTACGACAGCCAAGTCTTGTCACGAGAGACAATCATTTTTTCTATAGCCTTGCGATGACTATATGCATAACGAGGCTGCCGCGGTTGTCGAACTGGCGTTTTATCCGTTCGAAGACGTGCGTTGGGCGTATCACGAGTTATGGAGTGCCGTAGCCGCAAGATGCGATTGGGTTGCGCGAGAACCATCGTGGCCCGACGACCCGACGACGATCTGGCATAGTTCCGAAAAATTCGTCAGCCAAACCTGTGGCTGGCCCCTGGTCACGTATCTCGCCGACAAAGTTCGCGTGGTCGGCACCTTTCGACACACGACCCCCGAATCGGCCAGTCATTTTTATCGCAGTGTGGTCGTCGGCCGCGTCGACGGCACACCCTTCGACTTTCAGGGCGCGATCGGCGCAATCAACGAAACCGACAGTCTCTCCGGCTGGATCAGCCTCATCGCCGCAATTTTTGGCCCGCAGGAGACCTGGCGTGGTCCGTTTCACGTCACAGGCAGTCACGAAGAAAGCATTCGGATGCTTGGTCGAGGTGAAGCCGACGTCGCTTCGATCGACAGTGTCACGTTCGCGCACTTCAAGCGTCTGTATCCCGAAATCATTTCGTCGCTGTTTGTGATCTGCAACGGGCCCCTCGTACCTTGCCTACCGATTATCACGCACAAATCTGTGACCGATGCCGAACTCGCGACGCTGCGCGATGCTCTCGGTCATGCATCGCGTGACAAGTCGCTAAGCCGCGCTACTTCGACCCTGTTCATTTCGGGCTTCGACCCGCTTGACCTGGATGACTATCTGCCTCTTCGCAATCTGACGCCGAATACGTAGACATCTAGTTTTCCAGCGCCGCGACGATCGCGCTGATCGCCTCAGGATTGGCAATCGCTTCGATGTTGCGCACCTCACGCCCGTTGACTGCGTCGGCCACTGCCAATTCGACGAGCTTGTTGCTGCGCGTGCGCGGCAAGTCGGCGACGCCAATTACGACTGCCGGCACATGGCGGGGCGTACAGGCTTGGCGAATCCAATTTTTCAGGTCACCGATCAAAGTTTCGGTCAACGCGACGTGTTCTCTGAGTTTCAAAGCAAGCACAATTCGCACATCATTCTCGAAATCTTGCCCGAAGACAATGCTCTCCAGAACATCCGGGTGTTGCTCAACCACCCGATAAATCTCGGCCGTGCCGATTCGTACGCCGCCCGGATTGAGCGTCGTATCGCTTCGTCCGTGAATCGTCACACCGCCGTTCGCCGACCACGAGGCGAAATCACCGTGGCTCCACATTCCCGCGAACTTTTCGAAGTATGCCGCTCGAAACTTCGGCCCTGGTGTGTCGGGGCTCGGTAAACCGGCCGTTCCATCGCCCCAAAAACCCAACGGCACCGACGGAAACGGTTTGCGACAAACCAACTCCCCCGCCGTATCGACACTCTCCTTCAGCGAACAAGCATTCGCATCGACGACATCGGTGTCCATGCCCAAACACGGGCGTTGAATCTCGCCGGCATACACGGCGCCGGTCGGGTCGCCCGCAACGAAACACGCGCAGAGATCGGTGCCGCCAGAAATCGAGGCCAGATGCAACGAGTCGCCGACACTTTCATAAATCCAGCCGAAACCGTCGGGGGCGAGCGGCGAACCGGTCGAACAGATCGTGCGCAGCGAGTCGAGGCGATTGGTGGCGACCGGTCTGGCGTCGGACTTGCGTGCCGAGTCGATGAACTTGGCGGAAGTTCCGAGCAGTGTGACGCGTTCTGCGTCGACGATATCGAACAGACGATTGATGTTCGGAAAACTTGGCGAGCCGTCGTAGAGAATGGCGGTCGCGCCGCTGGCGAGAACCGAGACGAGCCAATTCCACATCATCCAACCAGTCGTCGTGAAATACAAGACCCGATCGTCGCGTCGAATATCGCAGTGCAACTGCTGCTCTTTCAGGTGCTGCAACAACACCCCGCCGGCGCGGTGCACAATGCACTTGGGCACGCCGGTGGTGCCCGAAGAATAAAGCACGTACCACGGGTGGTCGAACTTGAACCGACGGGGCGCGGTCGGGTTGCCCGCACCAGTGGCCAAAAACTTCTCGTAGTTTACGAATTCGCCAGATGCAGACTTGTGCGCGGGTGAGACGACGACGGTCGCCACAAGGCTTGGCAGACCGTCTCGAATCGACTTGAGGCGCTCGAAGCAATCAAACTGCTTTCCGCCATACATATATGAGTCGGTGGCGAGCAAGACTTTGGGCGCGATTTGGCTGAACCGGTCGAGAACTCCCTGGGCCCCGAAGTCGGGCGAACACGACGAAAAGACTGCGCCGATCGAAGCGGCGGCCAGCATCGTCTCGACGACTTCGATCGAGTTCGGCAACCAGGCCGCCACCCGATCGCCCTCGCCGACGCCCCTGTCCGCCAATGCGGTTGCGAGGCTCGCCACGCGGGCTTTCAGTTCGTCCCAAGATCGCGACTCACGGCGACCGTCTTCGGCGATCGCCACGAGCGCATCATCGGTGCCCGTGCGTTGCAAAAAGTTCTCGACGACACTCAGTTTTGCTTCGGGGAAAAACCGGGTGCCGACAAACGCGAGTACCGGGTCGTCCGTCGACGCGGGTCGGGCGATAACCGTCTCGCCCCGATCGCCGACGACACCACAAAACTGCCAGACCTTCGCCCAAAATTTTTCGGGCGATTCAACCGACCACTTGTGCAGTTGCTCGTAGGTTTGACCTTGCGCGAACTCCGCGAGTCGAGTACCCGCTGCCCGTCTCGCGCTCGGTCGCCAAACGATTTCCCCCCGCTCCACCACGATCTATAATCTAGTTTTGCGTGTCACAAGAATTCGGCGGTGACGAAATCTCAACTCAACACGACCTGTCTGTTTCCCGATTAGAGCGCCTCGCGGCACAACTTAATCTGGGTTTCCTTCTGATTTCACTTTTTCTTGGGCTGTATATGCGATTCAATTTGCACTTCACATCAGTGTTGAAGGAACTGGATTTTTTCTCGCGCCTCCCCGACGAAGAAATCGCGGACCGAATGACGGTCTTTGTTTTGCTGATTCTGGTAGCGCTTGGTTTCGTAATTTTGCCGAAGGCTGAGTCGTTTGTTCGAGACAAGAGACTTTCAAACGCCACCGCGACTATCGCCATCTTGCTGCTGGTTACAACTTTTTCGTGGCGATGGGGTGACCCAACCTTTGACCAATACAACGAAGTTCTTTGGTATGGCTGGGGGGACAAACTTGCGATTCTTCTGCTAATTGGAAGTCTGCTTGTTTCGTTTGTTGTGACGACTCAACCGCACATACTTCGACGCGTGGCTACACCCCCCTTGATGAGTGCAATCAATGTCGGCTCATTGGTAATCATCGTGGTTTACTACTTGCCGTCGGTTATCCAACCGTTCAAGGGAATCATCGACACCTACCACTCCAGGTATTTTCTGAACGATCTGCTCATTTTCTCGACGGGAAAAATGCCGTTTACAGAGATAACGCCCCAGTACGTCGGCGTATTGGGTTGGCCGATCAAACTGATCGCATTTCTGCCTGCTGACTTCATCGTGAACTCGTCTTTGATTTGGGTGAATGCCCTCGTTGTTTTTGAAATCGCAATGATCGCAATTTTGACCAAAAAAGCACTCGATACGAAATCTTGGGCAATCGCAACGTTGCTTCCTGTGGCGACGCTGTTCATAAAGGTACAGCCGAATTACCGAAGCTGGGGAAGTCTCGCTTCGCATATCCCTCTGATTCCGGGTCGCACCGTATTGCCGATATTGACTCTCTTTCTGCTCTCATCTTTTGCGACACAAAGCGATAAACGCTCACAAACATTGCTTTCTTTTTTCTTGGGTGTCGCATGCTTCTTGACACCATTCAACAACGTGGAATTTGGACTGCCGGCGTCGATTGCAGGTCTAATAATCCTTGCTTTTCTGATATACGCAAGAGTTGTCCGACCACAATTCATTGTTCCTTTCATCACGGGACTGTTGTCGAGTCTTTTTCTTGTGATCGGTATCTACTCGGCAAACGGCTCGAGCATAACCGTCTCGAGTTGGCTGGTGATGATTCGAGCCCACGGTCTTGGCGGCTTTGAGAATTTGGCGATGCCTTTTTTCGGGCTTTGGATCTTTTTTTATTCGGTCCTCGGCTCTGGGGCGATTCTCGGATCAAGCATGCTGTTCCGCGACTTGAAAAAACGGCCTACACCTAACAACGAAATTCGATCGATGATATTGCTTGCTTTCGGTGGGCTTTGGGGCTCGGCCACACTCTTTTATTTTTCCGGTCGCTCTCTTGTTCCAGAGATTGTGGTGTTCCTGATTCCCCTTGCTCTATGTATTGTCGGTTTTATCGGGATTGCTAAGAGCTGGTTAGCCTTTGACTCTTCCGATGACAAACCCCGAGAAGCGAATCAATTCAAACTCGTCTTTGTCCCACTGTTTGCGCTGTTGTTGATACCGCTGATCTCGATCTCGCACGCCCCGAATCCCGCATTCGAATGGCTACGGATGGCAGGGACGGGAGAACGCTGGAGTTCACGGGCTTTGAAGCAGTTGCCCAAATATCAAGAAATGATTGAGATCGTCAAGTCAAACCCCGAAATTTCATTTGTCTATATGGGCAATGATGGACCCGCATTCGAGCTGATGAGCGGAGTTGAAAACGGTCTCGGCATTATTCTGCTTAAGGACTTGGTGATGAGTGACGAAGTCACAACAGTTGGATGTGCACCTGCTCTAAACTCGAGGGCTCAATTCGCTCTCGTCCCAAAGGCTGACTGGTTCAGTCCCCCCGACCGCACACCGTGCGAAGGGTTCGTGCTGCAGCCTGTAGATCCCGACAGCGAGTTCTTGATTTACCAGATTCCAAGTAAAGTTTCATCATGAATTGGGATGTGTTTGTAACATGCGCGGTGACGGGGGCTGGCGACACGACGGGCAAGAGCGACAAGGTGCCCGTAACGCCAAAACAAATCGCCGAATCGGCTCTTGACGCCGCCAAAGCCGGTGCGGCCGTCGTGCACATTCATGTCCGCGACCCACGAACAGGCAAGGGCGCCCGCGATGTCGAGTTGTATGCCGAGGTTGTCGACCGCATTCGCTCGTCGAACACCGACGTCGTGCTGAACCTGACCGCCGGCATGGGAGGCGATCTCGTGCTCGGTGGCGACGAAAGAGTTCTGCCGTTCGACGAGGTCGGCACCGACATGGCCGGGGCGACGGAGCGTCTGGCGCATGTCGCAAAATTGTTGCCCGAGATCTGCACGCTCGACTGCGGCACCATGAACTTCGCCTCGGGTGGCGACTACATCATGGTCAACACCCCCACCGTCTTGCGCAGCATGGCCAAACAAGTGCAGAAACTTGGCGTGCGCGCCGAACTCGAAGTTTTCGACACGGGCCATCTGGTGATGGTCAAAGACCTGATCGCCGAAGGGCTGCTCGACGACCCGATCATGATCCAATTGTGCATGGGCATCGCCTATGGCGCGCCCGATGACCCATCCACTTTGATGGCGATGGTCAATCAACTGCCCGCCGGGGCGATCTTCTCGGCATTTTCGATCAGCCGGATGCAACTGCCGTATGTGGCGATGGCCGCCCTCGCCGGCGGCAACGTTCGCGTCGGTCTCGAAGACAACATTTACCTTTCGCGCGGCGAACTCGCCAGCAACGCCGACCTCGTGGCGCGCGCCGTGAAGATCCTCGAAAACATGAACGTCAAGGTGATCGGCCCACAAGACGTTCGAAAAAAACTCAAACTCACGAAGCACTCGTGACTCCGAGCAAACCGCTGCGCACGGTCGGCCTGCTCGGCGGCGGAGTAATCGGCGGTGGATGGGCGGCGCGGTTCGTGTTGAACGGCATCGATGTGAAGATTTACGACGTCGACCCGCAGGCCGAGCGCAAAATCGGTGAAATCATGACCAACGCGCGTCGCGCATACGCCAAACTCACGCTCGCACCATTGCCAAAAGAGGGACAAATCTCGTTCGTCGCCACGCCCGAAGAGGCCGTCGCCGAGGTCGACTTCGTGCAAGAGAGCGCCCCCGAACGCGTCGCACTGAAACAAGAACTGTTCGCCCGCGCGAGCAAGGCGGCGAAGCCCGACACGGTGTTCGGCTCGTCAACTTCGGGTATTTTGCCGACGCAATTGCAACGCGACATGATCAACCCCGAACGACTGGTCGTCGGTCACCCGTTCAATCCCGTCTATTTGTTGCCTCTCGTCGAGATTTGCGGCGGCGACAAAACGTCGACCGAGGCGCGCGAGCGGGCTCGCCAAGTCTACGAGTCGATCGGCATGCGCCCGCTGATGTTGCAAAGAGAAATCGACGGGTTCGTCGCCGACCGTCTGATGGAGGCGATGTGGCGAGAGGCGCTGTGGTTGATCAACGACGGCGTGGCGACCGCAGAGGAAATCGACGACGCGATTCGCTTTGGCGCGGGTTTGCGCTGGTCTTTCATGGGCACTTTCATGGTCTACAGAATCGCCGGCGGCGAGGCGGGGATGAGGCATTTCATGGCCCAATTTGGACCGACGCTGAAATGGCCGTGGACAAAATTGATGGACGTTCCCGAATTGGACGAGAAGCTTCTTGAAAAGATCGTTTCGCAGTCCGACGCCCAGGCAGGGGCAAGAACGATCCGCGAACTCGAAAGGCTTCGCGATGATTGTCTCGTCGCGGTGATGCAAGGCCTGAAGTCGGTCGGTTTCGCCTCGGGAGAAGTGCTTGCAGATTACGAAAACAAACTCTTCAGCGGTGCAACCGCCGCACCGGCAAAAATCGACCAGCCGATCGAGGTGCAGCGTCGCTTCATCACCGCCGACTGGGCCGACTACAACGGCCACACCAACGACAGCAGATACATGCAACTCTCGAGCGAGGCCCTCGATGCCTTCTTCAGGTCGATCGGTTTCAATTCTGACTACCTGGCGACCGGCCGCTCGTTCTATTCGCTCGAAAGCCATGTTCGCTACGTCAACGAAAGCAAAGTTGGCGACGAGATCGTCGTCACCGCCCAGGTGATCGCCCTCGACGAGAAAAAAGTTCATCTGCATTCGGTGATGTCAAAAACAGACGGCACGATCGTCGCCACGGCCGAGCACATCTATCTGCACGTCGACACGAAACTCAAGAAAGGTTCGCCGATCGGCAAAGAACTTCTGGCACGGCTCGCACCCATCGCCGCGGCCCACGCAAAACTCGCCAAGCCCGAAGGTGTCGGGCGCTTCGTCGGCCAAAGCGTCAAATGATCGTCAAGATCGCGCCACTGAAACCTGGCGAGTCGGTGCCTGCACCGTTGAATTTTTATCATTGCTCGGTCGCCGCCGAGTGGGTCGACTACAACAACCACATGACCGAGGCGGCTTATTTGACCGCGTTCGGTTGGGCCTCGGATGTCTTGTTTCAATACATCGGCATCAACGACGACTATCGGGCGGCGGGCAACTCTTACTACACGGTCGAAACACACATCATTTACGAGCGCGAAGCCGACTTCGGCGACCAACTTCGCATCACCACCCAGGTGCTCGATTTCGACTCGAAACGACTGCACTTCAACCACGAGATGTTCAACGCCGACAACAACGAGAGGCTGGCCACTTGCGAACAAATGTTGTTGCACGTCGACTCGGCGGCTGCCAAGGCGGCGCCGATACCCGACTCGGTGGCCGTCGCATTGACCGCAATCAAGCTCAGCCACGGTCGCCTGCCCGTTCCGCCCGAGGTGGGGCGAACGATGAAAATTCGGCGAAAAGCCTGAGAGAATAAACCATGGACTTCCGCCTATCCCAAGAGCAGCAGATGATCGTCGACACGACGCGTCAATTCACCGAGCGCGAATTGATGCCCCACGAAGAAAAAGTCGAACGCGACGGCCATGTCACCCCGGATCTGATCAGTCAGATAAAGAAGCGCTCGATCGAGGCCGGCATCTACGCGTGCAACATGCCGAGCGAACTTGGCGGCGGCGGTCTCGACTCGTTCGATACCACGCTCGTCGATCGCGAACTCGGCGCGACTTCATATGCGTTGCACTACATCGTGGCCAGGCCGAGCAACATCTTGCGCGCCTGTCGCGACCAGCAAATCAAAGAGTTCTTGCTCCCGACGATCACGGGTGAACGCGTCGAGTGTCTGGCAATGTCGGAACCCGACGCCGGGTCTGACGTTCGAGGCATGAAATGCACCGCGACGCGTGACGGCGATGACTATGTAATCAACGGCACCAAGCACTTCATTTCGCACGCCGATCTCGCCGACTATGTCATTCTCTTTGCCGCCAGCGGTGAAGAGCAGACCTCCAAAGGCGTAAAAAAGAAGATCACCGGGTTTTTGGTCGACTTCGACTCTCCGGGTTGTGAACGGGTGAAGGGTTACAACTGCGTGTCGAACAATGGCTACCACAACATGATCTTGAACTTCGACAACTGCCGGGTTCCAACGCGAAACATTCTCGGCGAGGAGCACAAAGGATTCGACGCCGCCAACGAATGGCTCGGCGCGACCCGACTTCAGGTCGCGGCCGTATGCGTCGGTCGCGCGCGACGCGCTCTCAAACTTTCTGTCGAATGGGCCGCGACTCGCGAACAGTTCGGCCAGCAGATCGGCAAGTTTCAGGGAATCTCGTTCAAGCTTGCCGACATGCAAATTCGCCTCGATGCCGCCGAACTCTTGACCCTGCGCGCGGCGTTCAACGATGCGCGCGGCAACTTCAGCGACACCGAGATGGCGATAGCGAAAGTTTTCTCCAGCGAGATGTGCCAGTTCGTGACGGACGAGGCAATTCAAATTTTTGGTGGCATGGGTTTGATGGATGAACTGCCGCTCGAGCGCATGTGGCGCGACACGCGGGTCGATCGCATCTGGGACGGCACCAGCGAGATTCAGCGTCACATCATCTCGCGGGCGCTTTTGCGACCACATGGTGGCTGAGAGCCTGCTGTCGCGCACGCTCAACCCGCGTTCGATCGCCCTGTTCGGCGCGGACCCGGCGCGAAGCGTGATCGAACAATGCCACAAGTTGGGCTTTACGGGGCAGTTGTGGCCCGTGCATCCGACCCGTGAGACGATCGCCGGTTTGAGAACATTCAAGTCGATCGCCGATCTCCCCCGTCCCCCTGACGTCGCGTTCGTCGCCGTCAATCGCATCGCCACAATCGACGTCGTCGCGCAACTCGCGAAGATGGGCTGTGGGGGCGCGGTTTGCTACGCCTCGGGTTTCGCCGAGTCGGGAACACAGTCAGGCATCGATGGTGCGGATCTGCAAAAGAAACTCGTCGACGCCGCGGCGCAAATGCCCGTGCTCGGGCCGAACTGTTACGGCTACATCAACGCGCTCGATGGCGTGGCGCTTTGGCCCGACCAGCACGGCTGCAAACCCGAGCAGTCAGGCTCGGCAATCGTCAGCCAAAGCGGGAACGTCGGACTCAACCTCACGCTGCAACTTCGAGATTTGAATCTGGCATATATGGTCACGGTCGGCAATCAGGCCGTGGCAGGTGCCGAAGACTGTCTCGAGGTTTTCATCCACGACCCGCGGGTCAAATCGATCGGCTTGTTCATCGAGGCGATCGTCGACCCCGTGCGATTCGCCAAACTCGCCGATTACGCCGCGCAACGCGACCTACGAATCGTCGCCCTGCAGACCGGGCGCAGCGAGACGGGTGCGGCGATCGCCGCGTCACACACCGCCTCATTGGCCGGTCGACGCGATGCCTACGCGGCTTTGTTCAAACGCTGTGGCGTGGCGATGGTCGATACGCCAACAGAATTGATCGAGACCTTGAAACTTCTCAACCAATCGGGGGTGCTCTCGGGCGACAAACTCGTGTCGCTTTCGTGCTCGGGTGGCGAGGCTTCGCTCGTCGCCGACCTCAGCGAACACACCTCGCTGCGTTTCGAGCCGTTCGCACCTGAGCACCATCAACGCATCAGCGACACCCTCACCGAACTCGTGACGATCGGCAATCCGTTCGACTACCACACTTTCATGTGGGGAGATCGGGTCGCCACCGCGAACACCTTCACGCAGGTCATGCGTGGTCCGCAAGATGCAACCCTGCTGATTCTCGATACGCCGCCCCGATCTGACCATCAGTCAGAGACATGGACGATCGCCGCCCAGTCGTTGGGCGACGCGGCGCGCACGACGGGCAAACGCGGCGTGATCGTAGCGACCATACCCGAATGCGTCACGATGCCCGTGCGCGACGCAGCCAACGAATCAAACCTGGTCGTTTTGCAGGGCTTGCGAGAGTCGCTGGCGGCCCTCGATGCAGTCGCCTGGCTCGGCAAGAATTTTCCGACCGAACTGCCCGCCCGAGTCGTCGCCCCGGTCAGGACAAAATTGCTCGACGAGGCAGAGGCGAAGTCACTGCTCGAACAAAGTGATGTGGCGGTTCCAAAAGGTCGGCGATGCGACCGGGAAGGCGCGCTACATAGTGCGAACAAACTCGGCTTTCCGGTCACGCTCAAGGGTCTGGGCTTGGCCCACAAGAGCGAGGCTGGTGCCGTCGCTGTGGGCATCAAAGATGCCGACACGTTGCAAACAGCGCTCGCACAGATGCCCAAAACGATCGGCGAGTTTCTCGTCGAGCAAACGATCACCGATGTGGTCGCCGAGGTTCTCGTGAGCGTGCGTCGCGACGCCCCGGTGGGTTGGTTGATCACTCTCGGTGCAGGGGGTGTAATGACAGAGATATGGCGCGACACGACATGCCTGCTCGCCCCCGCGACCGATGACGAGATTCGCCAAGCCCTGCTTTCGCTGCGCATCGCGCCAATTCTGCGCGGTTTTCGCGGCAAGCCCAGTGCCGACCTCGCGGCTCTCGTCAGACTGGTTCAACTCGTCGTGAACATGGCACTGAACAACGAGATAGTCGAGATTGAATTGAATCCTGTGTTGGTCACGACCAAATCTGCAGTCGCCGTAGACGCGTTGATGATCGTCGAGGGTCCATGAGCGTCGACGTCGTGCGCAACGGCGCGGTTCTCGAGGTCGCAATCAACCGCCCGAAAGCCAACGCGATCGACGCCACCACGAGTCGCGAATTGAGCGTGATATTCGATTCTTTCATGCGCGACGACGATCTTCGCGTCGCGATATTGACCGGCACCGGCGAAAAATTCTTCTGCGCCGGCTGGGACCTGCGCGCCGCCAGCGAAGGCGAGGCGTTCGAATCAGATCATGGTGTCGGTGGCTTTGGCGGCATCTGCGAACTCAAGTACCGACCCAAACCGATCATCGCCGCGATCAACGGCATGGCGGTAGGTGGTGGTTTCGAAATCGCCCTGGCGGCCGACCTAATCGTCGCCGCCGAGCACGCCCAGTTCTTTTTGCCCGAGGCGACGCTGGGTCTGATCGCCGACAATGCCACCAACCGCCTGCCGCGAACAATTCCACCGAACATTGCGCGTGAAATCCTGATCGCCGGTCGCAGACTTTCGGCGAGTGAAGCGCAAAATTTTGGCATCGTCAACCAGGTGGTCGCCGCCGCCGACCTATTGCCCGCGGCGCGCCGGCTCGCCGAAAAAATTTGTGCCTCGGCGCCGCTAAGTGTCGCCGCCGTGCTCGAACTGATCCGCGAACTAGAAACAGTCGGCACCGACGACGCAATGTCGGTATTGCGCCGAAACCCGACCTATCGCGCGGCGATCGACTCCGCCGACGCCAAAGAGGGCGCCGCGGCGTACGCCGAAAAACGCCAGCCAAAGTGGCGAGGCAAATAGATGGATCTAAACGACGCCTACGCGGTGAAAACACCGCAGGACAGTCGAAAACTTTATGCCGAGTGGGCGGCGACATACGACGAAACCTTCGTCAAGGCCAACGCTTACATTTACCCGCGAACAATCGCCGAGCACTTCGACCGACACATCCCGACCACTCAGATCGATACGGTCGTCGATATCGGTTGCGGAACAGGTGTCGTCGGTCGACATTTGTCGACCTTGCGGCCGCAGATGGTCATCGATGGTTTTGACATCTCGCCCGAGATGTTGACCCAAGCCTCGGGGTTGAAGCGTCCCGACGGTTCGCTCGTGTATCGCGACTTGATTGAAGTCGACTTGACCCAAGCCTTGCCCGACCGTGTTTATGATTCGATGATCAGCGCCGGAACATTCACCCACGGTCATCTCGGGCCGAAGACCCTCGTCTCGTTGATCGATCGCGTGCGCATCGGCGGATGGCTGGTTATCGGCATCAACGCCGTGCATTTTTCGTCACAGGGTTTCGCCGCGACGCTCGCCTCGGCGACCACCTCGAAAACCATTTCCGAACCGACGTTCACCGATGTGCAAATTTACGGGCCAACAAGCCCCCATTTTGGCGATCTGGCCCGAATCGCCACGTTTCAACGAACCGCTTGACCCCGCGTGACCGAGCCTGAACGACCCGATTTGAGCGCCCACCAAATCGCAAGTTGATGGCGATAGAGATATTCTCGCCTGATGCGCGATTACACGGTTGGAGGCCCTGAAGCCGAAATTGCCCGAGAGGCCGGGCTCGTCGACGCCGATTGGTACAAACCAAGAGTCGACCGCGAGTTGATGAAACAGTTGATGGCCCGCAGCAACGGCCTGGCTGCGTTGCATGTCGCGAGTTGGTTCGCCGCGCTCGGCATCACCGGCTATCTGGCGCACCGCAGTTGGGGCACCTGGTGGGCTATACCCGCGTTCGCGATTTATGGCGTGCTCTATGGTTCGATGAGCGACTCGCGCTGGCACGAGACCGGCCACCGCACGGCCTTTCGCACCAAGTGGATGAACGACTTCGTTTATTACATCGCATCGTTCATGATCTTTCGCGAACCAGAAACATGGCGCTGGAGCCACGCCCGTCATCACTCCGACTCGATCATCGTTGGTCGCGACGCCGAGATCGCCTTCAAACGCAACGTGCCGTTCTACAGGTATTTGCTCGAACTTTTCAATTTCGGCGCTTTCCCCACCGAATTGAAGCAGTGGATCCAAAACGCATTCGGCGTCATCACGGGCAACCAAAAAGATTTTCAGCCGCCCGAGACCTACCGCATCTCGAAGTGGGCCTCGCGGATCTATCTGTCGATCCTGATCGCCGTAGTTGCCTATAGTTGGCAGATTCGCAGTTTCGAGCCGATGATGTTCATCGGTTTGCCCAGCATCTACGGACACTGGTTCGTCGTAGTTTTGGGTGCCACGCAACACGCGGGTCTCGCCGAGAACACGACGGACCATCGTCTGAACAGCCGCACAATATACATGGGGCCGCTCAACCGCTGGATCTACTGGAACATGAACTACCACGTCGAGCACCATATTTTTCCGTCCGTGCCGTTTCATCAGTTGAAAAAACTTCACCTGGCTGTGAAAGATCAATTGCCGGCGCCGTATCCGAGCACGATGTCGGCCGTGCGCGAAGTTGTCTATGCGCTGCGCCGTCAAGCCAAGGACGAGGACTTTTTCATCCAACGACAACTGCCGCAGCCAGCCGCCTGATTCGCGCAATGTCGCAAGATTGGATCGTCGCCTGCGACTTCGCGTCAATCGCCGCGAACGATGTCGCGCGTTTCGACACCGCCGAGGCGACCTACGCGGTGATCAAAACCAAGGACGGCACGTGCAGCGTGATCGACGGCTTGTGCACGCACGGCAAAGCGCACCTTGCCGAGGGCTTCGTCGACGGCACGACGATCGAGTGCCCGAAACACAACGGGCGGTTCAATGTCTTGACCGGCGAACCGGTCGCCTCACCGGTGCGCGTCGCGACGACCGTCTATCAAACTCGCGTCAACGACGGCAAAATAGAATTTCGAAAGCCCTGACCCGACTCGGGGCCGACGCCGATTACAGTCGGTGCAACCTCAGGAAACGGAGAATCATGGGCAAGCGAGTCTTGATCACCGGCGCGGGCTCGGGATTCGGAAAAGCCACGGCGATCGCCTTGGCCGCGCGCGACCATTCGGTGATCGCCACCACTGAAACCCAAGACCAGGCTTCGACCCTGCGAGCCGAGGCCCCGCAATTGACGGTCGAAAAACTCGACATCACCTCGGCCGAAGACATCGCCGGTGCAGGCAAGTTTGACGTCGATGTCTTGATCAACAACGCGGGCGCCGGTCAAACAGGGCCGATGGCCGATGTGCCGATGGCGCGAGTACGGCAAGTTTTCGAGGTGAACGTGTTCGGCACGATCGCAATCACCCAGGCGATTCTGCCGAAGATGGCGCAGCGTGGCAGCGGTCGAATAATCATCGTCTCGTCGATCGCCGGCGTGTTGGCAGGGCCGTCGTTTGGTCCATATGCGATGTCGAAGCACGCACTCGAGGCAATGGGCAAAGCGATGCGCGTCGAACTCGCCCCCGTCGGCATCGATGTCACGCTGATCAACCCCGGGCCCTACAACACAGGTTTCAACGATCGCATGGCCGCCTCAATGTGGGAGTGGTTTGGCGCGGGTGCCGTCAGCGCCCCCGCGACCGACCTGTTGCGCGCGATCGGCACGATGGTCACGACGAATCAACTCGACCCGGTTGACGTTGCCAACAAACTCGTCGAACTTGTCGAGGCCACGACGACGGAGGTCAACAACTTCATGCCCCCCGAATTGCGCGACTTCGCCAAGTCTCAACTGACTTAGTTGAGAAAAGCGGCCGTTAGCGCCGTGTCTTCTGCTTAACTGTCTGAATGCGAAGCATTCAGAAAATCGTCGCCCCGATCGTCGTGGTCGCAGTGTCGCTCGCGGTGTTCATCACGAGCCTGCTGCGAATCTGACGACCGAAGCGCGACTGATCCAA
>VFZD01000033.1 GCA_016871295.1 Actinomycetota bacterium | reverse complement strand
GGCCCAACCAGTCGCCAATCGCCAGCAATACGGACAGACCAGGCGGCCGCACCGTCATCGGAATACCGGTTGCATCCAGCAAGCCCCGACCATTGGCGAAGTTTTTGCCAACCGCGACATAGTCGCTCGTGTCCCAACTCCAGCCGACACCATTGCGATTTGCAAGAGCCGTGAATATCGCCGCCATGGCGCCGAAAAGAGTTGAAGTTTTTTCTTTCGACAAAAATTTGGCAGACATACGACGCTCTACCCGATCATCTTGGCGAGCATGCTGACGGTGAGGCCGGGTTTTGAGTCTTGCCGGCCGACCTCGCGAAACCCGATGCGTTGGTGGAAGCGAATCGAACCGTGATTCGGCGGCTTCAGATTGACTTCACATGTGAGCAGCGGTGCGCACCGATCTTGGATCATGCGACTTTCGATCGCAGCGTAAAGTTTTGCCCCGAGGGACTTGTTGCGCATTGACTCGCGGACCACGATGCGGTCGAGATACACGAAATCCGAGTATTTGCGCGAGAACCATTGGTAGTTGACGCTCGTGTATGGCGCGCCGGGGGCGAAGGTGATGCAAAATCCGTGCAAAGTCGTCGAACCGATCGCGAACGAATACAACGAATGCTCGACGAGGTACTCGAGCGATGCGCGGTCGAGTTCACCCACACTGGGCGTGTTGGCGTTGTTCAATTCGAGAGCCGCGTCGATGTCATCGGTCACAAACTGGCGGGGCTCGAGATCGTCTGACGGCATGTTCATCCAATAGCCTGACACAATGAACACTTCGCACTTTGTGCTTGGCAATTCGTTCGTCGAACCGTGGCCCGACTTCGCAAACGTGGCGGTGTTCGGCATGGGCTGTTTTTGGGGCGCCGAGAGGAAGTTCTGGCAACTGGATGGCGTCTACTCGACCGCGGTGGGCTACAGCGGCGGAACAAAACCGAACCCGACCTATCGAGAGGTCTGCAACGGCGACACGATGCATGCCGAGGTCGTATTGGTCGTGTTTGACCCACCGAAAATTTCTTACGAGAAGCTGCTTCAAGTTTTCTGGGAGTCGCATGATCCGACGCAGGGAATGCGCCAGGGCAACGACATCGGCACTCAATATCGCAGCGCGATCTATTTCTCTTCGGATGATCAGAAATCAGCGGCACTCGCCACCCGCGATATCTTTCAGTCTCTGCTCACCGAGGCTGGCTTCGGTGAGATCACGACCGAGATCGCGCCGTCGTCGAAGTTCTATTACGCCGAGGAGTATCACCAGCAATATTTGGCCAAGAACCCGGGCGGTTACTGCGGCATTGGCGGCACGGGCGTGACGTGCCCCGTGGGCGTAGCGCGCTGACTCGCCGCGGCGAGTTGTTCGGCGGTCGGACGACGGAATAACGTCAGCATCGCCACGCCTGAAACGAGAACGAGCGCGCTCATCAGCGTCCACGCGTGATGAAAGCCGCGAGTCGGGTCGTCGGTTTTGGCGGCGGCCACGAGCATCGAACTGACGAGCGCCACACCGAGTGCGGCGCCGACTTGTCGAGAAGTGTTGTTCAGCGCCGAACCCATGGCGAATCGGGGTTGGGGCAAAAACGCCGTGGCTGAACTCGAGATCGTCGAGATGCACAAACCCACGCCGATGCCGATGAAGACCATGGTCGGAAAATAGAAGTCCCAATAGTGGGCCTCAATTTGGATTCGATGGTTCATCCAGGCGATGCCGATCGACATGATTAGCGCCCCCGCACCAACGACCTTGCCGTGCCCGATTCGGTTGGCGAGTTTTCCCGCGGGGGCGGCGACGACGGCGGCCGCAAGCGGGCCCGGCGAGCCGGCCAAACCTGAAAGCGAAGGGCTGTAACCCCAAACCGTTTGCAGCCACTGAGTGTTGACGAAGATCATCGAGAAGAAACCCATCGTGAACACGAATCCACTGATCGCGGCGGCGGTGACGAACGGCAGGCGAAACAATCGCAGGTCGAGCACGGGGTGAGCCGTCTTGTTGCATCGCCCTACGAACATCGCCAACAGAACCAGCGCGACGATCAAGATCGACAGCGGGCGATTCGAAACCCAGCCCCACTCGTCGCTCTGCACGATCATCAGGGTCAGCAACCCGACACCCAACACGACCAATGTTGCGCCGAGATAATCGACCGTGCGCGGGGCGGTTTCGTCGCGTGATTCGTGCAGCAGTTTCAGGCCGATCGCGAAGGCCAGAATGCAGAACGGCACGTTGATCAGAAACACCGAATGCCAACCGAAGTTGTCGACCAAAAAACCGCCGATGGTCGGCCCACTGGCGGCGGAGACCCCGCCGACTGCACCCCAAATGCCGATCGCCGCCGAGCGTCGCTCGACGGGAAACTCGGGCAAAACCAGAGCGAGTGAAGCCGGGGTGAGAGTCGCACCGCCCACGGCCTGAATCACCCGGGCGATCACCATGAAGATCGCCGTCGGCGAGACAGCACAGAAAATCGAACCGAACATGAAAATCATCAGGCCCGTCAAGAACGCGCGCTTGCGACCGAAAGCATCGGCCAGGCGACCAGCCGTGAGCAACCCCGCGGCGTAGGCGATGTTGTAGGCCGAGAAAATCCAGGTCAAGGTGCGTCGGCTCTCGGGCCACTCGGCGACGAACGAGCCGAAAGCGACGTTGACGATGCTGATGTCAAGCGACACAAGCATCACGCCGATTGCCGTGAGCGCGAGAACTTTCGCCCCGCGAGACCAGTCGTTCAAACCCGCATCATTTCTGTTTGCTGTCGTCTGGTCGATGGTTCCAGAGATTCTTTCTTATTTCTTCGCCGTCTAGATCGATCGATCGACCTTCCCACCGTAGTTCGCCTGGCGTCGCCGACAGCGAGGCGAGGAGTCCTTGCATCGGGGTAGCACCCACCATCTTGATCGCTTGTCGCGCGGCAAAGTGCGGATCTTTCGCGATGTCCGACATAGAAAGCACGGGGCCGATCGCGGCTTGAGCCTCGGTGAAAATTTTCAGCACCGTCGCACTGTCGCGGCTCGCGCAGTAGTTCGTCATCAGATCGTGCAAAATCCCGCGATGCTTCACCCTTCCGGCGAAAGTCGAAAATCTTTCGTCATCAGCGACCCCCAAGACTTCGTTGACGCGTGCGGCGACCGAGTCTGAACTGGCCGAGACCCCGACCCACTTGCCGTCATGGCATTGATAAACACCTCGCGGCACCGTATACGGAAGTTGCGAACCCAACCGTGGTTGCTCTTCTCCGGTCAGCAGATAGAGCGAAATCAACGGGCCCATGATTTGAAACATCGTCTCCAGCAAATTCACATCCACGACCTGGCCGACGCCGCTGTGCAGGGCGACCATCGAGGCGAAGGCGGCGACAACGCCGGTCAATTCGTCGGTCAACGCGATGGGAGGAAGCATCGGCGAGCCGTCGGGTTCTCCGCTGATCGACGCCAGACCCGACATCGACTCGGCGATCGAGGCGAAACCGGGTCGATCCTTGTACGGCCCGGTCTGACCGAAACCCGTGACCCGTGTGATCACCAGTTTTGGGTTGCGCTTCAACAGCACATCTGGCCCGATGCCCAATCGCTCGAGCGTGCCTGGGCGAAAGTTTTCGATCAGCAGGTTCGCCTCGTCGATCAGTCGCAGAAAGAGGTCTAGGTCTTCCTCTTGTTTCAAGTCGAGGGCGATATTGCGTTTGTTGCGGTTCACGAGTTTCCACCAGAGTCCTGCGCCGTCGCGAGGATCTTTCCACGCCATCGCCCGCAGGCTGTCGCCCGCACCGGGTCTTTCTATTTTGATCACATCGGCGCCGAAATCGGCGAAGTATCGCGCGCAGTTGGGGCCGGCCAAAACGGTCGACAGATCTAGAACCCGCAGATCGCCCAGCGGCCCTGACATTATTGGTTGGGTCGACTGCGCCGCGCCAGAACCGAGTCGGTCCAAGATCGACCGCTGAAACGCCAAGATGTCTGCACGCTCGCAGGTGCGGCGGGTTGCGGTTTGGGCCACAACAATTCGAGCGCGGTCGCGATCGCCACCGCCTCGTCTTGGGACGGCGCGGGTGAAATCGAATCTTGGATCTTCACAACGGCATGTTGCCGTGTTTGCGACGCGGCAACTCTTCGCGCTTTGATTGCAGCATCTTCAGACCGGCGATGAGTTTGCCTCGCGTTTCGGCCGGATCAATCACGTCGTCGATGTATCCGCGCTCGGCGGCGGCGTACGGGTTCGCGTACTTCTCGGTGTACTCGGCGACCAACTTTTTGCGTCGTTCGGCGGGATTGGCGGCCTGTTGCAACTCGCGTCGATAGACGATTTCAACCGCGCCTTGCGGACCCATCACCGCCAACTCCGCCGTCGGCCAGGCGTAGGCCAGGTCGGCGCCGATCGATTTTGAATTCATTACGACATACGCGCCGCCGTAGGCCTTGCGCGTGATCACCTGAATCCGTGGCACGGTCGCCTCGCAATAGGCGTAGAGCAATTTCGCGCCGTGGCGAATGATGCCGCCGTATTCTTGGTCGACACCGGGCAAAAATCCGGGGACATCGACGAACGTTACGAGCGGAATGTTGAACGCGTCGCAGGTGCGCACGAAGCGCGCGGCCTTCTCGCTGGATTCGATGTCAAGCACGCCGGCCAAAACCATCGGTTGGTTGCCGACGACACCGACCGCCTTGCCGTCGAGGCGCGAAAAACCGCAGACGATGCTTTTCGCCCAGTGCGGGAAGTATTCGAAGAACTCACCGTCATCCACGACCTCGCAAACAACTTTTTTCATGTCGTATGGCTGGTTGGCCGACTTTGGAAGAATCGAAAGCAGCGACTCGCACCGTCGGGTCGGGTCATCGGTCGGCGCAACGGTTGGTGCGTCAGCCATGTTGTTTTGCGGCAGGAAACTCAGCAGGTAGCGCACGTCCTTTAGGCAGGCTTTTTCGTCGGCGGAAACAAAAGTCGCCACGCCGCTCTTCGAGGCGTGGCTCATTGCACCACCGAGTTCTTCGAGCGTCACATCTTCGCCCGTCACCGTCTTCACGACATCCGGCCCGGTGATGAACATGTGGCTCGTCTCGCGAACCATGAAAATAAAATCTGTCATCGCCGGTGAATAGACGGCGCCACCCGCGCAGGGACCGAGCACGACGCTGATTTGCGGGATCACGCCCGAAGACTGCACGTTGCGATGGAAGATTCCGCCGTAACTGGCGAGCGACACGACGCCTTCTTGGATGCGCGCCCCCGCACCGTCGTTCAAACCGATCAACGGCGCACCGACTTTCAACGCGAGGTCCATCAATTTGTGGATCTTCTCGGCGAACACCTCACCGAGCGCGCCGCCGAACACCGTGAAGTCCTGGCTGAACACGAAAATCTTGCGACCTTCGATCGTTCCCCATCCGGTGATTACGCCGTCGGTATAGGGATGCTCTTCCAGACCCGCGGCGTGGGCCCGGTGGCGAGCCAACAGATCGAGTTCATGAAAACTTCCCTCGTCCAGAAGCGCGTCGATTCGTTCGCGCGCCAGCATCTTTCCTTTTTCATGTTGACGCTCGACGGACCGCGGCGAACCGGCTGAATATGCGGCCTTTTTGCGGGCGTTGAGGTCGGCGAGCTTGGCCTCCATCGAATTGCTGTTCACCACAACAACGATACTTCCCACCGCGCGGCGGTCTAATTTTTGCTAACCGCCAAGCGTCGTCGGGGTCGCAAGCGTCGTCGGTGTTTGCGTTTCGGGCGCCGCCGTCACGGCGAGCGTGGTCGCCAAAGGTGTCAAGTCGCCCGTGGTGGTCGTGCCCGATACTTCGATGTTCCAAATGCCGGGCGCATTGATGATGAATGATCCGTCGCCGGCGACAATCGCCGCACCCGGGCGCGACAACGGGACATTGATTTGAATTCCCGAGAAACCGATCGCCTGCGGAATCAGTTTGACGGCGAAATTGTTGATGCGTCGCGGTTGAATCAACTCGATTCGCATCGCGTTCGTGCCGGTGACGCCCGGTGTCAACGAGATCACGACATGAAAGCGATCGTTCTTCAATTCTTCTCTGAACGCATAGGTCGCGCTCGTCGTCCGCACGACCGCCTTCGCTTTGGGCGGCGATGTCGACACAAGCCACGAGGTGAAAATCAAGGCCACGAGGGCGAAGGTGAGTTCGACCGAGACGGCGCGTCGAAGTCGCCACGCCATTCGGCCGGTGAGTTTGTCGCCTTCGTACAATCGATCCGTCACGAACTGCTTGAGCACCAAAGTTATGAAGATCATCACCGAAACGAGGATGATCTTGAACACCGCGAGTCGTCCGTGCCCGCTCGTAAAAATCGACGAGCCGTCCAGAAGATAGATCTGCAGCGCACCGGTGAACGCGGTGACGCCGAAGGCATAAACCGCGTATTGCGAGAATGCGCGCACGGCGGCGGTCAGATCCGAAGTGCCCGGACCGATCAACACCACGCGCGACAACAGCATGAGACCACCGATCCAATAGGCCATCGAGATCGCATGAATCGCTCCGAGCACGTAGGCAAAGATCGCCACATCTTGACCCAGACGAGACAAACCCAGCGTCGCGATCATCAACACGACTATCCCCATGGCGATCAACTGCGAGGCCGGGTCGTTGATGCGGCTCGGGAACAATGCGACCCAACCGGCCGCGCAAACCAGCACAAACCGAAAGAAGAGAACCGTGCCACTGCCCGTGTCGAACGTGCTGAACCAACTGAACGGGTTGAGCGAGGCGACGAAGCCTTGCGACTCTTGGCGCATCGTCGAAAGCACGAGCACGAAGAACACCGTCACGACACACGAGATCCAGGCGAGACGCATGTATCTGATCGTCACCCCGTAGGTCGGCCCTTCGGGCCATGCCGTAAGCATCAGTGCAAGACCACCGAAAATCGCCGACATCAACAGATATTCGAAGATTCGCAACAAACCTAGAATTCCGCCGACTCGGGGACCAGATTTTTGTTGTTCGATCGTCTCGCCGATGATTGTCGGCGTGCCCGTCGCATCGCCGCCATCGACCGAGGTCGCCGCAGTCGCCCCGTCGTCGATCGGTTGAATTTCGACGGCCGAGGTGAAATTGAACGCCCCGATGCTTCGGTCGGGCAGAGCCCAACTGACGGTGCATAACCCCGCGGGCGGAATTTGCGTCAGCGCTGCCGAAACCGTCTTGAAGTCGGTGCCCAGTTGGGGAACACCCAAACCGACCAGGGTGCCGTTGCAGGCGAGTGAAAGTCCCATTGCGGCAACCACGTCGCTGTTGGCCAACGGGTCGCGGAAAACCAGTTGCAATTGCGTGGGCGGCACCGAGACGACCTGATTGGCGGCGGGGTTCGATGAACTTAGTTGGTTGGTGCCCGACGCCGTGGCGCCAGCCGACCCCACCAGGAGATTCGCGATTAGCGCCATATATACGAATCCGAGCAACCCGACCAGAGCCG
This sequence comes from Actinomycetota bacterium, assembly GCA_016871295.1. Classification (GTDB taxonomy): domain Bacteria; phylum Actinomycetota; class Acidimicrobiia; order Acidimicrobiales; family Ilumatobacteraceae; genus BACL27. The sequence continues at coordinate 7,934 of VFZD01000033.1, read as the reverse complement.
AAAATCTGGTTGAACGCGCTATTTTCGAGATTGCCATGGGCGTATATAAAGATTAGTTAATTAAGGGACTAACTCGGGGTGAACCACCCCATAGGTAGGCTCGCTACGAAATGGCAACCCAATCTCTTTATCGCCGATATCGACCTCGTCGCTTCGACGAACTCAAGGGTCAAGATCATGTCGTGCGAGCGTTGCGCAACGCCGTAATCAACAATCGTGAAGGTCAGGCATATATGTTCTCGGGACCTCGGGGCACCGGCAAGACGAGCACCGCACGAATTTTGGCCAAGGTTCTCAACTGCGAAAAATTGAAAGAGGGCGAGCCGTGTGGCAAGTGCGGTTCGTGCGTCTCGATCGATGCGGGCTCGAGTTTCGACGTTCTCGAACTCGACGCCGCGAGCAACAACGGTGTCGACAACATGCGCGACCTGATCGAGCGCGCGGCGCTCGGCAATCCGGGTCGTCATCGGGTCTTTATTCTCGACGAAGTTCACATGCTCTCCAAACCGGCCGAGGCCGTGTTGCTCAAGACGCTCGAAGAGCCGCCAGATCATGTCGTGTTCGTCTTGGCGACGACCGATCCACAAAAGGTCAGCGAGACGATTCGCAGTCGAACCCAGCACCTGCAGTTCCGTCTCCTTCCGTTAAAAGAACTGAAAGAACACGTGCGTTGGATCGTGGCCGACGCCAAACTCGTGGTCAGCGAAGAGGCCATCGAGCGCGTGGTTCAGTTGGGCGCGGGTTCCGTGCGCGACACGCTGTCGGCGCTAGAACTCGTCGTCGCCTCGGGTGGCGATGTCGAACAACAGATTTCACTCGACGAATTCATCGAGTCGTTCATCGATCATGATCCTGGTCGTGTTTTGGCCGCGGTCAGTTCGGCCGTGCAATTTGGCGCCGATCCGCGCGCTTTGACCGAAGATATTGTTCGGCATTTGCGCGATGCTTTTTTGTCGCTGATGGCACCCGATCTGGTGCAGTTGCCCAAAGAACGCGCCGAAATCGTCGGCGATCAGGCTCGGCGAATGGGCGCCACGAGCGTCGTGCGGGCGATCGAAGTTTTGGGCGACGTTCTGATCGAGATTCGTCACGCGCCCGATGCGAGGCTGCTCGTCGAGGTCGCGTTGGTCAAATTGACCCGACAGAATTTGAGCACCGACGTGGCGGCGTTGATGACGCGAATCGAAAAACTCGAATCGGGTCTCACCGCGGTGCGCGATTCGACGGGGCCGATCACACGACCACCGCTTGTCGACCCGAGCACGGGTCGGGCCAAGCTGGGTGGGCGGGTCTCCACCGTTTTGCCGACAAGACTCGAAACAAAACCCGTCGTTGAAAAGACGAAAGCGCCAGCACCGAATCTCGAGGCAAAGACCGCGGCGATCAACGACGACGAGATCAAATCCCGATGGCCGGAAGTTGTCGCCGGGCAAAGACCGATCGTGCGGGCTCTTTACAGCGCCGTCTCGGTCGTCGGTTGCCAAGACGGCGTGCTCACTCTCGCCGCACCCAGCGAAGTGCACATCGCGAAGTCGAACGAACATCTGCAGATCTTGCTCGACTCGTTGAAACGGGTTTCCGGAAAACAAGTTTCGATAGTGTTCGTCGTCGCCGAATCGAAGCGCGGCAGATCAGTTGCTCGAGCCGCCCAGGTCGACGACGAAGGAGAACCCACCGAAGATATCTCCGAGACGGTCAGCACCACGAACTCGGCCGATTCGGCGCAATTCGACGAACTCGCCAAGGCGTTTCCCGGTTCGCAGATTATCGATGACAAAAAATAGGCACTGATCGTGGCGTCGGCCTACACCCAACCGATGCAGGCTCTGATCGACGCGCTTTCGCGTTTGCCGGGCATCGGCCCCAAATCGGCGCAGCGCATCGCTTTTCATCTGATCAAATGCGAAGAACGCGATGTCGAACAACTTTCGTCGGCGATCACAAAGGCCAAGACGATGGTCAAGTTCTGCCAACGCTGCTTCAATTTTTCCGAATCAGACCTCTGCCAATACTGCGGCGATGATCGCCGCGACGCGACGACCATCTGCGTCGTCGAAGAATCGCGCGATGTCATCGCCATCGAGAAGACGCGCGAATTTTCGGGTCAATATCATGTTCTGCTCGGCACGATCAACCCGTTAGACGGTGTCGGTCCCGAGCAACTCAAGATTCGCGAACTTCTGCAGCGCATCGAGCCCCAAGGCGTCAAAGAAGTCATCTTGTGCCTGAACCCGAACACCGAAGGCGATGTCACTTCGATGTATCTGGCCAGGGTTCTGCGACCCTTGGGCGTAAAAGTCACGCGAATCGCCAGCGGTCTGCCCGTGGGGGGCGACCTTGAATATGCCGACGAACTTACTCTGGGTCGGGCGCTCGAGGGTCGTCGCGAAGTAGTGGGCTGAAAACTATTCGACGCGCAAAACAAGCGCGTCGCCCTGACCGCCACCGCCGCAAAGCGCGGCCGCACCCAAGCCGCCACCGCGACGACGCAATTCATACAGCAGGGTTATTGCCAGACGGTTTCCGCTCATTCCGATCGGATGTCCCAACGCGATCGCCCCACCGTTGACGTTCACTATTTCATCGCTGATGCCGAGGTCGCGCATCGAGGCGATGCCCACGGCGGCAAAAGCCTCGTTGATCTCGAACAGGTCGACATCCGAAACCTTTTTGCCGGCTCGCTCCAAGGCCTTGAGAATGCTGCGACTCGGTTGATGCAACAATGACGCGTTGTCGGGCCCGGCGACCATGCCGTATGAAACGAATTCTCCGAGAGGTTTGACGCCGCGTTTTTCGGCGGCGCGCTTCGACATCATTATGACAGCCGAACCCGCATCGCTGATTTGGCTGGCGTTGCCCGCGGTCACCGTGCCGTTCTTGTCGAAAGCCGGTTTGAGCGAGGCCAGCGACTCCATTGTCGTCGACGCACGCACGCCCTCGTCGTCGCTCACCACGACGGGTTCACCTTTTCGCTGCGGAATCGTTACCGGCACGATCTCTTCGGCCAATCGGCCCGCGCTGATCGCGGCGGCGGCGCGCAAGTTGCTTTTCATCGCCAGATCATCTTGGTCGTCGCGACTGATCTCACCCGCCGAATATCTCTCGGTGCCAAGACCCATCAGGCACGCGTCGAACGCGCACCATAAACCGTCGCGTTGAATCGCGTCGAGCAACTGAACATCGCCGAATCGAAAGCCGCTGCGTGCACCCATCGCCAAATACGGGGCGTTGGTCATGCTCTCCATGCCCCCGGCAACGACGATGTCGGCGTCGCCCGTGGCGATCATCTGATCGGCGAGATAAATCGCATTCAAGCCCGAGAGGCAGACCTTGTTCACGCTCACGCTCGGCACGCTCATCGGAATGCCCGCTCTGGTGGCGGCCTGTCGCGACGGCACCTGACCCTGCCCGGCCGTCAAAACCTGACCCATGATCACATGGTCAACCTCGCGGGGTTCGACCCCCGCGCGTTGCAGGGCGGCGGAAATCGCGAACCCACCGAGCTCGGCGGCGCTGAACGAGGCCAGCGCGCCGCTCATTTTCCCGATTGGGGTTCGGGCACCCGAGACGATGAACGAGCCGGCCATTGGTTCTCCTTAAAGGTTTGCTCAACAGTATCGGTAATCTCAATGCATGCAAAAAATCCTCGAGGCGATACTCGAGCAGGCCGATTCAGCAACCTTCGCCAAACTCGAGATCCCCAAGACCTATCGCGCGGCGCACATACTCAAGTCTGAAGAATCCATTTTTGCCGGGGTTCCGTCAAAAGACAAAGATCCGCGCAAGTCGATTCACATCGGCGAGGTGCCCGTGCCCGAGTTGGCCGCCGACGAATGTTTGATCGCCGTCATGGCGAGCAGCATCAACTTCAACACCGTCTGGAGCGCAATTTTCGAACCCATCAGCACCTTCGGCGCGCTCGCCCGTCTCGGCAAAGAAAGCGCGTGGGCCAAGCGCCACGATCTCGAATATCACGTTTTGGGCAGCGACGCTTCGGGCGTCGTCTTGCGCAGCGGTGCCGCGGTCCGCTCGTGGAAGCCGGGTGACCAGATAACGGTTCACTGCAACCATCTAGACGACCAGGATCCTTCGGCGCACAACGACTCGATGCTCGCAACCAATCAACGCATCTGGGGATACGAGACGAACTTCGGCGGTCTGGCGGATCTCGCGGTGGTCAAGGCGAACCAATTGATGCCCAAACCCGGACACTTGTCATGGGAAGAAGCGGCGGTGAACGCGTTGTGCAACAGCACCAGTTATCGAATGTTGGTTTCGAAAAACGGCGCGGCGATGAAGCAGGGGGATGTGGTTTTGATCTGGGGGGCAACTGGCGGCATCGGCGCCTATGCCGTTCAATATGTCTTGAACGGCGGCGGAATTCCCGTCGGTGTGGTGAGTTCGCCGGAGAAAGCAAAAATTTTGCGCGCGATGGGTTGCGAGGCGATCATCGATCGCAGGACCGCGAACTACAAATTCTGGAACGATGACGACACCCAAAACGAGGCCGAGTGGCGGCGACTGGGCAAAGACATTCGGGCTCTCGTCGGCGAAGATCCGGACATCGTCTTCGAGCATCCGGGTCGGTCGACATTCGGTGCGTCGATATATGTGGTCAAGCGCGGGGGCACCGTCGTCAGTTGCGCGGCGACCAGCGGATTCATGATGGAGTTCGACAACCGACACTTTTGGATGCGCCTGAAGCGACTGATCGGCTCGCACTTCGCCAACTATCGCGAAGCCTTCGAGGCCAATCGTCTGATCAGCAAGGGCATGATTCATCCGGTGATGTCGCAGGTGTTTTCGCTCGAGCAAACGGGTGAAGCGGCGTATCAGGTTCATCAAAACCTGCACGAAGGCAAACTCGGCGTGTTGTGCCTCGCACCCAAAGAAGGCATGGGAGTCACCGACCCCGAATTGCGGGCGAAAATCGGCGAGCAAAAATTGACTATTTTCCGCCGAGCAAAATAGGGTCTGACCGTGTCGCCTGAATCGCCGATGTTGCTCACCGAAATCGACCATGTGGCGATCGCCGTCAAGGATCTCGAGGCCGCGATCGACTACTACAAGCGGGCTTTCGGGGCGACCGTGACCCATCGTGAAGTTGTCGACCAAGACGGTGTCGAAGAGGCGTTGTTGAAAGTCGCGCAGAGTTACGTGCAGTTGCTGACACCCACGCGCCCCGATTCGCCCGTGGCCAAGTCGCTCGAAAAGAGGGGCGAGGGTCTGCATCATGTCGGCTACCGGGTCGCCGATTGTGCGGCGGCACTCGAGTCGATGGTTGCGGCAGGCGCGACGCCGATCGACAAAACACCGCGCAAAGGTTCGCGAGGAACGACCGTGGCGTTCATTCATCCAAAGGGAAGTTTCGGCACCTTGATCGAATTGGTGCAAGAGTAAAAAACTTGGCGTCGGCGCTGGCACTGCTGTTCGGTGCTATCGGCGGGTTGATTCTTGCCCAGATCGCGCGTCGTTTGATCGAGAAAATCGACGCCGACTTGGAGAAACCGAACAAAGTCTTGTGGCTGGTGGGTTGCGTGGGCGGCTCGACGATGGCGCTCTTGATCTTGCGTCGGTTCGACACGATCGAATTGCGTGTTGGCTACGCGATGTTGTGCGCGGGTCTATTGATCCAGTCGATGATCGACTTTTACACCCATCGGCTTGTGCGCCAGATCACCCACGGCATCGCGATAGCGGGGGTGACAACTTTGGTTTTTGCCGCATGGCGCGACGACACGGCCGACAAATTGGTGGTCGCCGGCGTGTGCGCCGTGTCGGGTGCCGTTTTGGCGTCGACCGTCAACATGATTTCGCGAAATTCGCTCGGAGTCGGTGATCTTCGTTTGATGTTCGTGTTGGGTTGGTTCTCGGGCTACCTGGGCTACGACAGTGCCATCTTGACACTGTTCTCTTCTTCGTTCTTCGCCGCCGTCTTTGGTCTGATATTGGTCGCATTTCGTCGCGCGACATGGCGACACCAAATCGCTTTCGGCCCGTTTCTGATGCTGGGGGCCGTCGTCGCCATTTTTGCCGGCAAATATTTGCCGGCCCTATTCGTGGCGTAGGTTGGGTCGATGCAGGTACATCTGATCGACGGAACCTACGAGATGTATCGGCAACATTACGGCTCGGCGATTCGCGATCGCGAGCCGCCACCGTTCGCCGCAACCATCGGCGTGTTGTCGAGCACCCTGCAGTTGTTGATCGAAGGCGCGACCCACATCGGTGTCGCCACCGACCATGTCATCGAGAGCTTTCGCAACGATCTTTATGGCGGCTACAAAACCAGCGAAGGCATGGAGCCGGTGCTGCTCGAACAAATTCCGATTCTTGAAGACGCACTGCGCGCGATGGGCGTCACCGTGTGGGCGATGGAGAAATACGAAGCCGATGACGCCTTGGCTTCGGCGGTGGCTACGGCGTGCGAAGACCGTCGTGTGCATCAGGTTCGAATCCTGACCCCCGACAAAGATCTCGGTCAATGCGTCAGTGGTCGTCGGGTGGTGCAGGTCGATCGTCGCAACAATCTGGTCCTCGACGAGAAAGCGATCCGCGAGAAGTTCGGCATCGGGCCCGATTCGATCCCCGATTATTTGGCGTTGGTCGGTGACAGCGCCGACGGGTTTCCCGGGCTGCCGGGTTGGGGAGCCAAGAGCGCGTCGACCGTGCTGGCAAAGTATCTGTCCCTCGACGACATTCCGAAGTCACACGAACAGTGGCTGGTCGACGGGCTAAAAGTTCGTGGGGCCGAAAAACTGGCCGCCACTTTGCGCGAGAACAAGAAAGATGCCGAATTGTTCAGGACTCTGGCGACGCTCGTGCGAGATGTTCCGGTTGGCACGGTCGACAGTTGGAGATGGAAGTCAGAGACTTCGACATTTGATGCGATATCGAAAAAGTTCGGTGGGGCTTACTTGTCAGATCGACTTGCGCGGGCCAAGGCCGCGCGGGTTTCGCAATAACTCGAACAGCGCGAGCGGAATCGCCCAGAAGTTGGCGATCAACAACCCGATCGCCCGCAACACGCTGCCCTCGCGCAGAGACCGCCACGAATACAACAACCCGTAAAGACCGATAGTTCGCATTCCGCGCAGTCGATCGATCAGCCGCAATCCATCTAGTTTCTGCGCCCGCCGATACAAAACATATGCATCACGGGTTCGCGCCATGCCAAAGTGGGCGACATTTGTAAGCGAGCTGGGTGACTGACGAATGCTGGTCAAGAATTCGGGAATTGATCTGAATTCACCGAGCGAAGCCAAACCCAGCCACAACGCGAGGTCTTGCGAATATTGAAATGATTCGTCGTAGCCGCCGACTTCTCGGGTCAGTTCTGTTTTGAACATCATTGCCGAGTTCATGAACGGGCAATTGCTTGCTAGTCTTCTGACCAGATCCACGTTTGTCGTGGGTATGGCGACCTCGGTGAGAACTCGTCCAGTTCCGTCGATGTTTCGATACCAACTGGCGACCGCGACGACCTGCGGGTTGGCGCGCAAACAGTCGACCTGCAGCGCGAATCGTTGCGGCACAGAAATATCATCGGCATCCAAGATCGCCAGGTAATCGCCACGCGCCTTGCCGAGACCGATGTTCAGCGCCGGGGTTCGGCCATGGTTTCGATCTAGTTGGGTGATCTTGATGCGAGGGTCGGCGATCGCTCTGACGATTTCCATCGACCGATCGGTCGAGCAGTTGTCGATGAGCACGAGTTCCCAGTCTGTGAAAGTCTGGGCGATCACGCTGCGCACGCTCTCTTCGATCGTCGATGCGGCGTTGTAGCAGGTCATCAACACAGAAACTTTTGGTGCGGTGGTTTGTTCGTTGGTCAAAATGATCTCGGGTTGCGAGTGCTTGTCTCCGCCGACTGAAGTGACGGCCAGGCGACCTGCGGCACTCGAATGGATCCGATGAAGGCTGCTGCCTTCCGG
>VFZD01000032.1 GCA_016871295.1 Actinomycetota bacterium | reverse complement strand
GGCAACGACATCGAGTTGGTTCGGGTGATTCGACGCGAGTTTGGCGACACTTTGCTGTTGCAGGTCGACGCCAATGCCGCCTACACAGTCGACGATGCGCCGCACCTGAAAAAACTCGACGCGTTCAACCTTTTGTTGATCGAACAACCATTGCCCGAAGATGATTTGTTCGGTCACGTCCGACTCGCGCGCGCGATTCGGACCCCCGTATGTCTCGATGAGAGCATCACATCTCTCGATACGGCACGGTCGGCGATCGAACTGCAGGCCTGCTCGATCATCAACATCAAACCGGGTCGGGTCGGTGGTTATCTCGAGGCAAAGAAGATCCACGATTTGTGTTTTGACCGGGGGATACCTGTGTGGTGCGGCGGAATGCTCGAAACCGGCATCGGCCGGGCGGCGAATTTGGCTTTGGCCGCGTTGCCGGGTTTCACCCTGCCCGGTGACACATCGGCATCGGCGAGATACTTCGCCCGTGATGTCACCGAACCATTCGTGTTGGAAGATGGCCACATCGCCGTGCCCGACAAAATCGGCATCGGGGTCGAGCCGTTGCCCGAGATGCTCGAAAAATTCGCAAAATTCGCCGAGATTAAGACAACTTGAAAACTATGTTCGTTTCGGGGAGCCCGTCTTTTTTCTTGAACAAGCCCGAGACGACCTCGTAAATCGAAAACAATCTATACGTCAAGCCGTATCTTTTGGCGATCGCTTTGCGCACAGCGACGGCCTCGTCGCCCAAGACAAGGCGCGCCGTGCCCGAAAACTTCTCGGCACCAGTTTCAACATTGCCTTTGATGTCGCAAACCTGCACCTCAATTCTCGAGTTGGCACGAATGCGCTTGACCTTTCCGGCATTCGTCTCGGTCAACACGCCATAGGTATCAGGATCATCGCCGAAGCGCGCGAACCAAACCGCGCTGTGCACCGGCACACCGCTTTTTCGAAAGGTGATCAGCGATACATACTTCTCGTCGGCGAGAACTTGGGCTGAATGGGTCGACATGGTCACTGAAAGTTAGGGCTTTGTCGGGGAGGGGGGACTTGAACCCCCGGCCTCCTGGTCCCAAACCAGGCACGCTACCAACTGCGCCACTCCCCGGACTGATAAATGCTACCGACTCGTGAGCCCGCGAACGGCGGAGAGCAATTTGTTCACATCGTGTTCGTCGACATATCGCGCGATTCCGGCGCGCACCACGCCACCTTTTTCGGCGAGCCCAAGTTGAGCGACAACCTCCATCGCATACGAATCACCCGACCACACCGCGATCTTTTTCGCGGCAAGTTCTTGTGCCACCCGATCGGGCGTGATCGAGTCGACGGTGAAAGAAACAGTCGGTGCTCGCGAAGCCAAATCATGCGGACCGAGCACGGTCACACCATCTATGTCGAGCAAGCCTTCGAGCAGCGGCTTGAACAACGCACCTTCTATCGCGTTCAGTTTCTGCATGTCTTCTTCGATCAAAAACCGCGCCGCGGCCTGAACGGCGGCGATGCCTTCGAAATTCGGTGTGCCCGTCTCGAACCGGCGCGGACCATCGTTGCTGGCCGCACGCACCTTGGCGACCGGCAGCGAGTTCAGCAAATTGGGTTCGACATACATCACCCCTGCGTGCGGGCCATACCATTTATATGGAGAAGTCGCGAGCACATCGCAACCCAACTCGCGGATGCAAATTTGCTTGTGCGGGGCGAGTGCGACAGCATCGACAAAAACTCGCGCGCCGTGTTTGTGCGCGATCGCGATCACGGCCTTCAAGTCGGGCATCGTACCGATCAGGTTTGACGCGCCGGTGACGGCGACCCAACGAGTACGGTCGTCGACGAGCCTTTCGAATTCAGCCATGTCGAGGCGACCGTTGCTCGGATCAAACGGCACCAACACATGTTCGGCCCCCGCGGCCTCGCAGGCGATTCGCCAAGGCGAGACATTGGCCTCGTGGTCGAGTCGGGTTCCGACGATCTTGTCGCCGGGCCGGAGCGTGAGCGCGATCGCCCGGGTGAACGCCAAAGTCATCGTCGTCATGTTCGCGCCGAGGCAAATACCGCGCGGGTCGGCACCAAGAAACTCACCCAATACCTCACGGGTCGAGCTCAGCAGTGCATCGCAGGCCCTGGCGGCGTCGAAGAACCCGCCCGTGTTGGCGTTTGACCCGTTGGTCGACCAATCGCGCATCGCGTTGATCGCCACGTCCACCATCTGCGTTCCGGCGGGTCCGTCAAACCGCGCCCAGCCGTCTTTGACACCGGGAAAGTGGTGACGCAGAGAATTAGTTTGCGCGCTTGGCAATTTTTGCGAGCCGCTTTGCGGCCTTGCCGGTGGGTTCGATACTGCGCTGGTCGAGATCGCCGACTTCGACTCCGTTCGAAAAGCGCACGCGATATCTGAGCCAATTGAAGCCGTTGGCGAGAATGACCTTGCCCTCGGTACCGCTCGGCACGCCGTTCAATTCGACGATCGAGCGAACCGTGTCGCCCATGCTCAAATCGATCTGATTGGCGTGGGGTTTGGCCAGTGCGTGCGGCTTCCAACCTTGCGGGGCGCTCGACGACGATGCATAAGACGACGACGCAGAAGATGACGACGACGAGTCAGCAGCCATAGTCATAGTTTGCCACAGATACACTGCTCGGCACTGTGAAAACGACACTCGAAGCCTTGGAAGGCAACAAAGTCAAACTTTCGATCGAGGTCGATGAGATCGAGTTCGACCGCTACCTAGACGGCGCATTTCGAAAGATCTCCACCCAGGTACGAATCCCAGGTTTTCGCCAGGGCAAAGCGCCCCGCAAACTCATCGAGGCGCAAATTGGTCTCGAGGCGGCGAGGTCCCAGGCGATCGAAGATGCGATTCCGGCCTCGCTGGCGTTGGCCGTTCGCGAGCACGATCTGGACATCATCGCCACCCCCGAAGTCAACCTGACAAGCGGACAACAAACCGGCAACGTCGCGTTCGACGCGACCTGTGAGGTTCGTCCCGTCGTGACGATCTCGGGTTACAAAAAACTCAGGGTCGAAATGCCGTCGCTGCTCGCCGGCGACGAAGACGTCGAAGAGGTGGTCAAATACGAGCGCAAGCGCCATGCGACGCTCACCGATGTCGATCGACCTGCGCAGAACGACGATCAGGTGACGCTGGATCTCGCGGGTTCGCAAAATGGAGTGCCTCTGCCGGGCCTGAATGTCGAAGACTGGCTCTACGAAGTTGGTCGCGGTTGGGTCGCCGATGATTTCGACAAACACCTGGTCGGTGCGACCACCGGCCAGAAACTCGAGTTCACCTCGAAGCCGTCGGGCATGAGCGACGACGCCGACTTCGTCGTCACGGTGAAAAAAATACAAGAACAAGTTTTGCCTGAACTGACCGACGAGTGGGTCGCCGAGCATTTGGCTGAACACGACACGATCGATGAATGGAAATCCGCGGTGCGCGGGCGAATTGAAGTCTCGCGATTGAACCAGGTGCGCAACACCGTGGTCGAAAAAACTTCGGCGAGTTTGGCTGGCCTTCTCGAGATCGAGGCGCCCGAGGCGATGGTGCAAAACGATTTGCGGGCACGACGTCAAAACACGCTGAAGCAATTCGAGGCGCAAGGCATCTCGATCGAGCAATGGCTCTCGATCACGCAGCAAACAGAGGAGCAGTTCGTCGATGCGTTGAAGGAGCAATCGGTGCTGGCGGTGAAAGTCGATATCGCCCTGCGCGCGGTGGCCACCGGTGAAGACCTCGTCGCGTCCGAAGAAGATCTCGAACGACAATTCGAGCGCATCGCCGTCCAACTGAAAAAGAAACCTGCGTCGATCCGCAAGACGTATGAAAAGAACGACGCGATCGTCGACTTGAAGGCGCAGATCGCCAAATCGAAGGCGATCGACTGGTTGTTGCACAACGCCGAGTTCGTCGACGACAAGGGAAACCCGATCGACAACGAAACCATTCTCGGTGACCATGATCACGGCCATGATCACGACCACGATCACGACTAATCAGCGATAATTACGGGTTCTTATTGTCCCCAAAGTCTGGGGGTTAGCAACTAGCGTTGAAGCAAGAGGTATTCAGAGTGGATTTTGTGCGCAACTATTACGTCCCCAACGTCACCGAGCAGACGAGCCGAGGCGAGCGTGTCTACGACCTCTACAGTCGCCTGCTCAAGGAAAACATCATCATTCTCGGCACGCCGATCGACGACACGATCGCCAATTTGGTCTGCGCCCAATTGATCCATCTCGAGAGCGAGAACCCCGACAAGGACGTCAACATCTACATCAACAGTCCTGGCGGCGATATCTCGGCGTTGTTCGCGATCTACGACACGATGCAATTCATCAAGAACGACATCGCAACGATTTGTCTCGGGCAGGCCGCATCCGCGGCGGCGGTGCTGTTGGCGGCGGGCACGAAGGGCAAACGTCTCGCGCTTCCGCACTCGCGAGTCTTGCTGCATCAGCCGTATGCCCAAGTCGGCTACTCGCAGGTGACAGACCTCGAACTTGCCGCCCGCGAAATCTTGCGGATGCGCGAAATTCTCGAGGAAATCCTCGCCAAGCACACGGGTCAACCGATCGATCGAATTCACAAGGACACCGACCGCGATTTCGTAATGGAGGCGACGGCTGCCAAAGAGTACGGCGTCATCGACGAAGTCATTTCGACGCGGGCGTTAGCCGACCGTTCAGGACCAATCCGTTGACAAGCGAGACGAGGCGATAATGGCAAAATTTGGAGACTCGGTGGAAATCGTCAAGTGCTCGTTCTGCAACAAGTCGCAGAAGCAGATAAAGAAACTCATTGCCGGCCCGGGCGTATATGTCTGCAACGAGTGCATTGACCTATGCAACCAAATCATCGACGAGGAAGACAGCGAGGAGATCGAGGCGAGTCTCGAGAAACTCCCCAACCCGCGCGAGATACGAAAATTCCTCGACGACTATGTGGTCGGTCAAGACTTGGCGAAAAAAGTCTTGTCAGTCGCGGTTTTCAACCACTACCGACGAATTCAATACAAACAGAAAACTTCGACCCGAAGAGACGACATCGAATTGTCGAAGAGCAACATCCTGCTTCTCGGGCCGACAGGTTGCGGCAAGACCCACATGGCCCAAACTTTGGCCAGGTTGTTGAACGTGCCGTTTGCGATCGCCGATGCGACCGCATTGACCGAAGCCGGGTATGTCGGTGAAGACGTCGAAAACATCTTGCTCAAACTCCTGCAGGCCGCCGACTTCGACGTGAAGAAAGCCGAAACTGGCATCGTCTACATCGACGAGATCGACAAAGTCGCGCGCAAGAGCGAGAACCCCTCGATCACCCGCGATGTCTCGGGCGAGGGCGTGCAACAGGCGCTGTTGAAGATTCTCGAGGGCACGGTCGCTTCGGTGCCACCGCAGGGTGGGCGCAAACATCCGCACCAAGAGTTCATTCAAATCGACACGACCAACGTTTTGTTCATCTGCGGCGGCGCGTTCGCCGGCCTCGACCAAATAATCGCCTCACGTATCGGGCAAAAAGTCGTCGGTTTTCACGCCAAGGTCAAGTCGAAGACCGAAAAAGACCCCGGAGACCTGTTCGCTCAGGTGTTGCCAGAAGATCTGCTCAAATACGGCATGATCCCCGAGTTCGTCGGTCGTCTGCCGATGATCGGGGCGGTGCACAGCCTCGACCGCACGGCGTTGATCAAGATTCTCACCGAACCCAAAAATGCACTGCTCAAGCAATATCAGAAGTTCTTCGAATTCGAAGATGTCGAACTCGAGTTCTCCACCGAGGCACTCGAAGCGGTCGCCGATCAAGCATTGAAGCGTGGCACCGGCGCCCGAGGTTTGCGCGCGATTCTCGAAGAAGTGTTGCTCGAGATGATGTACGACTTGCCGGGCCGAACCGACGTGGCGAAGGTGACGATCGACTCGAACGCGGTCAACAAGGTCTCCGCGCCGACGCTCGTAAAGCGAAGTGCCCGGGTCGCGCGTCAACGTCGCGCAGCCTCTTAAACGCAGCAAATCATCGTGCTTTACGCCGATGCCTTGCGCTATCTAGACGAACACGCCAACTACGAACGCACTGGGCGGATTGATTCACCATCGACGCAGAACATAGAACGACTTCTGGATGCGATAGCCAACCCGCAATTCTCGTATCGAAGCATTCATGTCACGGGAACCAACGGCAAGGGCTCAACCGCCCAGATCATCACAAAGCTGCTGATGGCCCACGGTTTGCGGGTCGGCACATATTCGAGCCCGCACATCAACCGCATCAACGACAGAATCTGCATCGACGGTGAACCGATCGACGACGACGAGTTCGGCGTTCAAGTCGGAGCGATCGCCGAACTCGAGGTCATCGTCGGTGTTCGCCCGAGTTTTTTTGAAATCATGACCGCGGCGATGTTCCGATGGTTCGCCGATGAAGCGGTCGATGTGGCGGTGATCGAGGTCGGCATGTTGGGACGCTGGGATGCGACGAATGTGATCAACTCGGATGTCGCCGTGATCACAAACATCGCCCTCGACCATATGGAATATGCCGGACCAACTGTCAAACACATCGCCCGTGAAAAAGCGGGCATCATCAAATCGTCGAGCACGCTTGTGCTGGGCGAGACCGATGAAGTGCTGCGCGATATATTCTTTGCAGAAAATGCGCGCGGTCGCCTGGTTCGCGACGAAGACTTTTCATGCGAAGACAATTTTTTGGCGATCGGCGGTCGAATGATCGCCGTGCGAACGCCCCGCGCGCTCTACGAAGACGTTTTGGTGCCGCTGCACGGGCGGCATCAAGGTGACAATGCCGCGCTCGCGATTTGTGCGGTCGAGGCATTCTTCGACGAAGCGATTAATCGCGAGATCTTAGATGAAGGCATGTCTTTGGTCGCGATGCCCGGACGATTCGAAGTTATGGGCCATCGACCACTTGTGATCATCGACGGCGCACATAATCCTGCTGGTGCCGAAGTTTGCTCTGAAGTGTTCTTCTCTGATTTCAATACACAGGGACGCAAGTTTCTCGTCACGGGAGCGCTGCGCAGCAGAAACTTCGAAGACTTGTTGTCGGCTTTGCGCGCCGACGAGTTCGCCGTGGTCTTCACCTGCACACCACCAACCCCGCGTGGTTTGCCCGCATCCGAAATGGCGGATCATGCAAAAAACATCGGTTGTCAAGATGTGAGAGTCGCCGAAAGCGTCGAGCAGGCGTGTGATTCGGCGCTCAAACTTGCACAAGCCGATGATTCAATTTTGATTTCGGGTTCTCTCTACATTGTCAGCGCCGCCCGCGCATATCTGTTGAGCCGAGCCCCGAAATTGTGACCGAGTGCGACGCCGTGGGCAAACCTTTAGCCTGAAGATATGTCAAATCGCACGCTTGTTCTGTTGAAACCCGATGCTGTCGAAAGAAATCTCGTGGGCGAAATCTTGTCCCGGTTCGAGGTCAAGGGCCTAAGAATCGTTGCAATGGATCTGCGTCGCCTTGACGATTCGACGCTCGCACGCCTTTACGAAGAGCACCAAGGCAAGGGTTTTTATGCCGATCTCGTGGCGTTCATGTCGCGTGGTCCCGTTGTGGCGCTCGCCCTTGAGGGTCCCAAAGACACCTGGGAGATCGTGCGTTCAATGATGGGTGCGACTGATCCTCGTGCTGCGGCACCCGGCACGATTCGTGGTGACCTCGGCACGATATTCACCGAAAACTTGGTGCACGGCAGTGATTCGGCCGCCTCCGCCGCCCGCGAACTTGAAATATTCTTTCCCGGGCTAACAAAGAAGAGTTTGTAGTCAATGGCGGGAACGAATCCGCTTTCGATCAGCCGCGATATCGCTGTTGATCTCGGCACTGCAAACACTTTGGTCTATGTCAAGGGTCAGGGGTTGGTGCTCAACGAGCCGTCGGTGGTGGCCGTAGATGTTCGCAGCGGTCAGGTGGTTGCCGTCGGGCACGCGGCAAAGCGCATGTGGGGTAGGGCGCCACGCAACATTCGGCTTGTGCGCCCGTTGAAAGAAGGCGTAATCGCCGACTTCGAAGTTTGTGAGCAGATGTTGAAGCAGTTTTTGCAGCGTGTTTCGACCAGTCGTTGGAGCAAACCTCGGGTCATCGTCGCCGTGCCGTCGGAGGTGACGGGTGTCGAGCGTCGTGCCGTTCAGGATGCTGCAGAGTTCGCCGGTGCGCGAAGGCCTGTTTTCATCATTGAAGAGGCGATGGCCGCGGCGATCGGTGCGGGTCTACCCGTCCACGAACCGAGCGCAAATCTGATCGTCGACATCGGCGGTGGCACGACCGAAGTGGCGGTAATTTCGTTGGGAGGCATCGTCACCGCGAACTCGGTCAAAGTTGGCGGAGACGAGTTGAACGAAGTGATAGTCGCCATGTTCAAACGAGAGTTCGATCTCGATATTGGCATCAATACTGCCGAGGAGGTCAAGATTCAACTGGGTTCGGCCTGGCCGCTCGAACAAGAAATCGTCGGTGATGTGGGCGGGCGCGACACAAAAACAGGCTTGCCTCGTACGCAGGCGGTGACGACCGAGCAGATACGTGAGGGCCTTGACGAGACAATCTTGCGAATCATCGCCGCAGTCAAGAAAACTCTCGAAAGAACACCGCCCGAACTTGCCGCCGACGTGATCAGTCACGGTTTGGTGTTGGCAGGTGGTGGCTCGTTGTTGGCCGGGATACCCGAGCGAATCGCGCATGAATTGGGCATTCAGGTCTATGTCGCACCCGAGCCGCTTCTCGCCGTGGTTCTGGGTGCAGGTATGTCGCTTGAAAATCTTGAAGCGATCAAGGGATTGACAGTTAAGAGCGAGTATTCGTAGAGAAGAATCGATAAATCGTGGTTGCGGCTCAATCGACTCGTAGACGAGCGATTATTCTGCTCGTCTTGACGGCGATCATCCTGATCACCCTCGACTTGCAGAACTCTTCGGCGATCTCGGGTCTGCGTTCAATTTTTGGCACGGTGTTCAGACCAATCGAGGGGACCACGCGGGTAGTGACCAGGCCGGTCAGCAATGCCTGGCACGGCATCTTCGACTACAACAATGTCCTTGACGAAAACGATCGGCTGAGAGAACAAGTCGCGCAACAAGAAGGAGCAACCATCGCCGCGGCTGCCTCTGTGCGACTAGCGCAAGAATTGCTTGCATTGAACGGTTTGCCGACGCTGGCCGGCATCAATGCGGTGTCCGCACAGGTAATCGGCAACTCCCCGACGAATTTTTCTCAAACGGTCGAGATAAACCAGGGCAGCGAAAGTGGAATTCGGGTCGGCATGCCGGTGTTGAATGCCGCAGGTCTCATCGGAAAGATAACGAAGGTATTCACCGACAGGTCAATAGTGATGCTGATCACCGACCCAGACTTCGCGCTGTCGATAAAGGTCGTCAATGCGCCTCGCGCGACGACTACGACGACAACCATCGCCCGCAGCAACGCGGCGGTACCGTCGCCGGTCGTGCCTGTCGATCCTGGCTCGTCTTCAGACAGTGCCGTCGATACGACGACGACAACCACCACGACCACGACGATCGCGGGTTTCACCCCGACCGTCACGACACTGCCGGCAGTGCCCTCGGGCGTGTCGTCGATCACCGTGCCATTGGTCAGTGAATTGGCGGTGCGTGAAACCGGCGTCATCGAGGGCAGGGGTCCGTCGCGACAGCCCATAGTCCGCTTTGTCGACAACTCTTTGCGGTTCGGCGACATTCAGGTTGGCGTGCCGATCGTGACCGCTGGCGGTTCGCAGAGCCTTTCGCCTCCGGACATCATGGTCGGCAAAGTTGCGCGAGTCGTCGAGCGGCTCGGCTCTGCCGGGCCGATACTTGAGATCGAACTCGTCGCCGACCTGAGCAATTTGTCGTTTTTGCGGGTGTTGTTGTATCAACCGATCACCGAGAAGCCGGCGCCGTGAACAGGTTCTTGACGATCATGGCCAGCCGTTGGATGCGGCTGGTGCTGGTTTTGCTGATTGTCCTGTCGCTGCAAACGACGCTGTTCACTGAACTTCGACCGTTTGGCGTGGCGGCCCAAGTCGTGTTGCTCATGGTCGTGGTTGCGGGTTCGATTTTTGGTGTCGCGATTGGCGCGCTAACTGGTCTCATCGCCGGTCTGATGTATGACCTGATATTGTCGACGCCCGTCGGCCTTGGTTCGGTTGCGCTCGGATTAGCAGGTGCCACCGCTGGACTGTTGATCTATTTTTTTAACGAGCCGACCTGGTGGATGAGGTCGATCGCGATCGCAGTCGTATCGTCGCTCGGCGAGATCTACTATCCGCTGGTTCAAGCCACCGTGGGTCTTGACGGTTGGCTGCAATTGCGTCTGGTGAAAGTCGTGCTCGTCGTCGCAGTCTGCAATTTATTGCTCTCACCTTTGGCAATAGTCGTCTGTCGATGGACGCTCAGCGAACGAAAGACCACCCTCTAGTGTCGCTACAAAAACCGGAGTCGATACCCAAGCGTCTAATCGGTCTCGGCGTAGTCGCGATCGTTTTGTTTGGTGGGCTATCGACCCGCATGTGGTTTTTGCAGGCCGTTGGTTCGCGCGATGTCGAGGAGGTCATCGGCAAAGTGAGAACGCGCACGGTCAAGTTGCTGCCCGAGCGCGGTCGAATTTTTGACTCCGCAGGTCGGGTGATGGCAGACAACAAACGAACGCTGGTCGCCACTATCGATCGTGATGTGGTGCGAAAGCCCGCCGAGCGCTTGGCGATGGCGCAACGACTCTCGGGTCCGTTGGGCGTGCCGATCGAAACGCTGTTGGTTCGAATGCAAGACAAGCGTTACGGTCCTTTCGAGTCGATTCCATTGCGCGAAGATATCTCCGAGACGACGGCCGTATTTCTGATGGAGCGGGTCGAAGATTATCCGGGTGTGTTCGTGCGCGAAGAGTGGCGAAGAAATTATCCCTTTGGCGCTCTCGGCGGTCATGTGTTGGGCTACCTCGGGGCGATTTTGCAGGGAAATCTGGCCTTTTACAAATCAATCGGTTACGACCCGAACGAGCGCGTCGGGCAATACGGGGTCGAAGAACATTACGAAACCGTTTTGCGGGGCACACCTGGCTTCGTGCGATATGAAGTCGATGCCGTCGGCAATGTTCTGCGCCTGATTGAAAGGGTCGAACCGATCGCCGGTAACGATCTTCAATTGTCGATCGACCTGATGGTTCAGCAGTTTGCCGAGCAGGCGCTCGAGATGCAATTGCTGGTGCGCAGGCGAGTCGAGGCGGGGCAGGTGAGACTTCCCGACGGCACGCTCGACCCGCAGTATCCCGAAATCAACTATTACAAGGCCCCAGCAGGCTCGGTCGTCGTTTTGAACCACAACTCTGGTCGGGTGATCGCCATGGCTTCGTATCCGCGATTCGACGTGCGATGGTTCGGCGGAGGTCTTCCAAAAGACAAATTTTCGCAGTTATTCCCGCAAACCGACGACCCCGACTTGTCGATCTTGGTCAATCGGTCGATTTCGGGTCGCTACAACGTCGGTTCTTCGTTCAAGCCCTTGGTCGCCTATGCCGCGTTGAACACGGGCCAGCTTCCGAACGGTGCGAGTTATCGGTTCGATGATCGCGGCATCTACAAATTGGAGAGCATCCCCGATGATCGATGCCAACAAGGCGTGAAGTGCGTGTTTCGCAATTCGATTTGTCGGGCAACTGGTGCGCCTTGTCAATACGGCAAGGTCGGAGTTGAGGCTGCCCTCGCCGTATCGAGCGACACGTTTTTCTACAAGATCGGCGAACAGATTCTCACCGAGCGGGGATACGCGCCGATACTCGAGAACCAAGTTCGCGATCTGGGGCTCGGGTCTCCAACCAACATTGACCTGCCCTACGAATATGCGGGCACAATTCCGAGCAAAGAACTGAAACAGCGGTTGGCGAATATCGGAGCCATCTCGAAAGAGTCGGGGCGGGCCTACTACGTCGGTGATCAGGTTTTGTTTGCGATCGGTCAGGGGCTTCTGTCCGTGACACCGATTCAGATGGCCGTCGCCTATGGCGCGATCGCCAACGGCGGGCGAATATACGAACCAAGACTCGGTGTCGCATTGTTGGCTCCAGGCACGCGCGATTCGCGACCCGGGTTCGTTGATTTCGGCTCAACAACGGTTGTCAAGAGGCTCGTCTCGATCAAACCCAGTCGGCGAGTGAATATGACGACAGAAATCCGTGAACCGATCGTCAAGGGCATGGCACGGGTTGTGACTGGCCCAGGTGTCAAATTCGACTACTACCACAAGGCCACGGGCGAAAACATTTTTGCCGGTTACGACCACGCGAAGTTGCCGATCGCGGGCAAAACCGGCACCGCCCAGGGTTTCGGCAACCTGCCGTGGAACGACTCTTCGGCGTTTGGTGCGTTCAGCCTCGACAGTTCCCGGCCATACACCGTGTATGCGTATCTTGAAAAGGCCGGTTACGGTTCACAGGCGGCGGCACCCGTCGTGAAGTGTCTATTCACTGCGTTGGCGGGAAACTATCGTTACGACGAAGTCGTTCCCGCCGACCCGCTCGACAAGGCCAGTTTTGAAGTAGCACCCCCCGTTTCGCTTCGTAATCCGCTTTGTTTGGTCGGTGGCCCGTCGGACACGCGCGAATAGTCATGTTGCAGTTTCTACCGAAAGTCAAACTCCCCAAGTGGATGGGCACCAGTTATGACGTCGTGTCAATTTGGAAAAACGTCGACATCGCTTTGATCGTCGCGGTCTTTCTGCAGAGCGTGATCGGGGCATTGACGGTTTACTCGGCGACGCGACAACGATTGATCAACCAGGGTTTCGATCAATACTTTTACGTGCAACGCCAGGTGTTTTTTCTCATCATCGCGGCGGTCGCGACGGTGGTCGTGATGGCCGTCGGCC
Organism: Actinomycetota bacterium; assembly: GCA_016871295.1. Classification (GTDB taxonomy): domain Bacteria; phylum Actinomycetota; class Acidimicrobiia; order Acidimicrobiales; family Ilumatobacteraceae; genus BACL27. The sequence goes on along the minus strand of VFZD01000032.1, from coordinate 2,914 downwards.
ACGACTGGATTCGCGAGCGGGCAATTATCTGGTACATCAGCGCGAGCATTCTTTTGATCTACGTGCTGGTCGGCGGGTCGGTGAGACGCGGCGCCAGGCTCTCATTCGACCTAGGCCCGATTTCTGTGCAACCTGCCGAACTGATGAAAGTAGTGGTGTTGATCCTGATCGCCGCCTACACGGCCGACGCGGCATACGAAAAAATTGATTATCGCCAGTTCTCCGTCTCGTTGATGCTGCTCGGGCTTCCCGTCTTGTTGATTCTGTTTCAACCCGATCTGGGCTCGGCGACCGTCGTGGTCTCGGGCGTGGTGGGCGTGTTGATCATGGCCGGTGCAAAAAAGCGATATATCGCGATGATCACGGTCTTGACGATATTCTCGGCCGCATTGGTCACTGTCGCGGGAGTCGTCGACAGATATCAATTGCGACGCTTCGATGCGTTTTTGAATCAAGATTCGAACGAAAAAGATCTGCAACAGATCGTTCTTCAGGTTCGTTTCGCCAAGCGGGCCGTTTCAAGCGGCGGATTTTTCGGCAAGGGCTATCTGCAGGGCCCATTGACCAACGGCGCCTATATTCCTGTTCAGTTCAGTGATTTTCCTTTTTCGGCGATCGGTGAACAGTTCGGCATGCTCGGTGGTTTCGTTGTCATCGGTTTGTTCGCCATCGTGTTGTGGAGACTCTGGGTCATCTCGAGGCTCGCCCGCACGAGGTTCGATCAATTGCTGGTCGCGGGAATTTTCTCGCTGTTGCTTTTTCAAATTTTCCAAAACATCGGAATGACGATGGGTCTGACCCCGGTGAGCGGTCTCCCGTTGCCGTTCATTTCTTATGGGGGCTCGCACCTGGTGTCAAGCGCCTTGCTGGTCGGTTTGGCGCAAAGCATCTATATGCGACGACTGCGCTGAGGTCGAAATTGATCCGCTTTTGCGGTCGACAAACAAGGTAAACTGAAGGCACGGAGCGCGAGCTCCCAACATTCGATATTCGCGAAGGCGGTGCGCCCGGTGGCCCGGGTGAGCCCAAACCGCGATTGACGAGCCAGTGTTTCCCGGCTTGTCGCAGAGGTTTAGAAGGATTGAGTTAATGAGTTCCCCAGAGTTGCCAGAACATCCGCGCGAGGGGCGTTTGGTTTCGCCCGAGTCGGCCGATGCGGCGCTCGTGCGCAAGCCGCGCATCGGCGACACGCGACCTGCACCCGTGATGCCAGGTCAAACTTTCGCACCATCCGACCAGGGCAACAGCGCGGGCGGTGAACGCGGCGCCGTTGCCGACGGCGCGTCACGGCGAGGTGAGAGAACTGGTCGTGGCGATCGACGCGAGAAGGTCGGTCGACGCGGCAATCGTCGCGGTGGTCGAAATCGCCGACGTCGCCGTGGCCGAAAAGATCGTGACGGCGAGGGCGGTCGGTCAAATCGGCAGTCGATCGTCGAGACCGATGCAGAACTGATCGAGCGTCGTCGCGGCAAGGAGCGCAACGGTCGACCCTTAGGTCGATACATGATGTGCGTGCAGGTTCGCCAAGATTTCACGCAGGTGGCGATGCTCGAAGGTCGAAGCCTGATCGAGCACTATGTCAGTCGCCCCGCCGACGACGCCGATCAGATTCACGGCAACATCTATCTGGGTCGAGTGCAGAATGTGCTTCCAGGTATGGAGGCGGCGTTCGTCGACATCGGCACGCCGAAAAACGCCGTGCTCTACAGGGGCGATGTTCAATTCGATAAAGAAGACGTCGTCGAGCAAGGCCCCGAGCCGCGTATCGAACACGTGTTGCAACCCCGCCAATTGATCTTGTGTCAAGTCACGAAAAACCCGATCGGGGCAAAAGGTGGGCGGTTGACCCAAGAAGTTTCATTGCCCGGTCGATTCGTCGTCATGATTCCAGACTCGCGCACCTACGGCATTTCAAAACGGCTACCCGAAGACGAACGTCGTAGATTGCGCACGATTCTCGATCGGGTCAAACCCGAAGAACACGGCATCATCGTGCGAACAGCCGCCGAAAACGCGACCGAACACGAGTTGCAGACCGATATGTCGCGTCTGCTCGATTTGTGGGAAGAGATCAAAGAGAGCTCGAAGAGGGCGAGTGGTCCGACTTTGTTGTATCGCGAGCCGTCACTCGCCGTGCGGGTTATCCGCGAAGAGTTCAGCAGCGACTATCGCGGCATCGTGATCGACGACTCCGAACTTTTTGACGAAGTTCGTCAGTACATCGCCGACTTCAACCCCGAGTTCGCCGATCGGGTCGAGTTTCACGACACGAACTCCGAGGGCCTCTCGCTATTCGAGAAGATGCATGTCCACGAACAGATTCACAAGGCGCTAGATCGCAAAGTTTGGTTGCCGTCGGGAGGTTCGCTGGTGATCGAGCACACCGAGGCGCTGACGGTGATCGACGTCAACACGGGCAAGAACATCGGCAAGACCAGCCTTGAAGAGACCGTTTTCAACAACAATCTCGAGGCGGCCGACGAAATCGCCCGCCAGTTGCGCCTGCGCGACATCGGCGGCATCATCGTCATCGATTTCATCGACATGGAGATTCGCGAGAACAGGCGCCGCGTTTTGGAGCGATTCAAAGACGCCCTCTCGCGCGACAAGACGCGCACCCAGGTTTTCGAGATCTCCGAGTTGGGTCTCGTCGAGATGACGCGCAAGCGCATCGGCGAGGGTTTGCTGACCAATTTCGCCGATACTTGCCCAGCCTGCGAGGGTCGTGGCTTCACCGTCGATCACTCGATGCTCGACTGATTTTCGCTGGTAGGCTTGGCGACCGTCATGTACGCGATTATTGCTTCAGGTGGCAAACAAGAAAAGGTCGCCAAGGGACAACAGGTCCAACTTGAACTTCTCGGTGTCGCGGCCGGCTCCGAGGTTTCGCTCACGCCGATCATGGTCGTCGATG
>VFZD01000031.1 GCA_016871295.1 Actinomycetota bacterium | reverse complement strand
TCACGCCGAGTGCGGTCCCGAAGAGTCGAAACATTTCGACAAGGGATCCGAAGAGACGCTGTCGTTACGATCGTCGCCGTTCGCCACGGTCACCTATCGCAACGGTGAATTGATCGCCAACATACAAGGCGTCAAAGCCGACCAGAAAACGTTGACTGTGCCGCGATCCAATCCCTCGAACATTATTTTTCGCAACGAAACCGAGGGCAAGTTCCGTTTGGTCGCGCATTTGGGTGGCAAGAAAGACTCGGCCGAAAAGGGTCATTCGGGTGAAGCCTGCACACAATTGGTCGAACCCGGTGCCGAGCAAAGTTTGACCCTCAATATTCCAAAGCCGTCGGGTGCCGACAACACCTATTACTTGTTCATCGCCGGCGCCGAAGAAAAGCGGATCGCCGTGGTTGTGCCGTGAGTCGCAGTCGACTTGCGACAGGTATGCGGGCGTCAATCGCTAGCGTGCGCGGTGTGTTGAACAAGCGTTGTGCCGCGGTGGTTTCTTCGGTCGGTTTCACGGCGTTGTTCACCGGCTGTGCGAGCAACGCCCCGCAAGACACATGGCAGCCCAAGGGACCGAACGCAGAATTGATCGACGATCTGCAACAGCCGGTATTCGCGGTGGCGGGAGTCATCGGTTTGATCGTCGCCTCGGCGGTCATCTACACGATGATCAAATACCGCGACCGTGGCCAGCCGATACCCGAGCAGATCCACGGCAAGCCCGCGCTCGAAGTCACGCTGACGATAATTCCGGCTTTGATCCTCGCCGTGGTCGCGGTTTTCACGTTCGGCGCGATCTTCAAACTGGCAAAAACCGACGACACAGAAATGATCATCAACGTCACGGGTCAACAGTGGTGGTGGGAGTACGACTATCCCGTGCAGAACGAATTCGGCATCAACCAACCGATTATCACCTCGGGTCAATTGGTCATGCCCATCGGCACCAAGGTTTTGTTGCGTGAGACGAGTCGCGATGTCATCCACTCATATTGGATTCCGGCGCTCAACGGCAAGCGTGACGCCGTGCCGGGGCGGGTCCACACCTTGCGCCTCGAGGCCGACGAGCCCGGCATCTACGCGGGTCAATGCACCGAATTTTGCGGTCTTTCGCATGCCAACATGCGGATGGAGGCCGTCGCGTTGAGCAAGGAAGACTTTGCCAAGTGGGTTGCCAACCAACAGGCACCTTATGTCGCTCCCGCCGTCGGCACTTTGGCCAAGCAGGGCGAAGAAGTTTTCTTGAACCAGTGCGTGCGCTGTCACCAAGTCAACGGTTTGACCCGTGCCGACGGCACACCGGCGATAGCAGCCCCAGATGAAAACGTCTGGTCGGGTGCCGCACCAAACTTGTCGCATCTGATGACTCGCAATACTTTTGCCGGGGCAATGTTCGACCTGCTCTCCAAGCGGTGCCGCGACGAAGTTTGGAATGCTCCGAGTGACATGGTCGGTGCCAGATATCTCGAAGGCGTCACCGAAGAGTGCCTAAATCAAAAAGATCTTCGGGCCTGGCTGCGCAATGCCCCCGAGGTCAAACCGATGTACGCCAATCCGGCGAATCTGCTAGTCAGCAACGGCAAATATCGCGGCATGCCGTATTTGGCGCTCAGCGAAGACGACATCGGCAAACTCGTCGCCTATTTAATTACCCTGAAGTAAAGCGAGAAACAGAGCAACATCATGGCAATCATCGAACGGCCGACACCAGCAGCCCCAGTTGTCGTCACCCCCACCGAAACCTACGGTTTGCTCAAGCGCCCGGTTTCGTCGACCGGCTGGCGGTCATGGGTGTTCACCATCGACCACAAAAAACTGGGCATCATGTACGCCGTCACGGCGATGTTTTTCTTCATCGTCGGCGGGATCGAAGCGCTTTTGATTCGGCTTCAACTCGCCGCTCCCAACGGCAAAGTTCTCAACGCCGACCTCTACAACCAGATGTTCACCATGCACGCCACCACCATGGTCTTCTTGTTCATCATGCCGATGGCCGCGGGTTTCGCCAACTACTTTTTGCCCCTGCAGATTGGTGCACGTGACGTCGCCTTTCCGCGGTTGAACGCATTTGGTTTCTGGTCGCTGTTGTTCGGCGGAATTTTCTTGAACCTGGCCTGGTTCCTTGGTGGGGCTGCCGACGGTGGTTGGTTCATGTACGCGCCAAACTCGGGTCCGGTGTTTTCGCCGTCTAACGGCGTCAATTTCTGGGCCTTGGGTCTGCAGATCGCCGGCATCGCCTCGTTGACCAGCGCGATCAACCTGATCATCACGGTTCTCAACATGCGGGCTCCGGGCATGTCGCTGATGAAAATGCCGATCTTCACCTGGATGATCACGGTCGTGCAGTTCTTGCTGCTCTTCGCCGTGCCGGTGATCACCGTGGCGCTGTTCTTGCTCATGTTTCAGCGCAACTTCGGCGCGCGCTTTTTCGACGTGGCCGCTGGTGCCGACCCGCTGTTGTGGCAGCACCTCTTCTGGATTTTCGGTCATCCCGAGGTCTATATTTTGATCCTGCCTTCATTCGGCATCATTTCCGAAGTGTTGCCGGTGTTTTCACGCAAGCCGTTGTTCGGCTATCCGTTCGTTGTCTTCTCGGGCGCGGCGATCGGTTTCGTCGGTTGGGGCGTCTGGGCGCACCACATGTTCGCCTCGGGTCTCGGCCCTGTTTCGGTGGCGGTTTTCTCGGTGGCGACAATGGCCATCGCCGTGCCGACCGGCGTGAAGATAATCAACTGGACCCTGACGATGTGGGGCGGCAAGTTGTGGTTCACCACGGCGATGAAATTCGCGATCGGTTTGATCGTGTTGTTCACTGTCGGAGGTCTGTCGGGCGTGACACACTCGATCGCACCATCCGACACGCAACAGACCGACACCTATTACATCGTCGCGCACTTTCATTATGTTTTGTTCGGTGGCTCGGTTCTCGGCATTTTCGCGGGTTTCTATTATTGGTGGCCGAAAGTTTTCGGCAAGATGCTCAGCGAAAAATTGGGTTCGTGGAACTTCTGGTTGATGATCATCGGCCTTAACCTGACTTTTGGGCCGATGCACATCTTGGGTCTGCAAGGGCAACCTCGTCGCATGTATCAATGGACCGAGGCCCGCGCCGGCGAGGGGTTCTTCAACCTCGCCTTTTGGAACTCGGTCGCCTCGATCGGTTCGTTCATTTTGGCGATCGGTATTTTGATCTTCTTGATCAACGTTTGGGTAACCTCGCGCAACCCGCAGAGGGCACCACTTGACCCGTGGGATGCACGCAGCCTCGAATGGATGACATCCAACCCGCCCAAAGAGCACAACTTCGATGTCATTCCGACGGTGCATCATCTCGACGAGTTCTTCCACCGCAAATACGAAGAAGATGAGGCGACCCACACGATGAAGCAGATCACGACGGCGGAAGACTTGATCGCAGAGCAAGAGCGCAACGCCGACAGGCACATTCACATGCCGTCACCGTCGTATTGGCCGATCGTGCTGGCGTTTGGTTTGCCCGTGATCGCTTTCGGGCTGATCTATTCATATTTGATCGCGGTCGTGGGTGGCGTGATCGTATTGTTCGCCGCCTTCGGTTGGGCGCTCGAGTCGAGCACCGCCCCAGAATCAGATTTTGAGAATCCAAATTCATCGGCCGAGTTGGTGAAACATGACTGACGTCGCGCACGGCCATGTCGGTGGCACCGGCATCTCCAATGTCAAACTCGGCATGTGGGCGTTCTTGGGCTCAGAATGTCTGTTGTTCGGCGGTTTGATTTCGACCTACATGCTTTATCGCGGCCGAGTCACGGGTGGCCCGCGACCCAGCCAGATTTTTGATATTCCGTTCACCTCGGTGAGCAGTTTCGTGTTGTTGATGAGTTCGTTGACGATGGTTCTCGCGGTCAGCGCGGCGCACAAGGACGACGATCGCAAGACGAATCTGTGGCTCACGGTCACCGCGCTCTTGGGCACGACATTCGTGGGTGGCCAGGTCTACGAGTTCACCGCCTTCTACAAGGAGGGTTTGGGTTTTTCGACGAGCCTGTTCGGTTCGAGTTTCTACACATTGACTGGTTTCCACGGTGTGCACGTCACGGTGGGCATCATCATGCTGATGTCGTTGGTCGGCATTCTCACGCGAAGTTCGATGCCCGGCAAAAAAGCCGAGGTCGTCGAAATCGTCGGTCTTTATTGGCACTTCGTCGACATCGTGTGGATCATCATCTTCACCCTCGTCTATCTGATTCCGGTCTGATCATGTCCGCCGAAACAGTCCAGACGACAGACAAAAAAGAGCACGGCATGAGCGACGTCGGCTACGTTCGCATCGCGTTGATTTTGGCGGCGATCACCGCGCTCGAGGTGGCGACATATTACGTAGATTTCGGCCCGTTGTTTTTGCCCGCCCTGTTGATCATGATGGCGATCAAATTCGTGATGGTCGTGAGTTATTTCATGCATCTCAAATTCGACAACAAGGTTTTCAGTTTCTTGTTCTATGCGGGTCTGGTCTTGGCGATCAGCGTTTATGCCGCGTTTTTGGCGACTTTCCATTTTTTCATCAAATAGTTCGCGCAGGGTCATGTCGTGATCGCGCCGGCTGCCGACCTCATCAACCCATGGCGTTTTCAGGCGCACCCCGAAGTGTGGGTGCTGGTGGCCTTCGTGGTCGGCGCCTACATCTACGCCGTTCGTATGATCGGTCCCGTGGTCGTCAAGAACGGGCCGGTCACAACGAGAAAGCAACGCAACGCTTTCGCCGCCGCGGTCTTGTTTCTCTGGCTGGGATCCGACTGGCCGGTGCACGACCTGGCCGAAGAATATTTGTATTCGGTGCACATGTTCCAACACATGGCGCTCTCATATTTCATGCCGCCCTTGGTGCTGCTTGCAACCCCGAAGTGGATGTACGACGCGGTGTTCGGTGCGGGCAGGGCGCGCACGATCGTCGATTGGCTGGCCAAACCCGTGGTCGCCGGCGTCGCGTTCAATATCGTGGTGATGATCACGCACATTCCCGCTCTGGTAAACCAAAGCGTCTCGAATGCGCCGTTGCATTATTCGCTGCACATCTTGCTCGTCACCACCGCGCTTTTGGTGTGGTTGCCGATTTGTGGCCCAGACCTGCGACGACAATTGAAACCCGGCGGAAAAATGATCTACCTCTTTTTGATGTCTGTCGTGCCGACCGTTCCCGCCGCATGGTTGACCTTCGCCGAGGGCGCCGTATATGGGCAATATGACATCGCCGTGCGGGTGTGGGGGCTCTCGGTGACCACCGATCAACAAATCGCGGGGGCGATCATGAAAACGGGAGGGTCCATCTATCTGTGGTCGATCGTCGTATTCTTGTTTTTTCGGCGGTTCATCGCCGGGTTCTTCGCCGATCAGTCGTATCGCAAGTCTGTTCGACCGGTCGATGATTCGGTCTTGACCTTCAAAGATGTCACCGATGCTTTTGGTCGCGTGCCGCCGGCCGAAGAACCAAGGACAAAAATCTAGTCGGACCACCTGAAACATAGGGCGGCCAATCCGCAGGTTGCGACAGCCCAGACAGCCAAGATGGCGAGATTGTTCGTTGCGGCGTTTTCGCCCGCGAACGAGTCGCGAAGCAAATCACCGAGCAACGTGCTCGGCAACAGGTCGGCGAAATCTTTCAGTCCATTCGGCAATTCTTCGGTGGGCAGCAAAATTCCGCCCAACAGCAACAGCACGAGATACAGGCCGTTTTGTGCCGCGAGGTTGACCTCGGCCCGCAGTCGCCCCGCCAAAATCAAACCGATACCGGCGAATGCAGCGCTGCCCAGCACCATCGTCGCCAAGATCACCGGCAGGCTCATCTCGGTTGGACGCCAATCGAGCCACAGCCCGACACCGATCAAAATCGCAAACTGCGTGAGTTCAATCACCAAAACCGCCGACACTTTTGCCGCCACAAGTCGACCCGTGCCCAACGGCGTGGTGCCGAGCCGCCGCAGCACCCCATAGCCGCGTTCAAAACCCGTGGCGATGCCGAGGCTGACCATCGCCGTCGACATGATCGCCAAGGCCAAGACTCCCGGCATCAAGAAGTCGATGTTGTCCTGTTCGCTTATCGGCAGAAAATCGGTTCGAGAGAAGAACACGAGAAGCAACACCGGAATGAACACCAACAGCAGCAGTTGCTCGCCGTTGCGGGCCATCACCGTGAGTTCTTGTCGAAGTTGAGAACAAAAAAGTTTCATCGTCGCGGCTCTTTCGACGAGTTTTCGATCATCGATCGAAAAATGTCCTCGAGATTCTGGTTGCCACTAGGTCGTGCGCGCAGTTCGCTCAACGGGGCATCGGCGAGCAGCGTGCCTCGGTGAAACATCAGCACATGGTCGGCGACCCTCTGGGCTTCGTCGAGTTCGTGGGTGGCGAGAATCACGGCGCAACCTTCTGCGGCGAGTCGTCGTACCACGGTGCGAATCAAGTCACGGCCGAAAATATCGACACCCGAAGTCGGCTCGTCCAAAAAGGCGACCTTGGGTTTGGCCGCCAGCGCCAGAGCCAACGACAGGCGCTGTTTTTCGCCACCCGAAAGTCTGCGCCATGACGACTTTTGTCTCGCCATGAGATCGACCGAGGCCAGCAGTTCGGTGGCGTCAGTCTTGTTGCCGTACAAATTGCAGTAGTGCCGCGTCACCTCCATCACCCTCGCCCCTGGATAAACACCCCCGTCTTGCAACATCACAGACATCTGGGTGTTGAGCCGACGACGGTCAGCTTGCGGATCAAAACCGAGCACCCTCACCGTGCCGCTCGTGCCGCGACGCACACCGGCGCAGACCTCGATCGTACTTGTCTTGCCGGCACCGTTCGGGCCAATCACCACCGTGACCTCGCCCGACCTGGCCTCGAACGAGATGTTGTCGACGGCGCGAAGTTTTCCGTAGTCGACGACCAAACCACGAACGCTCACGGCGACATCGTGCGACGAGTTCGACGGGTCGTTTGAATTCATCATCATTACAGTACGCAATTCGGGGCGTTCGCGATTCATCTAACGGCTAATCTGACTGTGTGATTGATGTCAGATTGTTGCGCACCGAGCCCGAATCTGTGCGCGCAGCGATGTCTCGTCGGGGCAAGCCGGCGATTCTTGACGAAATCGACAACGCCCAGCGTCTCGACGCGAGACTGCGCGAAATCACAAGATTGCGCGACACGAATCGGGCTCAGATCAATTCGATCTCCAAAGATGTGGCCGTGATGCGTCGTGCCAAAGACGACGCAGGCGCCGAAAGACTGATGGCCCACAGTCGCGAATTGGGTGAAGCAGAGAAGAAACTGGCGATCGAGTTCGACGAGGTCAGCGGTTCCTTGCACCAGGTGTTGTTGAGCGTGCCGAACATTCCGCACGCCGAAGTCGTGAACGGCAACGGCGACAAAGACAATCGGGTGGTCAAAGGCCCGCTGCAAATGCCCTCGAAATTCGCCGATCACCAGCGCGTGCCCCACTGGGAGATCGGCGCGCAGTTGAAAATTTTGGACAACGAGCGCGCGGTGAAGATCAGCGGTGCGATGTTCACGATGCAACGCGGCCTCGGGGCGTCGATGGCCCGTGCGCTGTGTCAATTGGCCCTCGATCGCAATGCCGATGCCTACGAAGAGATTCGTCCGCCAAGTTTGGTTTTGACGCGCACGCTTACCGCGACTGGGCAACTGCCGAAGTTCGCCGACGACGCGTTTTCGATCGAGCGTGACGATCTCTGGTGCATTCCGACCGCCGAGGCGCCGCTGACGAGTCTGCACGCGGGCGAAACGCTGAAGATCGAAGATCTGCCGCTGCGATACATGGCCCACACTTCATGTTTCAGGCGCGAGGCCGGTTCGGCGGGGCGCGACACGCGGGGCATGTTGCGCACCCATGAGTTCGACAAGGTCGAGATCTTGGCAGTGACCACGCCCGACCAGGCCCCGGCGATGCTCACCGAACTCACGAACCGCGTCGAGTCGACGATCGCCGTCCTGGGTCTGCCGTATCGAGTTCTAGAGATCTGCACCGGCGACCTCGGTCAGTCGCACCATCGCAGTTTTGATGTCGAGGTCTATGCGCCGGGTTGCGATCAGTGGCTCGAGGTCAGTTCGGTCAGTTGGTTCAGCGATTACCAGGCCCGACGCGCCGATATCCGATTCAAACAAGCCGGTATCAAGGGCACCGAAATCGCCCACACGCTCAACGCCTCGGCGTTGGCGGTGCCGCGGGTCTGGGCGGCGATTCTCGAAAATTTCAGGCAGCCCGATGGTTCTGTGGCGATTCCCGAGGTTCTGCGGCCCTACATGCGGGGCGCGAAAGAGATCTCGGCACAACCATGAGCGTGCGCGACCGCCGGGTGCAATATGAAACCGCAGGTCTAGAGCGCTCAGATCTGAACGCCGACCCGATCGCCCAATGGCACGCCTGGTACGAACAGGCGGCAAGTGCGGGTGTGGCCGAGCCGAACGCGATGACGGTTTCGACGATCGACCAAGACGGAGCGCCCGATTCACGGGTAGTTCTGGCTCGCGCCGTCGACGCCGGCGGGTTTGTTTTTTACACGAATTACGACTCGGTAAAAAGTCGCCAACTGTTGCTCGCTCCGATCGCCAGCGCCGTATTTGCCTGGCTCGACCTGCACCGACAAGTTCGCCTGCGGGGCACGGTGCGGCGTGTTGCAGACAAAGATAGCGACGAGTATTTCGCCTCGCGGCCGCGCGAGTCGCAAATCGGCGCCTGGGCCTCGCCGCAGTCGCAACCGATCGCCGATCGCGCGTTCATCGAAGAGCGGATGGTCGAGTTCGGCGCGAAATTCGAAAATCGCGAGGTGCCTCGTCCGCCAAATTGGGGCGGCTGGTGTCTGTCACCGCACACGATCGAGTTTTGGCAGGGCCGATCCAGTCGTCTGCACGACCGTTTCGTCTATTCGCTGGCGGCGAACACGGCGACTTGGCAGATTCAGCGGCTCGCACCGTAAATTGTCATCTCGCGACCGGCCAACTTTTCGCGGTCGTTACCAGCGCGTCGATCAACGATTCGGTGTGCGGTGTCAGGCCTTCGCCCTGCCAGTCTTTCCAGAACCGACCCACGCCGCGCACGCGTGGCGGCAACTCGATCTGCACGCCGCCGAGTCGGGGAAGGTTGACGGGGTTCTCGTCGTGCAAACCGCGCAAGTCGTTGGGAATCGTCTCTAGGTCGTCGCAAATCTCGTAGTCGGGCAACGCCTGTTTGAGGTGGGTCGACAAATGCGATGCCAGATTGCGGTTGCGTCCACCCAGCAACAGTGAGGTGAAGTACCCGTCTCGACCGAAGCCGTGCACGGTGATCACGACGTCGACATGCTCGATGAAACTCGCCAGCGAGTTCGAGAACTTGGGTGAAACCTCGTGCGACGGCACGTGCCACTTCAAACCCTTGGGTTGATGCACCCCGTAATACGAGGCCCCCGACATTTGCGCCGCCCTCTGGGCGATCACATCGGTGAGGTGTTCCAGACCCCCACCGTGGTATGCCATGAAGCCGAAGTTGTTGCGCAGTTCGAGGACCTCCTGCACCTCGGGATGGGCGAGCAGTTTGGCGAACTTCATCGCCTCAGGATTTTATTTTCTTTCGCTCGCCGGTGCGACTCACGAAGACGGCGAGGGTGACGATCACCGACATCACGATCACCAAACGAAGCGCGCCCTGTTCTTGCAAAAATGACGCCACTTTCGTCTGCCAGCGTTCGATGCGCGAAACGAATGCAGTTGATCGGGTTTCGCTGATCGCCGCATACCAATAGAACACGAGGTAAACACCCGTGAGCGTCACGAGCAGCGCGGCAAGGCGCTGAATTATCTCGAGCCGGTTCTTGATCACCGTAATGATGCCCGTTTTGGCAAACGCCAAACTCACGGTGAGCGCGGTCACCAACATCGCCATGCCGATGCCATAGAGCAGAATGCTGATCACCCCGGAGACGAAACCATGTATCGAGATCGAGCCAAAAATCGCCGTGGTCAGGAAGCCGATGGTGCAACCGATCGAGGCGACCGCGTATGCCACGCCATAAACAACGGTCGCCCGAAAAGTTTTTTCGCTCGTGCCGCCCAATTCGGGTGTGGCGAATTTCGGCGTCCATCCGCTGAGCATTCGAATCCCACCGATAACCAGCACGACACCGATCGCGATGGCCGCGAATTTCGCGTTCAGTTCTATCCATTGGGTGAACAGGCGTGAGATCACCCCGATCACGAAAAACACCCCGAGAAAACCGATCGAGATACCGACGCTGACTTTCAACGCTCGACCGAGACGCTCACCCGGGCCGAGATTCGGCTCTTCGCGCGTGCCCAAAAAGAACAACAAATATGTGGGCAACAAGACAAAACCACAAGGGTTGACGGCCGCCAAGACGCCGAGCACGAACGAATAGGCGAAGTTGCCCTCGATCGCCACGATCATTTCACCAACTTGGCGATCAGTTCGTTCAGCCTCTCGGCGCTGATTTCGCCCGCGACCTGATCGACGACGATGCCGTCGGCGTCTACGGCCAGGGTCATCGGCACGGTGCCGATGCGCGACGCCGAAATGAACTCGCCGAGCGGGTCGAGCAACAGGTCATACTGCACGCCGTAGTTGCTGGCGAATTCAGAGGCGACTCCCGCCGAATCTTTGATGTTCACACCGACGAACCTGACGAGTCCGGCGTTTGCCTTTGCCGCGGCGGCGAGCACGGGCAATTCTCGTCGGCATGGTTCGCAGGTCGAATACCACACGTTCAGAATCAACGGTTTGCCGAGAAGCGATTCGGTCGAGATATTCTCCCCGCTCGTGGCGACCAGGTCGACCTGCGCGAGTCGTCGACCCGTCAGGTTTTCGTTGGTGGCGATCGCCCCGGTCGAGTTCGACAACTCGTATTTCGGCGGGTCATCGAAAGGTGCGATCGCGCGGGCGATCAGGATGCCGCCGAGAATCATTGCAAAACTGATTGCGATTTGTCTCGCAAAGCGTGTTCCGGCGGGCACGAAAGCAGGCTATCTACTGCCTTCGCACCCACCAGAACACGCGATGTTTGCGCAGTTAAGCGACCCAGTGCCCGGGGAGAGGCACCTCGGTGATCGTTAACACCGCTTGCGACTTCGTGACCGGTCGACCGCGTGGTCGCTTTGTCGTGCGAATGCGACCTTCTTCGATCAATTCGCCACCCCAGACACCCCACGGTTCGCCGCGTTCAAGCGCACCGGCCAAACACGCCGCCTTGCTCGAGCATCGGGCGCAGATCGCCTTGGCTCGGGCCATGTCGACGAACTCTTCGGAGAAGAAGAGATACGACAGGGTGCCGTTGCCGTCGTTGCATCGCATCGGCGACAAGATGAATTCAGGATTGTCGTCGATCGCGAGTTTGAAGTTTTCGCTCGCCGCGCCTTCGACGAGTTGTGTGTCCAATAATGTCATTTCTCTTCCTTTCTTGTGTCTGTGGGTTTGTCTTGAGCCAGGTTGGCTTCACGCCGGAAAAACAAAAAGACCGCCGGGTTTTCACCCGACGGTCTCGTGGATCTCTCCGACGTGAAATCTTTTTACGTCAGAAGCCCCTCGAGATGTCGGGCCTTTCGTTCGGTCGAATAGTCAACGAAACTTTTCGTCGCCCGAAACGATTTGAACGCGCGCATATTGAGCATGCGCACGCTGGCAATCGCGACCGGGGTGAAGTTTGTCGAGAACATGAGAGTTCAATGCAACCACGTCGCCAAACGATTTCCAAGCGATTTAACTTTGCGAACCGGCAAAAGCCGTCTGGCCCAATACTGGCTAGGGTTTGAGCATGCTTACGCCCGGCTTGAATCGCGCTCTGCCGAGCCCGATTCCCGAAACCGGGCGTCGCTTTTCGACCTCGAGAAAAGTGCGCCTCGGAGATGTCACGCCCAAGGGCCGGTTGCGCCTAGACGCGACCGCCAGGTATCTGCAAGACATCGCCACCGACGATTCGCTCGACGGCAACTACAGCGAACCCCACTCGTGGGTCGTGCGGCGAACCCAGATGTGGGTGACAAGTTTTCCGAAATACCTCGATCAAATCGACCTGACGACATGGTGCGGCGCGCTCGGTTCGCATTGGGCCGAGCGTCGCACGCAGATCAAGTCGAACGGCACGGTGGCGATCGATTGTGCCGCACTGTGGGTGCGCGTCGATTTCAAGACGATGAAGCCCGTGGCCCTCTCGCCCGAACTCACGGCGATGCTCCTGCCCGCCACCAACGGTCGCAAAGTTTCCCCGCGACTCGAGATCGGCAGGGGTCTGCCCGATCTGGTCGGCAACCAGGCCGAGTCGCGTGATTGGCCGCTGCGCTTCAGCGACATGGACGCCGTCGGGCACCTCAACAACGCCGCCTACTGGGAGGCGCTCGAAGAATTTCTCGGTGCCAATTCTGGTCGCCGGGCGCCGCTCATGGCCACCGTCGAACATCACGGGGCGATCGACCCGGGCGACAAAGTACGCATCGTCACCCAACACCTCGAGGGACGGGTCGTGTTGCGCCATGTCCTCGACGGCGATGTGGTCGCCGCCGTGACCGAAGTTATTTTTTTGTAGGCTTGTTTTCTTTGAAGACGTTCTCGCGATAGAACTTCAGTTCGCGGATGCTCTCGCGAACGTCGTCGAGCGCACGATGAGCGCCGCTCTTGGCCGGGCGGGTGATTTCGACACCGGGGTACCACCGCTTCACCAGTTCTTTGATCGTCGACACGTCGACGCTGCGATAGTGCAGATAATTTTCGATCTCGGGCAGATATTTCGCCAAAAATCTGCGGTCGGTGCCGATCGAATTTCCGCACAGCGGAATCGTTCGCGGTTCGGTGACATGTTGTTTGATGAAATCGAGGGTCGTTTTGCCCGCCTGTTCGAGCGTCACCTGCGAGGCGCGAATCGCGGCCAACAATCCCGAGGTCGTGTGCATCTCGACGACCACCGGTTGCATCGCCGTGAGCACAGATTCCGGCTGGTTGATCACCAAATCCGGGCCCTCGGCGACCACGTTCAAGTCGTCGTCGGTGATCAACGTGGCGATCTCGACGATGACCTCGGTCGCGGGATCGAGTCCGGTCATCTCCAGATCCATCCACACAAGCACGCCAAGCAATCTATTGGCTTTCGGAGTGCACGGCATTTTTGTCGCGCGGGTTCGGGCTCTATCGTCTTAGGCGTGCAAAATATTTCGGCCGAGGGCCCGCAAATCGAGCCGACTTTGGTGCCCGTAAAACGCCTCGACAAAGATCTGCCGTTGCCCGCGCCCGCCCATGCCGGTGACGCGGGCATCGATCTGCACGCGCGCGTCGACGCGTTGTTGCCGGCCAGAGGCGGGCGGGTGCTCGTGCCGACGGGCGTCGCCGTGGCGATTCCCCCGGGATTTTTCGGACAAGTCGTACCCCGCAGCGGTCTCGCGCTGAAGCACGGAATTTCCCTCGTCAACACCCCGGGCATCATCGACAGCGGCTATCGGGACGAACTGCAGGTGATCATGATCAACACCGATCCGAAAAATGATTATCAAGTCAGGCGCGGTGATCGCATCGCGCAACTGATCATTCAGCGCGTCGTCGCGACATCGTGGCAGGTGGTCGAAGAACTCGACGGCTTCGACCGCGGCGGCGGGTTCGGCCACTCGGGTCGCTGAAAACTATTTCTTGCCGAGTCGCTGCAGAAGAATTTTTCGCCGATGCAGATCCGCGATTTGTTCGGCGGTCAGCCCGAGCAATTCGCCGAACACCTCGGCGTTGTCTTCGCCCCGATACTTGACAAGGCCGCGGGTCGAGGTGTCGGCGCTGGCGAATATCCACGGTGAATTCGGCAGTTTGACCCGGCCCTCGCCGCGATCTTCGACCTCGACGAATGCGTTGCGCTGGTTCGCCCATTCTGTTTTCGCCACCTCGGCGACCGAGCGAAGTTTGCCGGTCGCAAGTTTGTTTTCTGCCAGTCGTCGTTCCAGTTCATCGGCCGTGTCGATCGCCGCCGCCCATTCCTTTATCGCCAGCATCAACGCGTCGAAGTTTTTCACGCGCGACGCGACGTCTGCGAATTGCGGATCTTTCAACATCTCCGGTTTTTGCATCGCGGCGACGAAACAGTCGAATGTGCCGCGCTCGGCCGGGTGACCGCTGACGATCGAGGTGATGCCGTCGCGCGTGGTCAACACCGCGTAGTCCTCGGGGCGAAACGACCGAATCGCATCGGGCGACACGGGTTCATCCCACAGTTCGTCGTGGGCGTGTTCGTTGACATAGAGCAGCGTCTGGGCCATCGACAGATCGATGTAGTCGCCGACACCGGTGCGCTCGCGTTGATAGAGCGCGGCCAAGATCGCGCTCGCGCACTCGATCGCCGTGTAGACATCGGCGTGGCTGAACGGGTCGTTGGCATACTGCCCGCCGCGGGCGTCGCCCTGTCGTTTGGTCAGGCCCATTTCGGCGTTGACGACCGGCGCATAAGCGCGACGTCCGACCCATGGCCCGGTGTTGCCGTAGCCCGTGATCGACGCGTAGATCAGTCGCTGATTTTGCAGCCGCAGAGTTTTTTCATCCAGACCGAGGCGGCTCATCACGCCGGGCCGAAAGTTTTCGATCAACACATCGCACTTTGCCACGAGCCGGCGCATCAAATCGACGCCTTCGGGCATTTCGAGATCTATCGAGATGTTGCGCTTGCCCACGTTTTGTTGGATGAAATATGTCGAGTTCGAATTGACGCGCGGGCTCGAGAACCGCGTCAGGTCGCCGCTTGGTTGCTCGACTTTGATCACGTCGGCGCCCAGGTCGCACAGCATTCGCGTCGCATGCGGGCCAGAGAGCACCCGCGTGAAGTCGAGAACGCGAACCCCTGCGAGCGGGCGCATCGGTTCAGTTGAGCGTCACGCCGAGCGTGCGCAAGGCGAGTGCGGAATACAGCGCGACGCCGTGCGCCATCGCCGATTCCTCGAAGATCACGCGGTTCGAGTGGTTCGGGGCCGCCGTGGCCGGGTTGACGCCGTTCGGGGTGCCGCCCAAGAACACCATCGCCCCCGGAATCTTGTTCAGCACGTAACTGAAATCTTCGGCGCCCATCACCGGTGACGGCATCTGAATCGCCTTCCCTTCGCCCAGAACCGATTCGGCCACACCGAGGGCGAACTCGGCGCTCGGCGCGTCGTTGACCGTCACCGGGTAGCCGACTTTGATTTCAACCGTGGCTTGCATCTCATATGCCTCGGCGATTCGTTCGGCCACGCGGCGAATCGAATCGTGAACTTTGTTGCGGGTCTTTTCGCTCACGGCGCGAATCGTCCCTTCAATCAGCGCCGATTCGGGTATCACATTGGTCGTCGTACCGGCCACGAGTTTGGTGATCGTGACGACGGCCGGATCGAAGGTTTCGATGCGACGGGTGATCATCATCTGCAACGCCTGAACAATCTCGCACGCCACGGGTATCGGGTCGAGCGTGCGAAACGGCTCCGAGGCGTGCCCGCCTTTGCCGGTGATCTTGATCGACACGACGTCGCTCGAGGCCATCAGCGGCCCGCCCCGCGTGCCGACGACGCCGTTCGGCAACGACGAGGTGATGTGCAGCGCGTACGCCGCGGTGATCGGCGAGTCAGACCCGTTCTTGCCTTTGGCCACGTCGAGCAGACCTTCTTCGAGCATGAACTTCGCACCGTGGTGGCCCTCCTCGCCGGGTTGAAACATGAACAACACGCGGCCGGGCAGTTCGCCGCGCCGCTCGCTGAGAAGTTTGGCCGCGCTGACGAGCATCGAAGTGTGCGTGTCGTGCCCGCAGGCGTGCATGCATCCGTCGGTCTTCGACGCGAAATCCAACCCCGTGTCTTCGGGCATCGGCAGAGCGTCCATGTCGCCGCGCAACATCACCGTCGGCCCTGGTTTGTCGCCCGTCAACATCGCCGCGATGCCGCTCGTGGTTTGATGCAGGGTCAGGTCGAGCGGCAAACCTTCGAGCGCCGACAGAACTTGTTCCCGAGTTTTTGGCAGCGTGTTGCCGATCTCCGGCCACCTGTGCAGTTCGCGTCGCAACGCAACCGTCGTCTCCATCAATCCGCCGACCTGGTCTTTGAGCGCGGTTGCCACACCGTGTTTTTCTTGGGCCGCAGAGGCAGGCTTTTTCGATTCAGATTTTGCCATTCTTCAAGCGTACGCTTTGCGCACGCTTCGCATCGGCGGCGCATTGGGCCGAGGCGTCGCAGACTCGGTTTCGG
>VFZD01000030.1 GCA_016871295.1 Actinomycetota bacterium | reverse complement strand
TCAGCTGACTTCACGATGCCGAAGCGTAGGCACCAAACCGGCGTTTGCCAGCATTCGCAGGGTTCGCTGTTCTTCGAGGTCTAAAACGACGGCTCGCGCCCCTAAATCGTCGCAAAAAAAGGAAACCACGCAGTCGTCGCAGGCGGCGGTGGCGCGCATCACGCACGAGTCGCAACTGACGACCAAGACCTGATCGACCGACTTTTCACCGTCGTCTTGATTCGCGCGCAAACTCGACACTGGCTGGCTCCTGTTTAGGCGATAGTTGTGACTGTTGTTGAATATCAACAACACTGCCCGAGACGTGTTGCAGGGTTAAACCGCGAAAAGTTCCGCCCCGAGTTGGGCGATGCGCAACACGATCTTGGTGCCGTTGGTCGGCAACGAATCGGCGATCTTCTGGGCCATTTCTTGGCTGCTCAAAACCGCCACGGTCGGGCCCGAACCGGACATCCAGCCGCACCACGCCCCCGCGGCGAGGGCCGACTGTAAAGCGGTTTTCGACTCGGGCACCCTGGCAAACCGCAGGTCTTGGTGCAGTCGATCACGCGTGG
The DNA here is from genome assembly GCA_016871295.1 of Actinomycetota bacterium. Classification (GTDB taxonomy): domain Bacteria; phylum Actinomycetota; class Acidimicrobiia; order Acidimicrobiales; family Ilumatobacteraceae; genus BACL27. Next base: position 15,874 of record VFZD01000030.1, on the reverse strand, counting down.
CGAGCGCCATCGCCGATATGTCGCCTGCCGCCAATGCGGCGACCAGCAACGCCGTATTTCCGATGTTGAAAACCGCATCGGCGAAACTCACCGAGCTCGGCAGTTTTGTCCGCGATTCTTTGGTCGAAGTTTGTTGCCCTGGCACCCAAACAATCACCGCGGGGTCGAGCGGCGTCGGTACGCGCACGGCGATGTTGTCGACGCTGGCGACGACACCTCCGTGGAGCGAGGCACCCGCGTTGTCGGGGTGGCCCTCGAGTGCGGCCGCCACGCGCAATATTTCGGGCTTGGCCGCGTCAAACATTCCCGCGTCGGTGCCGTTTTTCTCGGCGTGGGCCAGGGCACAACCTGCGACACGTGCGGCTCCACTGAAACCCAGACCCTTGCCCACCGGAATCTGCGACCGCACCCACAGATCTCTTGTTCCCCCCGCGTGCCGATAGGCGATCTTCAGCGGACTCTTTTCGTCGGCTTGATTCGACTCGGCGGGAGCATTGCCGAATCCCGCTTCGATGTGCAAAGACACGGCCATCCCCAAGACGTCGAAGCCCGGGCCGAGATTCGCCGAACTTGCGGGCACGCGCACGGCTATCGATCTCGGCGACGAATTCATCTTCAGTGCGCCATCTGCTTTGCCGCGTCGTTGCTCACGCGAATCAAGTCGTCGAGCACGTCGCTGGCCGCGCCCGAGTCGATCGATTCTTCGGCGATCTCGATGCCCATGCGCATATCGTCGGCTTTGCCCGCCACGACGATGCCCGCCGCCGCGTTGATCACGACGATGTCGCGAACGGCGCCCTTGGCACCGTCGAGCAAATCACGGAATATCCTCGCGTTCTCGCCCGGCAGGCCGCCGCGCACGGCCGCCACATCGGCGCGAGCAAGCCCAATCTCGGTCGCGTCAATTTCGAAACTGCGGCTGTTGTTTCCGTTGACCTCGACAACCGGACATTTGCCGCTCAAGGAAAGTTCGTCCATCGAGCCGTGACCATGCACCACCCACGCGCGCTTGATGCCGCGTGTCGTCAACGCCTCGGCCATCACGGGCGCCACCTGCGGGTCGCCTACGCCCACGACCATGAACGAAATCGACGCCGGGTTGGCCAGCGGTCCGAGCAGGTTGAACACGGTGGGCACACCGATCTCGCGTCGCGAAGGACCGGTGAAACGAAACGCCGGATGAAACCTTTGGGCGAAGCAAAAACCAAAACCGGCTTCTTCGACGCACTTGGCCACGCCCACGCCGTCGATTTCAATCGCCACGCCGAGCGCTTCGAGCATGTCGGCCGCGCCGCTTTTCGACGACGACGCCCTGCTGCCGTGTTTGCAGACGGGTACCTTCGCCCCCGCGACGACGAGACCCGCCATCGTCGAGACGTTCACCGAATGACTGTGGTCACCGCCCGTGCCGACGATGTCGAGCGCCTGCTCGGCGATTTGCTCGGGCAAAAAAACCCGCTCGGCGGCGCGACGGACCTCGGCCAACATGCCCTCGAGTTCGATCTCGGTTTCGCCCTTGGCCCGTAAAGCGACGATGAACGCGGTGATCTGCGACGGCGTGGCCTCGCCCGAAAGCACCGAGCGCATCGCCGCACCGGCGTGGCTCGCGCTCAGGTCTTGTTTGGCCAGCAACCGCGAAATCACGGTCGACCATGAACCCGCCGCGTCGATCTCGCTCATCGCCCGACCTTGTCAGGCGCTGCGACGGGTGCGCAAGATACGGCGACGCTCGCGCGCCGATGTGCCACCCCAAACACCCTGCTTTTCCCTGCTGTCCAACGCATAGGTAAGACACGCTATTCGCACTTTGCACTCGCCACAGACCCGTTTTGCCTGGTCGCAGTTGTCCTCGTTGTCGGGGTAAAAAATCTGGGGGTCAAGACCCTGGCAGGCACCGCTTTGACGCCACGACAAGTCGTACTCAGGCACGCGAACCCCCTTGTTCTCGTCGCCCGAGAGACTACGACTTATCGTCGACCTCGTGCCAATCGGCCCCGGTCGAGTCTTGTCTCAATCGCGCAAATCCTTGAGCAGTTCGGCGACCGTGAAATCGGCGAGTTCGGCGACCTCCAAATAATTCGGCAAGGTCGACACGACTTGCACATCACCCTTGGCGAATTCGGCGACTTGTTCGACGCTGAACTCGAAACGGATGTAGTGCACCGCCGCGGTGACGGTCTCGCGCGTCAATTGCTCGGCATGCGCCTCTTCGACGACGGCCCTGACCATCTCGCCGTTGGCCAGTTTGATGGCGATGGCCTGCTCGATGCCGACGAGTTTTGGCAACCACTCGCGCATCTGGTCGTCGGTCACCAACTCGATGAACATCGTCGCGCAAAGTTGACCGACTTCGGGGATCATCGGGTTGTAGGCCTTCAATTCTTCGAGCACACCTTCGTCGCTGACGACGCGCTCGACGCGCAACATTTCTTGAATTTGCGACTGCATCGTCTCGCGATTTTCGAACATCACGGTGACGATCGTGCCGAGCGAGACGCGTCGTCGACGCTTGATCTCGATCACCTCGGCGCGACGCGTCTCGCGAATTCGTTCGTACGCGCGTTGCTCGAGAATGTCGGACAATTCGAGTTTGCGGTTGATTGACCTTGTCGGGGTTTGCATGGGTTATCTTCCTTCTGGTTTGATTCCGTAGGCTCGCGCCACCACCTCGAGAGGATGAAGCGGCGTCTCGCCTGTCTGTTCTGTGATCGCGGTGTTGGCCAAATGGCAGTCGCCCGCGACGACTTGCGAACCGGCGTCGTGCACCATTTCACCGAGTTTTTTGGCGATGGGCAGCGACAGTTCTGCGTTCTCGGCGCGCAACCCCCACATGCCGTCGATTCCCGAGCACTGCTGCACCAATTTGATCTTGGTGCCCGTCAGCTTCATCAGGTCGCGACTCTTCAGGCCGATGTTTTGCGCACGCAAATGACATGGCGTGTGGTATGTGACCGACTCGGGCACTTCGCCGACGAAGTTCGTGTCGAGTGCCGAGCCTTCGGTTTTGTGCACCTTCATCAGATACTCGGCCGCGTCGTAGGTGTGCCCGGCCACGAGTTGCGCATCGGGGCCACCGACGTAGTCGAGGTAGTCCATTTTCAGCACGTAACCGCAGGTCGGCTGGGGAACGACGATGTCGGTGCCTTTGCGCACTTCGGTCGCGAGCGTGGCCACATTTTTGACCGCCACTTTCGTGAACGTCGCCATGTCTCCGCTGTGCAGATACGGTGCGCCGCAACAACCGGCGTCGCTGAGGTCGCACTCGATGCCGTTGCGCTCGTAGACATTGACCAGGGCGTGGCCGATCTTGGGCTGTTGGTACTCGACCAGACAGGTCGGGAACACCGTGACTTTGCCCTGCACTTTTTCGATTGCCGATTTGGTTCGTCTCGCGAACCAGGTCGAGAACCGTTGCCTGGCGAACGGCGGCAGCAACCGAACGCTCGAGACGCCGGCGGTCTTTTCGACGACTTTTCTGAGGATCGAACCCGGCTTTGCGCCGATCACTTTGTTGGCGATCGGCCCCGACGAGGTGGCCACGATGCCCAGCGCGTCGGTTCGACCCAACATCGTGGTCGTCAACTTGTTGCGCAACGACATTTGACCGTTGGCCCGACGCATCGCGTCGAGGCGCAGCATCAACCTCGGAAAGTCGAGCGCCCATTCGTGCTGGCCGGGCGTATACGGGCAGTTGATGTAGCAAAGTTTGCATTGAAAACATTCGTCGGCGACATGGTCTTGTTCGGCCGGTGTCATCCTGCCGGCGTCTTGATCTTCGTGTTTGTCGATGTAGTCGAAAAGGGTGGGAAAACTCGGGCAGAACTTGAAGCAGAGTCTGCAGCCGTGGCACAGGTCGTAAACGCGCGTGAGCTCGGCCCGCGTGTCGGCTTCGTCGAGATAGACGGGATTCAGCGGGTCGTATGTGATCGTCATGCGGAATGTTCCTGTGCGAAAAAATTCGGTGTCGGTGTCGCCAAATTTTTCGGCGACACCGACACTGGTGAATGAAAGCCGGGATTGAAACTCAGCCGAGGGCTTTGAGACCCTCGGTGAATCGTCCGGCGTGGCTCTTCTCTGCGCGGGCAAGAGTTTCGAACCAGTCGGCAATTTCGGTGAAACCCTCTTCGCGGGCCGTCTTGGCGAAACCCGGGTACATCTGGGTGTACTCGTACGTCTCGCCGGCTACGGAGGCCCTGTAGTTTTCGGCCGTCTCGCCGATCGGTTCGCCCGATGCCGGGTCGCCGACTTCGGCAAGGTAATCGAGGTGACCGTGCGCATGGCCCGTTTCGCCTTCGGCGACCGAACGGAACAGCGCGGCGGCATCTGGATAGCCCTCTACGTCTGCCTTCTGTGCGAACCACAAGTAACGACGATTGGCCTGGCTCTCGCCTGCGAACGCGTGCTTGAGATTCTCATGTGTTTTTGTGCCATTTAACTTGGCCATGATTGATCTCTTCTTTCTGGGTTGGGGTTGATGTTATTTCTTTGTTGCTTTTTGTTTCACCTGTTGTGCAGGAGACCTTTTTGCGCTTGGCACGCAGTTTTCGCAGCGACCGTGAAAAACCACGCCCACTTGCGAGATTTCGAACTTGCCCGACCCATCGCGCAACTTGGGTTTGGCGGCGATCTCGACGTCGCGAATCGCGCCACATGATTCGCAGACGAAGTGATGGTGGTCGCTGATATTCGGATCAAATCGTTTCGCACCGGTGCCGACATCCACCATCTGCAACTCACCCATTTCTGCCAGTTCGCCCAGAGTTTGATAAACGGTGCGCAAAGAGATGCCGGGCATCTGCTTGCTGGCGGCCTCGAACAGGTTTTCGGCCGACGGGTGCGAGTCGTTTTGATGCAAGAGACCGAACAGCAGCTGCCGCTGGGGGGTGAGCTTCAGCTGCTTCTCGCGAAACTTTCGGGCCAGTTCATTCGGTGAACGCACGGGGAAAAACTAGTCGGAACGCATCTATTTTGCAACTATTGCTAACTAACAATGAGTGTGAAATTCGTTACTCGCGCTTCACGTCCGAACATTTGCCTGAATTCGAGCAGTTTTCGAAACAACGGCTGGTTTAGGCTCTTGGCGTGCTCGAAGCCAATCACACAAAAGCTCGACGCCAGGCACTCGCCCGCTTGGCCAGCGATGAGTTCGACGTGCTCGTTATTGGTGGCGGAATCACGGGTCTTGGTGTCGCACTCGACGCGGCAACGCGGGGCCTGAAAACCGCGCTGGTCGAACGCCGGGATTTCTCCTCGGGCACCTCGTCCAAGAGCAGCAAGTTGATCCACGGTGGGGTCAGATACTTGCAGCAAGGCGAAATCGGTCTCGTCTATGAGGCGCTTCGCGAGCGCCAACGCCTGCGACAAAATGCTCCGCACCTCGTGCAGGTCTTGCCGTTCATGATTCCGATACTCAAGCGCGATGGCGTGGTGTCGCGCAAGATCGCCCGTGCGCTCGGCACCGCGTTGTGGATGTACGACCTCACCGGGGGTTGGCGAATCGGTCGGTTTCACCGTCGACTAAAGGCCGACAATGCCTTCGCTCACCTGCCGACGATGGACCGCAAACGCCTCGACTCGGCCTATTTGTATTTCGACGCGATGGCCGATGACTCGCGAATCTGCGTCGCGCTCGCCCGCACGGCGATCGACAACGGTGCGGCGATCGTCAACCACACGCGGGTCGAGAAGATTCTTCACGATGCCGACAACAAGGCCTGCGGAGCGCGGGTAAAGCCGTTCGACGCCGACGCGTTCGAGATACGGGCGAAAATCGTCGTCAACGCGACGGGTGTCTGGTCGGACGAAGTGATGACCACCGACATGGGCAAAAACCCCGACTCGATTCGCCCCGCCAAAGGCGTGCACTTGACGGTGCCCTGGAAACTCGTGCGCAACGACATCGCGATAGTGATCCCCGTTCCGGGCGACAAACGCAGTTTGTTTTTGATCCCGTGGATTTCGAATCAGGACGGCACTTTCCAATACACATATATAGGTACGACCGACACCGACTACACGGGGCCGATCGACGACCCGCAATGTTCGAGCGCCGACATCGACTATGTCCTGCGCGCCCTCAACGCCGCCGTCACCACCAAAGTCACACGTGACGATGTGACGGCGGTTTGGTCGGGTCTGCGTCCGCTCGTCAAGAGCGTCAGCGGCGAAAAACTGAGCGCCAGAACGGCCGACCTCTCGCGTCGCCACAAGGTCACGACTTCCGACTCGGGCGTGATCTCGATCGCCGGCGGAAAACTGACGACCTATCGCAAGATGGCCGAAGACACCGTCGACCTCGCGACGCAGCGACTCGGCTCATCGGCGCGGTGCAAAACGAAACGCCATCAACTAATCGGTGCAGGGGGGAACAACTCGTCTCGCGCGCCGGAATCGACCCGGTCGGCGTCGCACCTTCGTTCGCGTTTTGGCAACGAAACAGAGCGCATCGAGGCGTTGATCGAAGCAGATCCATCGCTGGCCCAACCGCTGATCGCCGGGCTCCCGTATCTGCGGGCCGAGGCGATCTTCGCCGTGCAAAACGAGATGGCCCTCACCCTTGACGATGTGCTGTCGCGTCGCACTCGCGCCCGCATCATCAACCGTCGGGCCAGCGTCGCCGCGGCACAGCAAGTTGCCGAGGTGATGGCCGCGCATCTGGGTTGGGACCGCGCTGAAATCGAACGACAGGTTCGTGAATTCTGCGAATCTTGCGCTGCAGAAGACCAGGCTGCGCTTTCAACTTGAGGTCGATGTGACGCGAATCAAGCCATCCACGCCGATTGAATTCGCCAAACCCGCGAAAGATGTCTCAGACCGCATCGTCGGTGCGAGTCAAGAGTTGACTGCGCAACTCGTCGAGGCGTTGGCGAAAATCTGCCCGACGACCACCGACCTTGCCGACCGCCTCGAGCATTCGCGCGACTGGTGGCCGTTGGCGATGCACTGGTCGCTAGCCGGAAAAACGGCGCGGCGCGCGGGTGCAATATGTCGGCCGACGACGACGACCCAAGTAAGCCAAGTCGTCGGTGTGTGCGCAAAAAGTTCGGTGCCCGTCACGGTTGCGGGCGGCCGATCGGGCGTCTGCGGCGCCGCGATTCCGGTTTTTGGTGGCGTCGTTGTCGATACCACCGAGTTGAGCGGGGTCGTCGGCGTAGATGAGAAATCGGGGTTGGTCGAGGTTTTGCCCGGCACCTTCGGGCCCGATCTCGAGAACGAAATCAACACAAAACACAAACTCTCGGTCGGGCACTTTCCGCAGTCGTTCGATATCTCGACCGTCGGCGGCTGGATCGGTTCGCGCGGGGCGGGTCAGTTCTCGACTCGCTACGGGAAGATCGACGACATGGTCGCGGGTCTCGAGGTCGTGCTCGCCGATGGCACGATCGTCAACACCGGAGTCGAACCTGCGGGGTCCGCCGGCCCGAACTTGACTTCGCTGTTCATCGGCAGCGAAGGCACGTTGGGCATCGTCACCAAGGTGTGGTTGCGCGCTCATCCGCTGCCGCAATGCACGAAAAAGATGGCCTTCAAGTTCGCTTCTTTCGCCGCCGGTGTCGAGGCGATGCGCACCGCGATTCGCCACGGGGCGACGCCGGCCGTGCTCCGGCTCTATGACGCCCGCGAGAGCAAACGCAGCCACGGCGGCGAAAACGAGCAGTGCACGCTGATTGTCTTGGATGAAGGGACCGAGACGATTGTCGACGCGACATGCCAGGTCGTGCGCGAAGCGGCACTGGCCAACGCGGCGATCGAGACCGAGAGTGGTCTGGTCGACAACTGGCTTGCCCATCGCAACGACACAAGCGGGCTGCAGATTCTTGCCCGGCGTGGTTTCGTCATCGACACGATGGAAGTCGCCGTGAAGTGGTCGCGAATCGACCGCGTGGCGCAAGCGGTCAAGGACGCGATCATGAAGGTTGCTGGCGCCCGCAGTGCGACATGCCATATTTCGCACAGCTACATCGATGGCGCGTGCGTCTATTTCACGTTCGTCGCCGAGCCCGCCGACCAAGAAATCGGCTCGATCGAGGCGAAATACGACGAAATCTGGAATGCCGCCCAAGAATCTGCGCTTCAATTCGGCGCCAACCTCTCGCATCATCACGGAGTCGGAATCAATCGTGCGAAGTATTTGAAGCAGGCCCTGGGCCCCGCCCACGAAATCTTGCGCAGCCTGAAAAGAGCGCTTGACCCGAACGATGTGCTGAACCCCGGCAAGTTCGCCCTGCCATCGCGTCACGGCGATTACGAGATCGGTTGAAATTGAAGATTCTTGCCGAGGCGCCGCGATGAGCGTTCTGGTCGTCGACATCGGCACGAGTTCACTGCGCAGCGCGGTGGTCAGGCACGACGGCTCGATTCATTTTCTGAATCGCGAGAGTTTGAAGACCGTCAACCCGGCTCCGGGGCTCGTCGAGTTCGACGCCCAGCATCTCGCCGACGCGGTGTTGCGAGTCTGCGGCAAATCAATTCAACAGGCCGCCAAGACCGACGAGATTTTGGCCGTGGGCATCACCAATCAGCGCGCCTCGACAGTCATCTGGGGCAAGTCGTCGGGTCGACCGCTGGCCACGGCGATCGGCTGGCAAGACCTGCGCACTGTCGGTGAATGCATCGTCGCGGCGACGGAACACGGCGTCAAACTCGCGCCGAATCAGACGGCGACCAAGGCGGCTTGGCTGCTGCAAAATGTCGTGCGGGCGAAAGGTCTCGATATCGCCGACGTGCGCATCGGCACCGTCGATTCATTCGTCGCCGCGGTGCTGTCCGAGAATCGCCTGCATCTCACCGACCCGAGCAACGCTTGCGTCACGGGTCTTTGTTCGCTTGACGCCGCGTCATGGTCGTCCCGACTTTGCGATTTGTTGCGCGTCGAAATCGAGACCCTGCCCCAAATCGTCGATTCATCGGGCGTCGTCGGCGAGGCAAGTGCCCTGCCCGGCGCGCCACCGATCGCGGCTTTGATCGGTGACCAGCAGGCTTCTCTGGTCGGCCAGGCGTGCATCACATCGGGCGCGACGAAGATAACTTTCGGCACGGGGGCGATGCTCAATGTCTTCACCGGCGACGGTGCGCCGACAAAAATCGCCCGAAGTTCGAGCGGCATGTTCCCGCTGGTCGCGTTTCGTCAGGCCCAGAAAACCAATTGGGCCTCGGAGGCGATCATGCTCTCGGCGGGCACGAACATCGACTGGCTTTGTCATGATCTCGGCTTGCTCGAATCTGCCGAGCAGAGTTCGCTGGTTGCGTCGCAAGTCGCTGACTCGAACGGCGTCGTTTTCGTCCCGGCGCTCTTCGGTTTGGGTACACCCCACTGGGACTACGGCGCCCGCGGAACGATGCTCGGCCTGACCCGCGGATCGAATCGAAACCATGTCGTGCGCGCCGTGATCGAAGGCATCGCCCACCGTGGCGCCGACCTGGTCGATGCCGCCGAAGTTGAAACCAAACTTTCGATCGCGTCGTTGCGGGTAGACGGCGGAATGAGTCGCAACGTCGTGCTTGTTCAGGCGCTCGCCGACGCCACGGGCAAACAAGTTGAAGTTTCGCCCGTTGTGGAGGCGACCACACTGGGTTCGGCGTTTCTCGCCGGCGTTGGCGTTTCGATGTGGTCGTCACTCGCAGAAGCCACGAACACTTGGAAACCGCAAGAAACCGTGTCGCCACGCGAAAATTTTGATCGCGCGACGAGTCGCGCACAATGGCACGAGGCCGTGTCGCGGGCACGCGGCTGGATCCCGTCTCTGTCGAGCCTCGACTTCTAGTTTCGTCTAGATTTGTACGGTGCTCAACGACGCCGACACCAAACTGCTGGCGTTCGCCCAGGCTCTCGAACTCTCGATCCGCGACGTCTACGCAACTTTGGTCGAGCGAGGCACCAAAACGGGCGACGAACTCGCGATTCTCGAATTGATGCACAGCCACCATGTGGCTTATCAACAGTCTTTGAATGGCGTTCTCGGCAAGAAAGCCGCGACAACCCGCAACGACGAGGTTTTCACGAAGACCGTCGCCGCCCTATCCGACCCGAGCCAGACCTGGCCGGTGCTTCTCGATTTGGAGAACACCGCGGTCGCCACGCACTCGGCGATCGTCGAACGAATCGAATCGCCCAAGGCGGCGTCGCTCATCGCCTCGGTGGTGATGATCGAAGCCCGTCATGCGGCGATCATCTCGACCCTCATTTCGACGAACCTGGGTCAGGCGCTCGACAACCCCGCTCAGGCGTTGGTCGCACCATGAGCCGAATCTCGCGACGCGAACTCCTGCATTTGAGCGCAACTTCTTTGGCTTCCGGACTGGTGCTCGCGGCATGCGGCAAACAAGCCGGGGTGCAAGACGACGGCGCGATCGCCCGACTCGGCGAGGCCCCGTCGACAACCGTGCTGGTCGAAGCCGAGATCAACGATGTGGTGTTGTTGCGCACCGCGTCGTCGCTCGAATACAACGCGATCGACACATATACGGCGGCCATTGGTCTCGGGGTTTTCAAAGGCGACCTGGCTGGCGCGACCGAAATCGCCAAACGCTTTCGCCAAGATCACCAAAATCACGCCGACGCGGTGAACGGTTTGGTGCGTGCGCTGGGTGGCAAAGAATATCTTTGCGCCAATACCCGCATCAACGATCTGTACATCACGCCCGCCCTCGCACTCATCACCGACGAAAAAAACCCGAATATCGGCATCGATGTTGTCGCCCTCGCCCACGCCGTAGAAAATCTGGCGGCGCAGACATATCAAGGTATGGTCGAATTGATTGCCGACCCGAAACTTCGTGCCGACGCGATTCGCATCGGTCAGCAAGAGTCGCGTCACGCCGCATTGTTGGCCCAGGTTCTCAACCCGGGCTTGGCGGCGGTTGGTCCGACCTTCGATGCCACCACCGGCAAACCCAAAATTGCGGCGATTCCCGCGGCGTTCGGGCCGCAGACCAACATTCAACTCACTGTTGGCGCACCCAAGGACGACGGCAGCCGCACGACCCTGTTGCTTGAAACTCCGAGCTTGAACTCGCTGATCTACGAAGGCGTCTCTTGCTCAGCCTGAAAAACGGCGAATACACTTGAAGCAACGGTGAGTCGGTCGGACGACCGCAACGGTCTGGTGTTTGCACTCGATCGTTGAGGAAAGTCGGGACTTCGCAGGACAAAGTGCTGGCGAAAGCCAGGTCGGGGAAACCTGACATTTCGTGCAACAGAAAACAAACCGCCGATGGATGCGTCGCAAGACTCTTCACAGGCAAGGATGAAACGGTGCGGTAAGAGCGCACCAGCGCGGTTGGCGACAATCGCGGCTCGGTACGTCGCTTGAAGCAAGGCCGTGCAGAGGGCGTGAACGGTTCGTTCGCCTTCGGGCAACCCTCGGGTAGGCCGCATAGATGGATGGTCGTCGGTTTTTGCAGGAAACTGCCGAAACTACAAAATCCCGCTTATAGGCCGACTCACTGTTTTTATTCGCCGCGTGTTAGCGAACCGGTCTTCAAAAAAATACTTCGGCGTGTCTTGTCGCCGAGCGAAAAAAATCGCCAAGCCACGAGGCAACCGATCAGACCGATCGTCTCGAGCGGCAAATTCAATGCGCCGCGTTCGACCGAGGGCAACGGGTCTTGGCTCAGCGCGGTGCCTAGAAGCGGCCACCAGAAGGTGTCGGCATTGGCGAACGCGCCGTCGAAAATCAGATGAATGAACAGACCGATCGGTATCGCCAATAGTCTCTGGCGAATCGGCTTTCGACCCGCCGTCACCAACATGATCGCGATCAGCGCGGCGATACTCGTGACCACACTGTGCATCGGTCCGACCGAGCCGCGCAATCCGTCGAGGGCGTCGGGCGCGAGCGCCGCGACGGCCACCAAACGGTAGTCGAATTTCGGGTCACGAAACACGAACCACACCGACCAGACCGAGGTGGCGACGAACCAGAAGAACATCGGCTTCAAACGACCAGATAACAATCGCAGTTCGGGCATACGGCGTGATCGTCGGCACCGAGTTTTTTCAATGCGGCAAGTTCGACAACCGAAAGATCCAGGTGGCACGACTGGCATTTCGTGCCGTGCAACCGCGCCACGGCCGGCGTTGTGCGTTTTGCGCGCTTGGTCTCGTAAAGCCGCATCAATTTCGCGTCGATCGTAGCCACGATCTCGGCCCGGCTCGTCTCGATCTTTTGCATTTCGACCTGACAAACACTGACGGCGGTCTCAAAATCTGCCGTGGCCCCGACCAAAGACGACTCGAGTCGCTCGGTCTCGAGCAGCAACGCCGTGATTTGATCGTCGAGGTTCTCGATCGTTTCGAACAGCGTCAACTCACGATCGTCGTTTTGACCGCGCTCGACTCGCGCCATCTCGATTTCGTGCTGCAACGCCTCGGCCTCGCGTGGCGCAGTGACGGTTCTCAATTGCTGCGAGTACTTGGCGATCATTACGTCGTGCTTCTTGTTCAGCGCCTCGACCGCGCCGACTTCGGCTTTGGCCGCTTCGGCCTGTTGCCGCAGCACGATCATTTGTCTTTCTGCCGCCAGCACCTTTGTCTTGGCCTCGGCGAGCAGATTTCGCTCGACCAAATGTGCCAGGCGATGCGCCACTTGCAACAACTGCGTGTCGTACTGTTGCACCTCGAGCAACACCCCGAGATTCGTCATCACCGTCACCCCGAGGTCGTCTGCACGTAGCTGGGCAAAGGCTTCGCGCACTCGAAAAAGTAGAGGCCCATTTCCGTCGTCGGCACCGGCGAGAACGGATTCAAATCGGTCGGGGTGATGGTCGTTCCGGGCGTCAACACGCTGACCACCACGGTATTCGGGGTTGTCGGTTCGACAGGGGTTGTCGGTTCGACAGGCGTCGTGGTCGAATTCTTTTTGGCTGCAACCGTCGACTTCGGCGGGGGCAGAGTTCCCGAGACGACCTTGGCGGGGCACTCGATGCCGGGCAAATACAACCGCAGCGGTTTGCGCGCGGGCGGCGGTGGCGCGGCGAAGTCGACGATCTCCAAACCGCGATGCACCTCATCCATATACGACTTCCAGATCATCGCCGGATACATCGCACCTTGCACCCCACCGCGATTGCCGATCACGCTCGCGAACTCGGGCACGTTGCGTTTGGTCATCTTCGTGTAGCCCTTCGGGTCACCCACCCAGACGGCGGTCACGTATTGCGGCGTGAAGCCGACGAACCAGGCGTTGGTGTTGTTGACTTGGGTCCCGGTTTTTCCGGCAGCGGGTCGATCGTCTGCGAGCGGTGTGCGCCGTGCGGTGCCGCTTTTGATCACGCCGCGCATCACGTCGACCGCGTTGTTGGCGACCTCCCCTGGCAATGTCTGCTCGAGGTTTGGTTTTTGATGTTGATACAACACCGTGCCTCTCGCGTCTTCGATTCTCTCGATCATGTACGGCTCGACATGCACGCCCGAGTTGGCGAGAGTCTGTGCGCCAGACGCCATGTCCATCGGGCTCATTTCGTTGGCCCCCGTGACCAAACTCGCGTACGGCTGAATCGTGAAAGTCTCTTTGCTCAACCACTGCGACGATGCCATTCGATACATCGTCTCGACGACCCGTTCGAGACCGACGATTTGCGACAATTTCGCATATGCGCAGTTGATCGACAACCACGTCATCAGCCGAAGCGACGCGGTCGGCTGGCTGACGCCCTTGGTGATTTCAAACGGTTCGTCGAGATTGCCGGGATTGGCCAGGGTGCACGGCAGCGTGCCGTCGATCAAGTCGTCGGGTTGCACGCCCGCCTGCAACGCAGCGGCGAGGATGAAAAACTTCACGCTCGAGCCCGTCTGTCGCCGACGCAGGGCCAAATTCACTTCGCTCTGGCCCGCCACGAAACCCGGCCCTCCGACCATCGCCCGCACCGCGCCGGTTTTCGAGTCGAGCGACACGACCGCCGCGGTGATGCCGGCCTTGTTCGCCGGCAATTGCTCGCGCACCGCCTGCTCGGCCGCGGTTTGGGCTTTCGAATCGAGCGTCGTGAAGACCTTTACGCCCCCGCGGAACAGAGTGTTGTAACGCTGCTGGTAGGTCGCACCCAAAATGTCGGAGCCGTTCAGCAAAAAGTCCTTGACCTCTTCGGTGAAATACGTTCGCGTTACATCACGCTGTGATTTCTTGTTGATCACCTCGGGTATCGACGGCTTGTCGCCGATCGCGTCGCGTTCAGCCTGGGTGATCAGGCCGGTTTCGACGAGCCTGTCCAAAACCTGCAGGTACCTGTAGCGCGAACTGTCCGGATACTGGATCGGATCGTAACTCGAGGGGGCCTGAACCAACCCGGCCAAGAACGCGCCGTCGAGCATCGTCAAGTCGCGAACATCTTTGCCGAAGTACACCTCGGCGGCGGCCTGCAATCCGTAGGCGTTGTTACCCAGGTAGATCGTGTTCAGGTAGCGCTCGAGAATCTGTTTTTTGGGCACCTCCTTTTCGAGCATCGTCGCGTAACGCGCCTGCAAGACCTTGTATCGCCCGTCACGCTCGAGGCCCGCCAAAAATTCGTTTTTCACGACCTGCATCGTGATCGTGCTTGCCCCCTGTTTGACCCCGCCTCGCGAGTTCGACAAGATCGCCCTGGTGAAGGCTCGCAGGTTGACGCCCTTGTGGCGATCGAATTCGCTGTCTTCGAGCGCCAAGATCGCCGCGACCACGTCGGTCGGCACGTTGTCGATGTCCATCAACTGGCTGTTTTCTAGTTGATACGAGCCGATTTGGGTTCCGCCGAAGTCATAAACCGAACTTCGTTGGGCCAAACCCGAAAACCCGGTCAGGCTGGGCGGCACCTGGTTGTGCGCGTTCAACGCACCCCAAACACGCGGGGCCATCGCGGCGATCGTCGCGGCGACGAACATCGAGCCGGCCAGCACGACCACCCCGATTCGGGACACGGTCTCACGGCGAGCGAGCAACTTTGCTAACAGATCCCGAAAAATCCTGCTCACGTACCTTTCAGTTTACTTGACCCGAAACTCGCCGAGTCTCGTGCTCGTCGCGTAGTAACACCCGACACACGACAACTAATGTTGAAAAATGACTTCGAATTCAACGCCCGAGCGTCGCTTCAGGTTCGGCATTCAAGCCAGCAGGGCCGCCTCCCGAAAAGAATGGACGGAACTGGCGCGCACGGCCGAGAGCAATGGTTTCGACACGCTGACGATGCCCGATCATTTCACCGATCAACTTGCCCCGGTGCCGGCACTGATGGCCGCGGCGAGCGCGACAAAAAACTTGCGCATCGGCGCGCTGGTCTGGGACAACGACTACAAACATCCGGTCGTATTGGCCAAGGAACTGGCAACACTCGACCTGCTTTCCGATGGTCGGCTCGAAATCGGCATCGGTGCAGGCTGGATGGCGACCGACTACAACCAGTCGGGTATTCAATACGACCCTCCGGGTGTGCGCATCGACCGATTCGTGGAGGGCCTCGAGATAATAAAGAAATCAATGACCGGAGAAAAATTTTCCTTTTCCGGCAAACACTTTGTGATCACCGACTATGCCGCGACGCCACTTCCGGCTCAACGCCCGTGTCCCCCGATTCTCATCGGAGGTGGCGGCAAACGGGTGTTGAAACTCGCGGCGAACCTCGCCGACATCGTCGGCGTCAACCCGTCGCTGAAAGACGGCGTGATCAATGCCGGGACGATTTCGGAAATGAGCGCCGAAGCCGTCACCCAGAAAGTTGATCTCGTCAGACAAACCGCGGCGCAACGCATGTCGCAAATCGAATTGAACATTCGCACTTTTCTGGTCAGCATTCGCGACAGCGCGCAAGAAGCCATCGAGGGCACGGCGACCATGTTCAAGGTCGCACCCGAACTGGTCGCGAATTCACCGTTCGCACTGATGGGTCCGCCGGCGAAAATCGC
>VFZD01000029.1 GCA_016871295.1 Actinomycetota bacterium | reverse complement strand
GAGCAACTCGGCCCAACAGCCGAACGCGCGATCGAGCGCCTGGCCCACGCGTTGCATGCCTTCGAGGCGCATCGCTATTCGGAGTCGCGCAGATTGGTGATGCCGTTGCTCGGTCAAGTTTCAAATCTGGCGATAATCCACGAGATCGCCGGGCTCTCGATGTATCGCTTGGGTCGCTGGCAAGACGCCGCCGAACAACTTGAAATCGCCAGAGGGCTCAAGCCTGGCGAGGTGGTGAATCACCCCGTGTTGGCCGATTGCTATCGGGCATTGCGACGCTATGAAAAGGTCGACGAACTCTGGCAGGCGATGAAGCTGAACTCACCCTCGGCGCCATTGTTGGCCGAGGGCCGCATCGTGGCCGCCGGAGCCTTGGCCGATCAGGGTGAATTGCAAAGCGCAGTGCGGATGATGACCCACGGCCATAGTGATCCGCACAAGGTCGGCGAACATCACCTGCGCGAATGGTATGTGTTGGCCGATCTCTACGATCGCGCGGGCGATGTGGCCAGCGCGCGACGCCTGTTCACGAAGATCGCCGATCACGACGCGAACTTCGCCGACGTCAAAGATCGCCTAAAGACAATCGGCTAATAGTTGCGCCCGCTGCCGGCGTCGGCTATCGGGCGAGTTGACGCAACACCAAGCCGGTCTGCAGTTTTGGCGTGAAGAATGTCGATTTGGGGGGCATCAACAGGCTTTCATTGGCCGTGCGCCGAATTTCGGCGACGCTGACGGGGCGAATCAATATCGCCGCGCTGATTTCGTCGTCGGTGAGCCGGCTCCGAACCTCGGTGAAGCCGTGTTGATAGGTGACCGAATGCTTGCAGTCGCGCAACGCATGTTCAAGCATCGCACTGTCCAGGTTGCGCACCCCCGAAAACATCTCGGCCTTGGGTTGCATCGCCATGGCTACGCCATCTTTCGAGATGAACGTCAAGCGAGAATCTTTGGTCATTTTGCCAATTATCGATGAGTCGATCCGAGACAGTCCGCTCATTTCGAAGTATTTGCCAAGATGCTCGAGCAATATCTGGCTCGAAACATCAGAATAGAGACGATGAATCGCCGCGACGCTGAGCTGATCGTCGACCAATTCGTTGATGTAGCACAGAATCGACCTGGCCAGATCTAGTTCAGGGTTCTCGTCTCTATACATACGACTGATCGCATAGCGATGGTGCCCGTCAGCGATGACCACAGGTCGTTGTCCGATCAGATTGCTGATCATTGCACACCGGGCTTGATTCGTGACGCGCTCAACTCGATGTTCGACCGAGTTTTCGTCGGTAAATGAGCCAACCAACTCCGCTGGCTCGGCGAACGCTCCAGTCAGGCTCTCAGTCAAAGACAGCCCCCAAATTGGCGACAGGTTCGCGCGAGTGGCCCGAGTCAGTTCGAGCCGATCCGTCTTTGCCTTGGGGGTCGTTTGCTCGTGGGGCAGAACCTCCTTCGAATCGGCGGCCTCGATTCGAAGAGCCCCAATGACACCCGAGGTTTGACGCCTCGCCCCAGTGCTATCGACAAAACTCATTCGATAGATGGTGAAACTTGGCGCGTCGTCGGCCACCAGCACTTTGTCAAGGATCCATCGTTTCAGCAATTCGCCCGCCCGCTGATAGGCGTTGCCGCCGACGGGCAGATCTATGTTCACGATGTTGTGCTTGTTGCGTCGCGCATAGTTCGCGCGGTCGCTTTCGCTCTGCACGTCGTAGGGCTGGGCACAAACTTCGGCCAGGTCCATAGTCGGCGAATAGCGAAGCGCGCGGAAGGGCTCAAACAGAGGCACACTGAAAGGGTGTCAGTAACGACCAGCAAACGACAACATACGGACGTCTGTTTTGCCAGATAATTCCCCCGCGCCGATTCTCTGCGACCTCGACGGGGTGGTGTGGTTGTCGCATCAGTCGATACCGGGTTCGGTCGAGGCGATCGCGGCGTTGCGCGCGGCGGGCCATCGCGTTTTGTTCGTGACGAATAACTCGTATTCGACTGTCGAGACTCAGCAAGCCACGCTCGCCTCGATCGGTATCCCGGCAGTTGGCGATGTGTTGACCGCCGCGGGTGCGGCCGCCACGCTGCTGCGATCGGGTCAGCGAGTGATGGTGGCTGGCGGCCCCGGAGTGGTTGAAGCAGTAACGGGCGTCGGGGCCCTTGTCGTCGCGCGCTCAGACGACAATTCGAGCAAAGCCGATCAACTGAGGACCGACCAGGAGATTGACGCCGTGGTTGTCGGCTTTCATCGCACCTTCAACTTTGAGTCGCTGCAGCGGGCTTCGCGCGCGGTGCGAAGTGGTGCGATGTTGATCGGTACGAACAGCGACGCCACCTATCCGACTGGCGACGGGTTGATACCTGGGGGCGGCTCGATCTTGGCCGCGGTGGCGACGGCGAGCGGTGTCGAGCCGGTGATCGCCGGAAAACCGAACGCTCCGATGGGCGAACTTGTTCGGCGCACGCTGAAACTGACGAGTCTTGAAAACTGTTGGATGATCGGCGACCGCTACTCGACAGACGGCGCGTTCGCCAAGACGATTGGCGCGAAGTTTGCCCTGGTCACCTCGGGTGTCTCATCGCAAACCGACGCCGAACGGCTGCGAGAGGCAAACAAATTTGAATTGGTCGTGAAGAACTTGCCCGAGTTCGCCGCTCACCTGGGTGTTTTGGTTTGAAACGAACCCGTCTCGACCAGACTCTGGTCGCAAGGTCGATGTGCAATTCGATCGCCGAAGCCGTCGCGGCGATCGATCAGCGAACGATCACGGTGAACGGGACGATCGCTACTTCTCACGGATACCTGGTCGCCCCCGACGACGAAATCGCGATCAGGATCAAGCCAAAGTATGTGAGCCGCGGCGGCGTCAAACTCGAGTCGGCGATAGCCGAATTCAAGCTTGACCTCGTCGGCAAACGTGTTTTGGATGTCGGCGCTTCAACGGGCGGGTTCACAGATTGTGCGTTGCAACATGGCGCCCGACAGGTTGTCGCAGTCGACGTCGGCAACAACCTTCTGCACGAAAAGATCTCCACCGACCCGAGGGTTGTGGTCGTGGAAAAATTGAATGCGCGCCAGATCGGCTCGCTTGTGCGCACAAGGGATTCGCGCTTCTTGGAACCATTCGATATCGCCGTGGTCGATCTCTCGTTCATCTCGATTCGCGACGTACTCGAGTCGATCGTCGCCTCACTTCGCCAATCGTCAGTTTTGGTGCTGCTGGTCAAGCCCCAGTTCGAGGCCAGCAAAGCCGAGACCGATCAGGGCGGGGGCGTAATTTCGGATTCGGCCGTGCACCGACGAGTGTGCGCCGAGGTGACGCAGTGGGTCGAAGCGACAGAGTGCACGGTCGAGGGGATCATGCCGTCGCCGATTCTCGGACAGGACGGCAACCAGGAGTTTCTGCTCGTGGCCAAATGCACCAGAGTCGAACCTCAGACTCAATAGATTGTTAGATGTGTCAAGCGCTTTGAACATCGTCGTCGTCGCGCACCATACGCGCCCAGAAGTGGTGCCGTTGATTCGCACCGCCCATTCATGGCTGGTCAAGAACGGTCACCATGTTTGGATGCCGGTGTCTGATGCGAACGCCGTCGGGTTGGGGGAACTTGGCGCCGATCGATCGGCCCAAGATGCCGACTTGTTGATAAGCCTGGGCGGTGATGGCACGATCCTCAGGTCGGTCGAACTCTTGGGCGGCGCGCCCGTGCCGATTTTCGGCGTCAACATCGGCACGCTCGGCTATCTCACCGAGATCGAGCCCTCCGAAATCTTGCAACGCCTCGAACAATGGATCGACCGCGGTGCGAAAAATCAGGTCGCTTTGGACGAGCGAATGATGCTGTCGGTGACACTCAGGTCGAAGTCAAGCGGCAAGTCGACGACATGGCGGGCACTCAACGAGGCCGTAATCGAACGTCAGCAATCGGGCCACACGGTTTGGCTGGATGTGACCATCAACCACGAGGTCTTCGCGCGCTATTCGGCCGACGGGGTGATCGTTGCCACACCCACCGGGTCTACTGCATATTCAATGTCTGCCCGCGGCCCTGTTGTTTCGCCGCGCCACAAGGCGATTTTGCTCACACCGGTTTCGCCCCACATGCTGTTCGACCGCAGTTTGGTGCTCGCTCCGACCGAGATGTTGAGCATGCAGGTCGTCGGCACCCGACCTGCCGAGTTGGCGATCGACGGCCGTCATGTGGCGAGCCTCGAGCAGGGCGACGTCGTGAGTTACGCGACCGACAGTTGCACGGCGAACTTCATTCGTTTTGCCGCGCCGAAGTTCCATCAGATCGTTCGGGCGAAGTTCGGACTCGGTGACGAGTAGTGCTCAGTGCGCCACACATTGAAAACCTTGGCGCAATTGAAATTCTTGAGATCGTTTTTCGAATGGTTTGACCGCACTCACCGGTGCTGCCCCTGACCAAGGTCGCCTCAGGGGGCGGGTTGGCCTGGCAGCAGTCGCGGTGGCCAAAGAGTCAGCCATCGAACAGGCACGCGATTTGTTGCCGGCTTCGGGAGCAAAGAAGCGACGAGGCCGAAAATCCGTATATACTTTAATTCCGTCATAGTCACTGTGGTTCGCCACACATAGCATCGAAAGACGGGAGCCCGAAGTGCCAAAGCACGTTTTTGTTACGGGCGGGGTGGCCAGTGGTCTGGGCAAAGGTTTGACGGCTTCATCTCTGGGTCGGCTCTTGAAAATGCGCGGTCTTCGCGTGACGATGCAAAAACTCGATCCGTATATCAACGTCGACCCGGGCACGATGAACCCGTTCGAGCATGGAGAAGTTTTCGTGACCGACGACGGGGGAGAGACGGACCTGGATCTCGGTCACTATGAGCGATTCATCGACGAGCCGCTGACGCGGGCGTCGAATGCGACCACAGGTTCGATTTACCAGGCGGTGTTGGCCGCCGAGCGTCGGGGTGATTATCTCGGTCGCACCGTGCAGGTGATTCCGCACGTGACAGATGAGATCAAGCGACGAATTCGACGGCTTGTCAACGACGAAGTCGATGTTGTAATCACCGAGGTGGGTGGCACTGTGGGCGACATCGAGATCTTGCCGTTCCTCGAGGCGATTCGGCAGTTTCGCAACGAAGTTGGTCGCGACAATGTTTGCTACGTGCACGTCACGCTCGTGCCGTTCATCGGCCCGAGTGGCGAACAAAAATCCAAGCCCACGCAACACAGCGTCACGGAGTTGCGCAGTCGCGGCATTCAGCCCGATGTGATCGTGTGTCGTAGCGACGAGCCGCTCAGCGACTCGTTGAAGCGCAAGATCTCGAACCAGTGCGACGTAGACAATCGCGCGGTGATCAACGCGGTTGACGTGAAAAATATTTACGAGTTGCCGCTGATTTTTCACGAGGAAGGTCTCGACTCGGTGATTTGCGAAGTGCTTCGTATCGATGCGCCAATCGATCTCAGCCATTGGCGACAATTGGTCTCGCGCATCGAGGCGGCTGTTTCACCCGTGCGCATCGGCCTGATCGGAAAGTATGTCGACCTCCACGACGCCTATTTGTCGGTGATCGAAAGTCTGAAACACGCCGGCTTCCATCACGGCGCGCAGATTGAAGTTGTCTGGATTCAAGCCGAAGACGTCGAAGGCCTGCTTGCCGACGAGGCGATCGGCTCGCTCGACGGCGTCGTGATACCGGGGGGCTTCGGGCCGCGAGGCATCGAAGGCAAGATTCGGGCGGCCGAGTACACCCGCGAGAACCAGGTGCCGTGTCTGGGGTTGTGCTTGGGCATGCAAGTGATGACCGTCGAATTCGTGCGCAACGTGGTGGGCCTGAAAGACGCGAACTCGACCGAGTTCAACGCGACGACTCCACACCCGGTGATCGACCTGATGAACGATCAGCGAGAGGTCACTGAAAAGGGTGGCACGATGCGCCTCGGCGCCTATTACGCCGTTCTCACCCCGGGCACCAAGGTCGCCAACGCTTACGGCGAACCCGTGGTCAGCGAGCGACATCGTCATCGTTACGAATTCAACTCGAACTATCGGGCCCGAATTGAAGAGGCAGGTTTGCTATGCAGCGGCACCTCACCCGACAAGCGGTTGGTCGAGTTCGTCGAACTCGAAAATCATCCGTTCTGGGTCGGCACGCAGGCGCACCCCGAGTTCAAGAGCCGACCAGATCGACCCCATCCACTGTTCCGCGAACTGATCGGGGCGGCGTTGAAACATCGGGTGCAACGACTCGCACAACTCCCGATCGAGATAACAGAGCCGTCGTCGAAATCAGTCGTCCGCTAAGTTTCGGTTCGTCGCGATGACGGCAGCCTTCGAACACAAGCGGCAGAAGACGATTCACAAGTGGGCCGCTTGGTCGTTGGTACAAGCCAGTTTCCAAGACCCCGCCGGGCTTGAGTTCACGCGAACCTTCGTCAAGTCGCCGGGTGCAGTCGGGGTGGTGGCGTTGCTCGGCGAGCCCGGGCAACGAGACGTGCTGCTCGTGCGCCAATATCGCCCGCCGTTTCAAAAATATACGCTCGAAATTCCCGCGGGAATGCGGGACCGAGAGGGCGAGGACCCGATGATCACCGCTCGACGCGAACTCGAAGAAGAGGCGGGTTTTGGCGCCAAGACGTTGGTCGCGTTGGGCAACCACGAGTCGGCCCCGGGAATCAGCGATTCGGTGGCGCAGTTGTTTTTGGCGGTTGATCTGTTTGCCACCAAGATCGATCGACATGGTCCGGAAGAACGATTCATGACGATCGAACGGATCAAGTTTGGCGATGCGCTGGAGATGACCAGAACGGGCGAAATTTCCGACGGCAAGACGATCATCGGTCTGTTGTTGGTGGCGCAATTCTTTGATGCATATCTATAGGGCGAAGCGGCGCGATGACATCTGATCCGCTCGAAACATTCATGACCTGGATGCGGGTCGAACAAGGTCGCTCACGAAACACACTCGCCGCATACCAGCGCGATATTCGTGCGTATCTTTCATGGTTGCACACCCAGGGCTCGACTCTTCTCGTGGCCACGCCGGCGCACATCGAACGATTCGTGGCCCATTTGCGCAACACGGGCAAGGCGCCCAAGTCGGTGGCGAGAAAATTCGCCGCGGTTCGAATGTTCTACAGATACTTGAGTCAAGAGGGAATACGATCCGACAACCCGGCGGCGACGGTGGACGGCGTCAAAGTGCCGAGCAGTTTGCCCAAGGCGATTTCGGAAGACGAGGTCGCATTGCTTTTGTCCTCGGTGCGGGGAGTCGATTCGTTCGCCCGTCGTGATCGCGCCGTGCTTGAGTTCTTGTATGCCACGGGGGCCCGCGTCGCCGAAGTATGCAATCTTTCAATTGGCGACATCGACATGCAGGATGCGCTCGTGCGACTTTTTGGCAAAGGTGCCAAAGAGCGAATTGTTCCGTTCGGTCGACCCTGCCATGACGCTCTGGGCGACTATTTCGACCTCGGTGGCAGACCAGCACTAGTGCCGCGACAGTGGGCGAGTCGCGAAGACAGTGACGCGGTGTTTCTCGGAGTGCACGGCACCCGACTTTCCCGACAGGGCGTATTCAACATCGTCCGCAAATACGCCAGACTCGCCGGCATCCCCGAGATCTCTCCCCATGCGTTGCGCCACTCCTGTGCGACGCACATGTTGGTCCACGGTGCCGACCTGCGAGTCGTGCAAGAACTTTTGGGGCACGCCTCGGTCAGCACGACCCAGATTTACACGCGGGTTGATAACGAGGTGCTGTATGAGATGTATCGTGAGGCCCACCCACGGGCCCGACTCAAATGACGATCAGATCGATTCACCTGGCGAGGAGATTTTTCGGCGCGTTGAATTTTCTGCCGTTGAAGAAGTCCCAAATCGAGATCGTGCGTCCGGTTTTGACCGAATCAGAGTTTTACCTTTGGTCGTCGATGCGGATCGGCGACAAACGACACAGCCTCGAAGTATTGGCGAGATTTCTGGCGCTGTTGCCCGAGGCGACCGTGAGCGAGCGCCGTGCGGCGTTGCTGCACGACGTCGGCAAGTTGCAAAGCGATCTGGGCGTCGTGGCCCGGGTCTTGGCGACAATTGTCGGCCCGAGAGGGGCCAGGTTCTCGGCGTATCACGATCACGAGCGCCTCGGTGCCGAGATGTTGCGAAAAATCGGCAGTGACGAGCAGACGTGGCGTTTGGTCGGCGGCGATGTTGCGGGTCCGACGAACCCGAATTCGACGCAGATGAAAACAATGTCGGCGCTTCGACGCGCCGACGAAAGCTGATCAGCGTCCGATCAATCTTTTCCCAAAAAGCCGATCGCGTTTTGGGCGCGAGAGAGTGTTTTTGCCGCCACGACCTGGGCCCTTGAGTTGCCCTTGTGAATGAGGCGCATCAACTCGCCCTTGTCCTTCAACAATTCGCCATAGCGGCGTTGAATCGGTTCGAGCATCGCGACTACCGCGTCGGCGCTAGCCGTCTTCAAGTCGTCGTAGCGCGAAAATTTTGCGGCCGCCAATTGTGGGCTGATCAGCGTGGACGCCGCAAGAATTTCAAGGAGGTTGCTGACTCCGGGCTTTCGTTGGCGATCGTAGGCAACCTCAGAGTCGCTGTCGGTAACCGCGCGCTTGAACTTCTTTTCGATCGTCGCGGGCGAGTCGAGCAGGTAGATCACACCTGCATCATCGTCTTCTGACTTCGACATCTTGGCCGTCGGGTTTTGAAGGTCCATGACGCGGGCCCCGTTACTCGGCGTCACCGCCTTGGGAATCACGAAAGTTTCGCCGAACCGATGGTTGAACCGAATCGCGATATCACGGGTGATTTCAACATGTTGGCGCTGGTCGTCACCGACGGGAACCTCGTCGGCATCGTAAAGCAAGATGTCGGCTGCCTGAAGGGCGGGGTATGTGAACAGGCCGGCCGAGACGAACTCGGCCTCTCGCTTTGCCGACTTGTCTTTGAATTGGGTCATCCGACTCAGTTCACCGAAAGACACGGTGCACTCCATGATCCAGCTGAGCTGACTGTGTTCTGCGATATGGCTCTGCACGAAAACCGTCGCGACATCAGGATTCAGACCGATGGCGAACAGCATCGCTGCCAGTTGCAAAGTATTCGCGCCGATCAGGCCCGGCTCTTCAGTGACCGTCAGCGCATGCAAGTCGACGATGCCGTGAAAAACGTCGGCTTTGTCTTGGCCGTCGACCCAATTTCGCAGGGCTCCCAAATAGTTGCCAAGGTGAACCTCGCCAGTGGGTTGAATGCACGACAAAACGCGAGTCACGCGACAACCTTACCTGCCGACTTCAGTCGCCACGGGGAGGTAATCTCGCTACAGATGAAATACGCAGTTTCTACGCCGACCTTTGCGGGACCATTTGAACTGTTGCTCCACCTGATTCTCAGGGAAGAGGTCGACATCCACGAAGTCTCGCTGTCGAACATCGTCGGCGCATATCTCGAAGAAGTCTCGAAAATGCAAAGCATGGATCTCGACATCGCCACCGAGTTCTTGCTGATCGCGGCGACTCTGATCGAATTGAAGGCACGACGATTGTTGCCGGGCAAGAACGACGGTGATCTCGACGACGAGTTGGCACTTTGGGAGGAGCGCGATCTGTTGCTTGCCCGGTTGCTGGACTGCAAAACCTTCAAGGATGTCGCGGCCGTATTCAACGATTTGGTCGACAGGGCCGATTTGAGTTTCCCGCGGGTGGCGGGGCCAGACGAGAGATTCGCCAGGCTGGTGCCCGACCTGCTCGAAGGTGTGACCCCGTTGCGTGTGCAGCGAGCGTTCATGCGCGCCACCGCGCCGAAATCCCCAAAAGTCATCGGGCTCGAGCACATCGCGCCGATTCGCGCCAGCGTGGCCGACGCGATCGTTGCCGTTGCCGACCAGATGCAACACGCAGGACGCTCGACGTTTCGCGAGTTGGTGGCGGGGATCGCCGACCGCATCGAGATCGTCGTGCGATTTTTGGCGATTCTTGAACTTTTCAAACAGGGTCGCGTCGAACTCGACCAACTCGAGCGATTTGGTGATATTCAAGTCGTTTGGTTGGGTGTCGAAGACAGCTCGATCGCAATCGACAACTACGAGGGATAACCATGGATACCGAAGACGGCAATCTAGATCCGGAAATTGTTCGCGCGCTGGAGGCGATTTTGCTCGTCGCGATTGAGCCCGTCGCACCCGCTCTGCTGGCTCAATTGCTTGAAATTTCGCAGACGACCGTGGAGACCTTGTGCGATCGTCTCGCCACGACATATGAGTCTGCGGGTCATGGCTTTCAACTGGTCAAGGTGGCCGGCGGGTACCGCCTTCAATCGCACCCCGATCTCGCACCCTATGTCGAGCGTTTCGTGCTTGATGGTCAGCATGCGCGTGTCTCGTCGGCGGCCCTGGAAACCCTGGCGATCATCGCCTATAAGCAACCGCTCTCGCGCACGCAGATCGCCGCGATTCGCGGGGTCGACCCCGAGACGGTGGTGCGCACACTGCAGGCCCGTGGCTACATCACCGAGGTCTCGCGGGACGACGGACCCGGTCAAGCGGTCTTGTTCGGTACGACCCCACTATTTCTCGAAAGGCTCGGCATTGCATCGCTCGACGATCTGCCGAGCATCTCCGATTTCATACCCGATGCGAGTGTCGTCGAAACCCTTGAGAGAAGCTTGCGTGTCGTCCCCGAAGAACAGTGACGGCGAACGACTGCAAAAAGTTTTAGCCAAAGCGGGTTGGGGTTCCCGCCGAGATTGCGAGACTTTGATTGAAGACGGTCGTGTAAAGGTCAACGGCGAGACGGCGGTTCTTGGTCGCCGAGTCGACGCCGAAAATGACCGGGTCGAGGTCGATGGCGTCGTCGTCGGCGTGGCACCGTCACTTGTCTACTATCTGTTGAACAAACCCGTCGGCGTAATCACAACCGCCAGGGACACGCACGGCCGTCAAACCGTGGTCGAACTCGTGCCAAGCGAGCCACGGGTTTTCGCGGTGGGTCGACTCGACGCCGACACCGAGGGTCTGTTGATCATGACCAACGACGGCGAGTTGGCGCAGCGTCTGACTCATCCGAGTTTCGGCGTCGAAAAAGAGTATCTCGTGCATGTCGAGTGCCCGAAACAGAGCGTGGGCGAACCCGCGCTCAGGCGATTGCGCGAAGGCGTAGAACTCGAAGACGGTCTCACCGCTCCCGCTTCGGTTGGCCAGATACAGCCCGGGGTGCTGCGCATCGTGATACACGAGGGGCGCAATCGCCAAATTCGGCGGATGTGCGATGCGGTCGGACACCCCGTCGAACGATTGGTTCGGGTACGAATCGGCTCGGTGACAGACCGAAGTCTTGCCCCGGGCAAATGGCGCGTCTTGACCGCCGCCGAAGTCGTCGCCCTTAATCGTGCCGTCAAAAACTGAGCCATAGGTAGAATTTGCCGATGGCAATGCGCAAGGCGAACGTCCTTGGTCTTGGTTTGATTGGCGGTTCGTTGGCGCTGGCACTGGCCAAACACGGTTTCGTGGTTTCGGGCGTCGACAGTGATGACGAAAGGGCCACGGTTGCCCTCGAACGCGGAATAATCAGCGCGATCGGCATCGATCCGCAGGCTGAGATCAGTTTCGTCGCCACACCAGTGAGTTCGATTCCCGGACAGGTCAAGTTGGCCCTCGAAAAAACGGCGGGGATAGTCAGCGATGTCGGTGGTGTGAAACTCTCGGTGGTCAGCGGTGTTGTCGACCCCCGTTTTGTCGGCGGTCACCCAATGACCGGTAGCGAATTGGCGGGCCTCGACGGCGCCGATGAATCGCTTTTCGAGGGGATCGTTTGGGTTTTAACCCCCACACCGACCTCGTCTGATTCGTCATTCGAATCGTTGGCCAAGATCATTCGTCTGTTGGGCGCTGAGATCGTCGTGCTCGACGCCGAGCGCCACGACCGTCTCGTCGCGGTGGTCAGCCATCTTCCTCACTTGACGGCCGCGACCCTGATGGGTTTGGCCCATCTAACGGCCGAAGAGCATGTAGCCGTGTTGCGTCTGGCGGCGGGTGGCTTTCGCGATATGACCCGCGTCGCTTCCGGGCAGCCGACGATTTGGATCGACATCTGTCGCGAGAACAAGGACGCGATCCTCGACGCGTTGAACGGAATGATCGCCGGGTTGTCAGAAATGAAAACGATCGTCGAAGAACAAGACACCGACGCGCTTTTGACCCGACTCTCGACCGCCCGGTTGGCGCGGGCGAATCTGCCGGGTCGGGTACAGGAGCTCATAGATGTCTGCGAAGTTCGCGTGCCGGTTCCTGACCGCCCGGGTGCCGCCGCCGAAATTTTTCAACTCGCCGCCGATCTCGGGGTCAATATCGCCAACTTTGAGGTGACGCACTCGGTCGAAGGTGACCGCGGCATTTTGGTGATGGTCATCGATCGGGCAAACGCCGAGATGTTCCGCGGCGGTCTCCTGGCGCGCAAGTTTCGTCCGACGATACAAAGCGTCGCATGACCAAGCCGGCTCTCGAAAACATCGTCGAGGTA
Organism: Actinomycetota bacterium; assembly: GCA_016871295.1. Classification (GTDB taxonomy): domain Bacteria; phylum Actinomycetota; class Acidimicrobiia; order Acidimicrobiales; family Ilumatobacteraceae; genus BACL27. Next base: position 4,147 of record VFZD01000029.1, on the reverse strand, counting down.
CCCGGCTCAAAGTCGATCTCAAACAGGGCCCTGATTTGCGCCGCGTTGGCCACGAGTTCGTCGAGCGTCAAAAATTGCGCGCCGGGTGACGATACCGAGGCGATGATTGCGGCACTTCGATCCCTCGATGTAGAAGTTCGAAAGACCGAACTTGAACTCGAGATTTCGGGGAACCTGAATCTCGAAAGCTCAAATCACGTCACGCTCGACGCCAAACTTGCCGGCACGACCTCACGCTTTCTCACCGCTCTGGCGGCCCTGCGCCGCGGAACGACGACCGTCGATGGCGGCGAATCGTTGCGCGGTAGACCGATGGGTGAACTGCACGACGCGCTGATCGCGATCGGCGCCTCGGTTGAGACACCCAATGGACTGGGTCACCTGCCCGTAACGGTCTCGCGTGGTGCACCTCGGGCCGCGGCGATCGCTTTGGGTGCCGAAGTTTCGAGCCAATACGCCAGCGCGTTGATGATGATCGGTCCGTATCTGCCGACCGGTCTCGAGATTTCTTTGGTCGGTCATGTCGTCTCGCGCGGGTATATCGAGATGACCGTCGGTGTGATGCGTGCCTTTGGCGCCCAGGTCGATTTCTCTGATAACCACATTTGGGTTGCCCCCGGTCGATATGCGGGGACAAGATATCAAGTCGAGCCCGATGCGTCATCGGCGTCCTATCCGCTTGCCGCACGCGCCATCAGCTCGGGAGAGGTGACGATCAAAGACCTCTCTCGCGCCAGCCTTCAGGGCGATGTCGCATTCGTCGATGTACTGGCCTCGATGGGTTGCCAAGTTTCGCAGACGGCTACAGGCATCAGGCTGCGGCGCGAAAAGCCGGTGCCTCTCGGGGGCGTGGCAGTCGATATGTCGCAGATCAGCGACTGCGTGCCGACTCTCGCCGCGGTGGCACTCTTTGCGGCAACACCCACCGAGATCACGGGTGTCGGCTTTATTCGCGACAAAGAGAGCGATCGCATCGGCGAACTGGCGACCGAACTGCGCAAACTCGGGGCGAATGTTCATGAAACTCGAGACGGCCTGAGAATCGAACCGGTTTCGCTGACCGGCGCCAAGTTGGCCACGCACCACGATCATCGCCTGGCGATGGCCTTCGCCCTGATTCAGCGCGAGGTGCCGAACATAGTCATCGATGATCCGACTGTCGTGGCAAAGAGTTGGCCCCGATACTTTGACGCCCTGCCGAATTTTTATCGATAGTCAAAATCGGCTACGCCGCGATATTCCATCGCGACCGCCATCGATGTTCTATAATTTGGTCTTCATCAAATCGACCACCGAAGGAGAAGACTTTGTCTCAAGCCCGTGAAATCATGACTTGGGAGTCTTTCGGTGTGGCGAGTCGCGAGTTGGCGATGAAAGTTGCCAAAGACGGTTATCAACCCGACATTATTTTGGCCATCGCCCGAGGTGGTCTGATGGCGGCAGGCGCCCTGGGCTATGCGCTCTCGGTCAAGAACACCTACACGCTGAACGTCGAGTTTTATACCGATGTCGACGAGCGCCTGCCGATTCCGATCGTGTTGCCTCCGGTGCCAAACCTCGTGGACCTCAAAGATTCGCGGATTCTCATCGTCGATGACGTCGCCGATACGGGGCACACATTGAAACTAGTTAACGATTTTTGCCACAACCAGGTCAAAGAATCGCGCATTGCGGTGCTCTACGAAAAGCCGCACTCGATTGTCAAGTGTGAATATGTATGGAAGATGACCGACAAATGGATCAACTTTCCGTGGAGCGACCAAGAGCCCGTCGCCGTGCGCGACTTCAAAGTTCGCGACGCCTGAGGCTCAGGCTTCGGCCAAAATCGTCAGCGCGGCGTTTTTGCCGCTCGCACCCCAGACCCCGGCACCGGGGAAAGTGGCGGCACCCGTCAGATAAAGACCGTCGATCGGGGTTTGGTAGCGGGTCAGTTCGGGTTGCGTGTTGAGCAACGCCGCGATCGGCCCGCCGGCGAAACTTGTGGCGTGACCTTTGGGCAAAAGGAATTCTGTTTCGTATCGCACGGGGGTCATGCAACGCCAGTCGGCGATCGACTCGACGAATCCTGGTTCGACCAAATCTGAGTATTTCGTCAGCCATCGTCGCGGCTCATCGTCGCTCGACCAGCCATCCTTGAATGAAAACGGCGTGAACAGCGCCTCGAGGCTGAAAACGTGGTCGGTCGCATTGGACATTGTCGGGTCAAGCACCGAGGGAATGTTGACGAGCATCGCCGGTTCATTCAAGATTTCGCCACGGCCGATCATTGCGTGGCCCTCATGAAGTTTTTGGGTTGACGGGCTGACGATCAGCGTCGCAGAATGCGGGTTGAGATCAAAACGCGATAACAGTTCCTCGTCGAGATTTCTGTATTTGGGCAACGCCGTGATCCGCGCATCGATCTTCGACTCGTAACCCTCGTGTTGCGGCGTATCCTTCCATTTTTGAACAACCGTCTTGGCAGAACCCGGCGGATTCTTCAACCATCGCAAAAAAGTGTCGTGCGGGTTGCACGCCGAAACGACCGTCTTGGCGAGAATCTCGGTGCCATCGACAAGGCCGACGCCCCGCACCGAGTCGCCTTCGCAGAGAATCTGGGCGACGCGTGCGTTGGTCATCACGACACCCGAGTTCGACTCGATGCTGCGGCGCAGGGTCAACGGCACCATACCGCTCCCTCCGACGGGTCGACCGACTTTTACGACGTGGCGCATCGCATAGGTCAGTGCACCGAGCCCGGTCGACGGCGTAAACGGCGAAACCCCCCAGACCGTGGGCCCGATGACGAGGGCCGGGGCGAGCAAAAGTTCTGACTTGAAATACTTGCGCAGAACCTGAGCCGAGTTCAGTTTGCTCCAGTTCAACATCGTCGTCACGCCCCTGCCACGATTCTTCAAAACCTTGGCGATCAACGATCGGCGAGTCGGGGGTTCGCTCGCCGCGGCCAATATCATCTTCACCACGGGCGTTGCATCTTTGACATATTGCTCGTAGCCCGCGACTTCATCTTTGAACATCGTCCTCATGACTTCGAGGGTCTTCGACAGATCGTGAAATTGCGGCCAGATACGGCGGTCATCCCATGAGGTCGAAATTTGGGCCGGTTCGACATCCAGATACTTCAAGCCATGGCCCTCGAGCCCGAGGTCTTCGATCACGCCTGTGGTGCGGAACGTGAGGTGGTCGCAGTTGCAAATGTTGACCGTGACGCCGGCAAACTTTTCGCTTGCGGCGGTTCCCCCGACTTCGGCGCGAGCCTCGACGACCAAAACTTGTTGGCCCGCCTTGGCCAGATATGCCGCGCAAACCAAACCGTTGTGTCCACCGCCGACGACTATCGCATCGAACCGACTTTGGTTGTTCGAAATCGCCACGCCACATATTGCCATTTGGGTAGGGTGATTGCCGTGGCTATCTCGGTTCGTCGTCTCGGAGACCTGCGCGGTCCCGATGTCGCGACCAAAATCACATCTCGATCGATCTTTGTGCAGCCGCTGGGAGCGATCGAACAGCATGGTCCGCATCTGCCGCTGAACACCGACGAGGTCATAGCCACGGCGGTGGCCGAGGCGAGCGTGGCGCGGGTGGGCGAGAGCCTCGATGTCTGGTTGCTGCCCACCTTGACCTATACGAAGTCGAACGAACACGCTTGGGCGCCGGGCACCGTATGGCTCTCGGCGACCACGATGCTCAGCGTGCTCGACGACATCGGTCGCTGCATCTCCCGCACGAACGGGCGAAAACTCGTGTTTATGAACGGTCACGGTGGAAATTCGGCTTTGCTCAATGTCGTCAATCGCGAACTTCGGCTGAATTACGGTTTGCAAGTTTTCACTGCACACCCGTCGATGCCACCCGACCAGGGCGGCGCCTCGGCGAAAAGCGAGTTGGGCATGGGCGTTCACGGTGGCACCGACGAAACCTCGATGATGTTGCATCTGCGCCCAGATCTCGTCGACATGTCGAAAGCGGTGCGAAGAGTTCCCGAGAAGATTGCCCTGAACAAGCATGTGCGTTTCGGTGGCGCCGTCAGTTTTGGTTGGTTGTCGAACGATTTCTTCGTCGACGGCCACATCGGCGACCCGACGCGCGCGACCGCAGAACTTGGCGCGAAGATGTTCGCTTCGGCCGTCGACAACTTCGCCGA
>VFZD01000028.1 GCA_016871295.1 Actinomycetota bacterium | reverse complement strand
GCAGGTGTTGCGAATCGTGCCGAGGTCTTGAATCGTCGTTTCGACAACGTCGCCGCGGCGCAGGAAACGGGGAGGTGTTCGTCCGGCACCAACGCCCGACGGTGTGCCGGTGTAAATCAAGTCGCCCGCATATAGTTCGCAGATGCCCGACAAATAGGCGATGATGTCGGGTATCTCGAAGATCATGTCGTCGGTTTGGGTGTGCTGCATAACCTCGCCCGAGACACGACAAATCATTTCAAGATTTGTGCGCGAGGCGAGCGTCGCCGCATCGGTGAGATATGGGCCGATGGTCGTGAAGCCCGCGCGACTCTTGCCCAAATTGAATTGAGGCGGCGTGTTGGCGTATTGCAGGTCGCGGTCGGAGAAATCTTGCCCGACACACAGACCGGCGACGTGCGACCACGCATCTTTCACCGAAATGTCGCGCCCGCCGAGCGCGATGACGGCCACGAGTTCGGCCTCGAAGTCGCACTTTTCGCCGACAAGTTGGATCCGCCCGAATGGTCGGTTTAGAGAACTTGGAAATTTGGTGAAGACGAGCGGCTCTTTGGGCAGACCGTGTTTCATTTCGGCGGCGTGCGCCTTGTAGTTGACACCGACGGCGAATATTTGGCGCGGGCGGGGCACCGGACAGTCGAGTTGGGTCAAATCGAGATCGAGCATTTCGCCAGATTCGCCCGCGGCCAGAGCCGCGGCCAACTCAGATACTTCTGCCCATCGCTCGATGCAAGCCATCGGATCGCTCGGCAATTTGCCCGCCGAGAACTTTTCGATATCGACGAAACTCTCAAGCGAGTCGCCTACCAGCACGGCACGACCGGCGATGCATCCAAAACGCGCAGTCGACATTTTCTAAACTCTGTGGCGAGCGATTCGTCGTTGCAACTCGGCCTGGCGTTTGGCCTCGCGCTCTTTTTCTTGTCGTTCGCGACGTTGACGGCGTTTTTCGGCCTTCTCTTTGGTTTCTTTCGGCAACGGCAACACGGTCGGTTCGGGCTGCGCTACGCCCGACTTGGGGATGACGAATCTTTCGTCTTGAAGAATCAACTGTTTGAAGCCGTTCAGGCTCACCGAATATTGCACCGCCATCAAACGCGCGGCATCAAGGCCGAATTTTTCGATCGCCTTTGGCAGGGTTGCCTTTAGGTGTTCGACATTCGGGTCGTCGGCGGCGCTGCCCAGGTCTTCGATGCAAAACTCGGTGCAGGGTTCGCTCAACAACACCCCCGTGTTGATGTACGACTTGCGTGCGGTGAAGCCGGCGCGGATGGCCGCGCCTAGACCGGCTTTATCGTCGAGAGCCCCGGCCGGGAGACCCGCCACTTTGGCGAACGGATCACGCAGTTTTTCGGGCAGGGCGACGGCCAGGTCGGCAAGAACCCCGTCAGAAACCGTCGCCAGAACCGCCGCATAGCGGCGTTCGACCAGGATTTGCTCTTTTGACGTTGACACGCCCCGAAACTATATCGGGACGGACGAATCAGATTGCGCGGACGTTGTTGGCTTCGGTGCCCTTGCGACCTTGGCCGATTTCAAATTCGACCTCTTGGCCTGCAACAAGGGTGCGACGGCCGGTGCCTTCAATGTTCGAGAAGTGCACGAAGATATCTGGCTCACCATTGGCTTGCGAGATAAATCCGTAACCCTTTTCATCATTGAAAAATTTCACGGTACCGGTTGGCATAACTTTTGCTTCTTTCTTTTACTTTGATTCACGCCTTCACTGTCGAAGGCGCTAACGCAAGGGTAGCAAGACCGCGAGAAGATTCATAATTCTTGGTGCCGACGGCCTCAAGCAGTGACCAGCGCCTGAAACTCGCGGATGCGCATTTGATGCAAGGAAGATGTTGTTACATCTGGAAACGAGCCTGATGCGCCGGTATTCGACCGCCATGTCACCCGCCAGACAATAGACAGCGTGGCTGAAAAGAGACCGCCCGGTCTGACATTTGAAGAGTGCCGATAGGTGTACATGCAGGGCGAGGGCATCGAGTCGCCGAATTGCTTGTTCCACTTCAGCCCCGGACCGACGCAAGTTTTTTTGCCGAGACCGAATAATCCGTCGCCCGGATCGAAGACGAGTTTGTATGGTGTGGCCGTGATCGTCGCCGTCACAGGGCCGGCGGGTGTCGGCACCCATGCCACCACGACCTTGGGTTGCCAGATCGCACTGCTGACCCAGAACCATGTGCCGATGTTGATCACCCCTTGTCGCGCGGGCGGGGCAAATTCGCCGAACGGTGCGGGGATTCTGTCGTAGGCGATGCTGGCGGCGTTGCGCGCGATGCGTTCGGGTGGAATTTGGGCGATCCAAAAAACTTCCGTATCTTGTTGCGGACAATCTCGGTCGTAGAGACGAAACAAAATCGAGTCGACGGTTCTCTCGACTTCGTCGCCGTAGGTCTGCCCTTGCCCCGAATCTCGGGGCAGTGACGGCGACCAACTGCAGTTTGACGACTCACCAGTTTCTTCGTTGTCGCCGACGAACACGCCGGCGATGATTGTTTTGTCGACGACCGCGCCAAACACATCGCGCACCATGTTCGAATCGTCGGTGTTCGAGGCTTCGAGGCGGGTGACTCGGGCATCGAATATCACCACCAACGAAATCGCGGCAAAAATGCGCGCCAGAGATCTAACCTTCATTTGATTCCTCGCATTTGTCGGTGTCAAAGAAGCGTCGCTCGACGGTGACATCGGTCAGGTACCAGCGGTTGTTATGCCACTGCAATCGCCAGATCGACAGAGACGAGATGACCTTGTCGTCATAGATCGCACCGTCCATGAAGAGAATCGTCGAATCGAAAACGCACCCGCGGATCAAAGCCGTGGTCGTGGTTCGATCGCGGTCGATGCCGTTGATTGTGATCGAGCGCATGCCCTTGCCAGGCCGAGAGTAAATGTTGTACTTGGCGAATTTTTGCATCCGATCGGTGAACTGCCGGGCGTAGGGCGAGTTCGGCAAAACGAATGTTTCGACCTTGCACTCACGCGGTTTGCGGGTGCATTCGTCGCGCCACTTGTCGATTTCGACGAACTGCCCTTCGAGCAGATCGAACGGATCACCAGACACGGTTTGCGGGAGGGTCGAAACTTGTCGGGGAACGGTGGCGGAATCGACGCCAAAAACTTGACTCGTGCTTGGACTCGGTTCAGGGCTGGCGACCCGAAACAAAGGCGAGTTGCGGCTCGCTTCGTCGTTTTCGTTGGTGCAGCCACCGATCAACAGCCAACACAAGACGAACATTGAGCGAAGATTTCTGTGGTGGACACGATTCGGATGCGACATAGATGAAGTGTCCACGGATGTGTGCACAAATCAGAAACTTTGCCCAGAAAACCAAAAACCCGAGTTGGTCGGTAGAGTTGATGAACCCCTTTTTTGAGATCTGCGAGTTTGAATGACCCAAAACCACCCCGAATTGGCCGAAGAGCAGCGATATATCGACAACGCCTACGCCTGCCTCGAGCAGACCCGTGTCGACGCCTGGAAGATTCGTCAAATGAACGAAGCCTCGACCGGGGGCACATTTCAGGCTCGATACGAGCGCAACGCTTTCGACGAGGTTCTGGTCGGGCGTCTGCAGCAACTGGATTTGGGCGATGCCGCACTTGTTTTCGGACGGATCGACCGGCTCACAGAATCTCCCGAAAAATTTGAAAGTTTTCACATCGGCAGAATCGCCGTTTCAGACTCGAACCGTGAACCCGTCGTCGTGGATTGGCGCGCCCCGGTGGCCGAGCCGTTTTATCGGGCGACCGGAAGAGACTCGATGGGTTTGGCGCGTCGTCGACACTTCGCCGTGCAGGGGCGAGAGTTGCTCGGCATCGAAGACGAACTATTCGGCGCGGGCCATTTGGGTGTCGGACACGACGAGGGTCTTGATTCGACCCAAACAGAAAATGTCGCGCAGTTGCGTGGGCACAGCACGTTGTTGGGTGTGCTGGCACGCGGTAGAACCGGACAACTCGGCGACATCGTGGCGACGATTCAGGCCGAGCAGGACGAAATAATTCGATCACCCCAGCACGGCATCGTGGTTGTGGAGGGCGGCCCGGGCACGGGCAAGACGGTGGTGGCGTTGCATCGCGCGGCATATCTGCTTTACACGCATCGATTTCCGTTGGAGGATCAAGGCGTTTTGGTGGTCGGGCCGAATCGAGTTTTCTTGCGCTATATCGAACGAGTCTTGCCATCGCTGGGCGAGGCGGGTGTAGAGCAGGTCGTGTTGGCCGACCTGCTGCGTGGTCACGACTTTTCGGCCAAAGATTCAGAAGACGTGTCATATATCAAGGGCGATGCGCGCATGGCCAAGGTGGTGGCCAAGGCGGTGGGCGATCGCCAACGGGCGTTGCGCAAAGATGTCGAGATTGGTTTTGGTGCGGGGTATCTGCGTTTGACCAGCGGCGAATCGGCGACGATCGTGCGCGAGGCACAGCGCCGTTTTCGTAGGCACAACACGGCCCATCACTGGGTTGAAACCGAAGTGGTGCTGGCGATGATCGCATCGAGCCGCTACAAAGAACTGGATTTCGAGATCACGCGCGATGCCTTGCGTGACTTGAAAGAGTTCCAGAGTGTGATCAACTACATGTGGCCGATTCTCACCCCCGCAGAGTTGCTGAACGATCTCTATTCGTCGAAGGCGCTTTTGCGTCTGGCCGCGCAGAAATATTTTTCGGCCGACGAATACGAGAAACTGTTACGTGCCCGGGCCGCCACGCTTGCCGAGGCGAAGTTCAGCGAAGCCGATGTCGCCGTGCTCGACGAGGCTCTGGCGGTTTTGGGTCCGCGACCGAGACGGAGCGGTCGAATCAATGAAGCCGACGAGGTTCGAACATACGGGCACATCATGATCGACGAGGTACAGGATCTCTCGCCGATGCAGTTGCGAATGATCTCGCGGAGGTCTTTGAACGGTTCGATGACGATCGTCGGCGACATCGCCCAGGCGACCACGGTTCATGCGCCTGCGAGTTGGCAAGACGTGTTGTCGAATCTGCCGGACACTGGCGAGGTGCGGGTCATTGACTTGAGCGTCGGTTATCGAATACCGAAACAGATAATGGAATTGGCGACTCGTGTGCTCAAGGTCGCCGCGCCGAAACAATCTTCACCGTTGTCGGTCCGTGACGGCGACGAAAGCCCGACAATCGTGAACTGCCGGCCGCAAGAATTGTCTGTCAAGGTGATCGCCGAGGTGCGGCGACTCAATAGAGAATTGAGCGACAGCAACATGGCGATCGTGTGCCCCGACGAAATGGTCGAAGAACTTTGTCGAGCACTCGACGCAGAACGAATCGATTATGGTCGGGCGGGCATCGCGGGCATCGAGTCTGCCCTCACGGTGGTGCCCGTGAGCGTGGTCAAAGGTCTTGAGCTGGATGGCGTGATCGTGGTCGAGCCGGCCCGAATAGTCGACGCACAGCAACACGGTTTGAGGGCGCTATATGTCGCCTTGACGCGGTCGACTCGTCGTCTGTCCGTCGTTCATAGTCGACCGTTGCCCTCGGCGATGCTCGCCTGACGAGACGACGCTCAGAAATTTTTCAATGAGTCGATAATCAACGGCAAGAAACGCAGGGCCTTGTCGGCGTCGGCGGGTCGATTGCGCTCCACCGAACTTTTCGCCAGCGCCACGACCCGATCAAAATCGGTCACGAGCTGTTCGCTCAAGTTCGACAGTCTGGGTCTGACGATCTTCGTGAGCAGGTCGATCTGCTCCAAGGATTTGGTCGCAGACTTGCGATCTGATTTCTGCATCGCGACGCTCAATTCGTCGATTTGTTTCAACATGATCGTCAGCAGGTCTTTGCTGGTTAGCGACTTGTCGACCGAGGTTCGAGTGTCGTGACTCGACGTCGATGATTCGTCCCCCGATGAACCGTTCGCAGCGCTCGTCGTCGGCGCCGAATCGTTGATCGTCGTCGCGCATGAAGCAAGCGACAGGGCGAGGAAAACGGCGAATACGCCTCGCGACCTGAACGACCCGACTGCACCCATCGTCGCGAGGCTATTTTTGCGTGGTGACGAGCAAACGACTGCTGATAAAGGAGTCGACGAGAGTCTCGGTGCTGCTCGAAGAATCTGCCATCACGACCGTCACGCCGTCGGGGCCGACGCGTTTCACGGTTCCGACCCGACCAGGGACAATCTCATCGGCCTGAAGCCTGTCGAGCGCGCCATCTGTTTCTTCCAGTTCTTCGGAGATTCGCACGACCGTGAATGACGAGCCGGCATCGATCGTGTTCAGGGGGGTGAGCAGCATCTTGCGGTAGTCAGAACCAGGAATTGGATTGCCGTGCGGGCACGCCGTCGGATTGCCGAGCATCTTGGCGAGGGCGACCTCGACTTCGTCGGTGATCACGTGTTCCCATTTGCAGGCTTCGTGGTGAGCGGTCGACCAAGAGAGACCCAGCACATCGATCAGAAAACATTCGGCCAACCTGTGTTTGCGAACGATGCCCTCAGCCAAGATTTTCCCCTTTTCGGTGAGGGCGATTCGCGGCCCCGAGAGGTTGACAAGACCCTCGACCTCCATGCGTTTGATCATTTCAGAAACCGACGCTCGCGAAACCTTCAGTCGCTCGGCGATTCGGGCCTGAATCAACTCGACGTGGTCTTCTTCAAGTTCGAAGATGCACTCGCAATATTCTTCGAAAGCAGGATGGTGTTCGGTCGAAGTCTGCATGACTGCAGTTTATCTCTTCGAAATTTTGTGACGATTCGCTCGATTTCGCGGTGATTCGCCTAAAAAACCCTTTTCCCGTTCGTCGCGCACCGCGGCTTTGACAGAGTATTGCACGAGTATCGCAGGAGCGAGCAAAATGCAACCGCCGATCAGCGCGATCGTCGCCACGCGGCTGACGCCCGGGGTGAAATCGACCACTAAACCCCAGACCACCGCGAGCATCGACAGACCAAAAAGCAGATATCCGAAGTTTGTGGCGCGTTTTGCCCAATTCGAGATGATCGCGCGCTTTGCGAGTACGGGATCACCGTTTGGCTTGTCGGGATGTGTGCGAGAATCCATAGCGTTGTGTTTATGTTACGGGGCATCGACCGATTCAGAAAGGCGTCAGCCGGTTTTTCGTGGTGAGTGAGGTGATCTCCTTCGTCGACGCGGTGATCGCCTACGACAATTTCCCCGCCGTGGCCGGTGCGACGTTCAGTGTTGACAGTGGCGAGATCATCTTGTTGCAGGGTCCGAACGGCGCGGGCAAGACAACGTTGTTGCGGGCGTGCGCAGGATTGCTGCCGATCGCGCGCGGCAACGCAACCGTGCTCGGAGTCGACCTGAAGTCAGATCGCGCGACGGTGCGATCACAAGTCGGACTGTTGGGTCACTCGAACGGTCTCTACCAAGATCTCACCGTCGCCGAAAACATCGGCTTCTGGTCGAGGTTGGTCGGGGCGGGCAACGAAGACATCGCCCAGGCGATGCGATTGATGGGTCTGTCCGAGCGATTGAGTGCCGTGAAAATTTCGAACCTCTCGGCTGGGCAGCGGCGCCGCTGTGCGTTGGCGACTTTGATCGTTCGCCGTGCGCGTCTGTGGTTGCTCGACGAGCCGCATGCCGGTCTTGACGCCCAAGGGCGCGACGAACTGGACAAGACTCTCCGTTCGGCGCGAGACGCGGGGGCCACCGTCGTCTTTGCATCCCACGAAATTGATCGGGCCCAAGCGTTGGCGACCCGCAGACTCAAGGTGACGAGTGGCGTGGTGAGTGAAGCATGAGTCGACCGAACAACGGCAGAGTTTTCAGCGCGGTGCTGATCAAAGATCTGCGGATCGAATTTCGCAGTCGCGTGCTCATGAATCAGGTTCTGCCGTTTGCCGGCCTCGTGATGATCATGTTCGCGTTCGCGCTCGACAACGACGATGTTTTGCAGCGAGTCGCGGGCGGTTTGGTTTGGTTGGCGACGCTGTTTTCTTCGTTGATCATCATTCAGCGATCGTTCGCCGTCGAAGCGGCCGACCAGGCGCTCGACTCGTTGCGGGTCGCCGGCATAGATCTGGCGGGTGTCTACTTCGGCAAGGCGATTGCACTAACGATCAAACTGATCGTGCTCGATTTCGTGCTGCTCGTCACCGCGATGCTCTTGTATCGGGTCGATCTGACGGGCTCGGGTCTCGTGTTGTTGGTCACTTGCGTGTTGGGCTCGACGACTGGTTTGGGGTTCGTTGGTACTCTTTATGGCGGTTTGACCGCTGGTGCGAAAGGACGCGAAACTTTGCTGCCGTTGCTGTTGTTGCCGGTAGTTGCGCCCGTGCTCATCGCCGCGACGAGGGCAACCGAGGCGGCTTTCGCAAGTGGCGGCGCGCAAACTTCTGAGGGTTGGGCGTGGGTTGGTTTGCTGGCGGTTTTTGCCGCAGTCTTCGGTGTCGGCGGTTCGTTGGCGTTTGGTCCGTTGATCGACGAATGATCAGATTGCAAAATCGAAAGAAGTGACCAAATGTCCCAACTAGTCACATCGACATCGGCGACGGGTACGCGGGCGACCCGAGTTTTGGGACTGTTGGCGATTCTCGTGATGCTGTGGGTCGTCATCGGCGGCCTGGTGTTCACACCGCAGGATGTTGTTCAAGGCGAGTCGGTTCGAATCATGTATGTGCACGTGCCATCGGCATGGATCGCGTACCTTGCGTTCATTCTCACCGCGGTCGCCTCGGCATCGTGGCTGATCGGGAAAAAACACTCGATGGGTTTCGACAGATTCGCCGGAGCCTCGGCCGAAGTCGGCGTGATGTTCATGGCGATCACGCTCGTCACGGGCAGCCTTTGGGGCCGACTTACTTGGGGTGAGTTTTGGCAGTGGGATCCGCGTTTGACGACGACCGCATTTTTGTTCGTGACATATCTGGGTTATCTGGCGGTTCGCAGGCTCGAGGGTTCGGCCGAGCAACGCGCGCGAAGATCGGCGATCATCGCGTTGTTGGCGGTTTTGGAGATTCCGCTCGTGCACTTCAGCGTGGTGATCTGGCGCAGTCTGCACCAGGGTGCGACCGTGCTCAACCCGAGCGGCGACGTGAAACTCGATGACTTGATGCTTTTCACTTTGTTCAGCGGCGTGGTCGGTTTCACGCTCGTCTTTTTTTGGCTGGTACTGCATCGTCAACGCACCATGCTCTTGCTCGATGTCGTCAACAGGCGTGGTCTCGACACGGCGATCGCCAACCGACGAGCCGAGGGGAGCACGAACTAAATGAAGGATGCAGGATTCATTTTCGGTTCGTATCTCGTGACCCTCGGGTCGATGGTCGTTTTTGCCTTGGTGACCCTTCGTCGGGGAAGAAAGTCATCGGGTGGGGTTTCTGATTCAGACAAAACCTGGCTGTAATGGATCTCTCGCCGCGCCCGCCGGATCAACCCGACGAAACGAGCCGCGGTTCGTCGTCGGGTGCGCGGGCCAGGCGCCGATGGTTGCCGGTCATCATTCTGAGTCTTCTCGGGGTCGGGGGCATCGTGATCGTCACGCAGTTCTTGACTTCGGCCATCGACTACTACTGCAATGTCGACGAGATCGGGGTTCGCGAGGGTTGTGAGACGACCAGTCGGCTGCGGGTGCAGGGCACCGTCGAGCAGAACTCTTTGAAGAAAACCGAAACCAAGACGCGGTTCGTGATGACTTTCAACGACAAGTCGATCGACGTGGTCTACAGCGGCGACCCGGGCGGGGTTTTTCAAGAATGCATCGCCGTTGTTGCCCATGGACGGATGGTCGAAGGTGTTTTCGAATCGAATCGCATCGAAGTCAAACATTCGAACGAATATGTCGAAAAAAACACCGAACGTTTTGAAGCCTCGGGAAGCGCGGCATGCTCGCTAGCACAGGGGTGAGCGGCACGCTCGGTCGTGCATTTTTACTAGTCGGTTTCATCGGCGCGGTCTTCGGCGCGTTCGCCGCGTTCACGGGCGCGCGAAGAAGCGACCAACAGGTGATTCGTCTCATACCCAGATTCGCCGTGTTGATTTTCGCGGCGTCGGTGGGCGCGTTCGCGACGATGGAATACGCGATGATCACCCGAGATTTTTCGCTGGCGTATGTGCAGAAGGTTGGCTCGTGGTCGACGCCCGCGCTCTACAACTTCGCCGCGGTGTGGAGCGCGCTCGAAGGGTCGATCTTGATGTGGGTTCTGGTGCTCGCGGGTTACACGCTGGCGGTCGCTTATTGGGTGCGCAAACGAATGCATGACCCGATCGCATCGTGGGCGATGGGGGTCATGTTCGTGGTGTCGGCTTTTTTCTTTTTGGTTTCATTTTTTCCCGCCAATCCGTTCGCTGCAGGCGCACCGGGCGTTCTCGACGGCCCCGGCCCCAACCCGCTGCTGCAGAACCATGTATTGGTGATGTTTCATCCCCCGATTCTTTATCTCGGATATGTCGGCGTGACGGTGCCGTTCGCGTTCGCGATCGCGGCGTTGATCACCGGTCGTGTCGACGAAGGTTGGCTCGTCGCGACGCGGCGCTGGTCGCTATTTGCTTGGGGGTTTCTGACTTTCGGCATCGCGCTGGGCAGTTGGTGGAGTTACGAAGTCTTGGGATGGAGCGGCGTGTGGGCGTGGGACCCGGTTGAAAACGCCTCGCTTCTCCCTTGGATCACGGGTACGGCCTACATTCATTCGGTGCTGGTGCAAGAGCGTCGCGGCATGCTGCGCGTTTGGAACATCTCGTTGCTGGTCGCGACCTTCAGTCTGACGATTCTCGGCACATTCTTGACCCGATCGGGCGTGCTCAACAGCGTTCACGCGTTCAGCGAAAGCGGCATCGGTTCGTGGTTCTTGGCGATGTTCGCGGTCGTGCTGGTCGTTTCGATCGGTCTTATCGGTTGGCGCGGTGATCGACTGCGAAGTCCGGGGGTCATCGATTCGCCTTTGTCGCGCGAGGCGGCGTTCTTGGCGAACAATGTCTTGTTCGCGGTGTTCGCGTTCGTGGTTTTGCTGGGCACGGTGTTTCCGCTGATCGTCGAGGCGCTGCAGAATCGTCAGATCGCCGTCGGCGCGCCATTCTTCGACAGACTCTCGACGCCGATCGGGCTCGCATTGTTGACCCTGATGGCGATCGCACCGGTGTTGCCGTGGCGCAAAGCGACGACCGAGACTCTGCGCGACCGATTGTTCTGGCCGGCATGGTGTGGTTTGGGCGCGCTGATTCTGAGCCTCGTGTTCGGCGCGTATGGACTGGCCCCGCTTCTCACTTTTGCTTTGGGCGGGGTCAGTGCGGGGGCGGCGTTGCGACAAGTTTCGCTGGCGACCCGACGCCAAGGTTGGCGGGGTCTCGTGGGTCGGGCCAACGGTGGAATGATCGTGCACCTCGGCGTGATTCTGATCGCCGTGGCGCTGGGGGCATCGAACAGTTTCAGCAAAAGTCAAGAATTGTCTCTGGTGCAAGATGTCGAGGCGCAATTCGCGGGCCACACTTTCGAGTTGCGCGACGTCGTCGAGGTTCGCGACGATCGCAGCATCAGCGTCAAGGCGCTCGTATTGGTGGACGGAAGAAAGATCTACGCCCCGGCGATAACCAAGTTCACCCGCATCGGCATGAATGTCGGCACCCCTTCGGTGCGAACTTCGTTGACGGCCGATGTATATCTGACGCTCGAGCCGCCCGTGCGACAAGACGCGAACGAGGCGCGCATCAAAGTTTTCATCAAGCCGATGATTGTTTGGTTGTGGATCGGCACCGCGTTGATGGCCGTCGGCACCGTGCTCGCGGTCTTTCCCGGGAGACGACGCAAGCCGACCGAGCCGACCAGTGCACCGGTTGAAGTTGGTCGGTCGTGAAATCGAAAAATTTGGTGAAGTTCGTATCGGCCGCGGTCGGCGTCGTCGTCGCAATGTTTTTCCTCGTGTTGTTGGTCGCCGAACCCGACAACGACACCGTCGCCAGGTCGCCATTGCTGGGTCAACCGGCGCCCGCGATTTCGAGCCGCACGATCGACGGCGAGTCGTTCGTGCTCGAACGCCGCAAAGGATCATGGGTCGTGCTCAACTTCTTCAATTCGACCTGCGTTCCATGCATCAACGAGCACCCGTTGCTCGTCGACTTTGCCGAGGCCGAGTCGAGAAAGCCCGACGGCGCCGAGTTGTACACGATCATCAACGACGACAGTTCCGAATCGATCCGAGATTTTTTCGCCAGGAACGGGGGCGACTGGTCGAAAGTCACCGACGACAATGGCGCGATCGCCGTGGCGTTTGGCGTGGCGCGGGTGCCCGAGACCTGGATCATTGATCCCAACGGCGTCGTTCGTTTGCGGATCACGGGCGAACTGACCGAAGGTTTGCTCGGGCGCCAGGTCGAGATGTTGCGGGAGGACTTCACCTCGTGAAAACTCGCAGGTCGATTTGGCTGGCGATGTTTTTGGTCGCCGGAGTTCTGCTGGTGTTCGGTGCGAATCGCGGCGGGGGGCCAAAGACCCAGCAGGAACGCATCGATTTGCTCACATCGAATTTGGCGTGTCCGACATGTTCGGGTGAGAGCGTGTTCGAGTCACGAGCCGTGGCCGCCGAGGCGATTCGTAGCGAGGTTGCCCGACAAGTGGCCGCGGGCTTGCGAACCGACGACGAGATTATGGGCTACATCGAGCAACGGTTCGGTGGCCAGGTTCTGCTCGTTCCGCGGGCTGACGGGCTCGACGCCTTGGTGTGGGCGCTTCCGGTCGCCGTCGCCGTGTTTTCGCTGTTCGTTCTTTTCTCTGCTTTCGCCAAATGGCGCGGCAATCGACCGCCGTCGCCATCGAACGACGACGAGTTGATCGTGGCGCGGGCCCTCGATGAGCGCGAGTCATGAGCGGCAGTTCGACGAATCTCGAAGCCCTCAAGCAAGAACGCGAGTTTTTGCTGCGCTCGTTGCGCGACTTGGAGCAAGAACACAAGTTCGGCGATCTCGACGACCAAGACTTCGAGGCGCTGCACAAAGACTACGTTTCGCGCGCTGCGACGATAATCAGGCAGATCGAGTCGTCGGGTTCGAACTCGTCTTTTGCCGAGCACGCACCCGAATCGTCGCCGAGGCGGCGTGGGCGAACTTTGCTCGTCGCGTTTATGGTGCTCGTGGTGGCGGGTCTGGCCGGTTGGTTCGTCGCCCAGCAATCGGGGCAAAGACTCGCGGGTGAATCAATCGCCGGATCGATTGAAGATTCGACGGCGTCGATACTGTCGCGTGCACGGGCGACGAACTTCGTCGACCCGCAGGCGGCGATCGAACTTTACACCACGGTTTTGTCGGTAGATCCCGACAATGTCGAGGCGCTCACATATCGAGCGTGGCTTCTTGCCCTGATCGCCCGTGGCGCGGGTGACGAGGTCAAAAAACTCGCGTTTGAATCGGCCTCGCGCGATCTGCAGCGGGCGATCTCGATTGATGCGAGTTATGCGGACGCCCACTGTTTCTTGGGCATCGCCAGATTCAGGTTGGCCGACGATGCGCAGGGCGCCAAACAGGCGTTGACAATCTGTGCACAGAACAATCCACCCGCCGAGGTGAAGGGCTTTGTCGATTCGATCGTCGCCGAAGTCGACGCGGCTTTGGGCGGCTGAGCGGGCGACCCGGGGCGCTCAGTCTTCGTCTATCTGCGGCGGCGGCCAGGCCGAGGCAGACTCGAAACCTTTGTTGGTTCGTTCAACGACCCAGACAGAGCCCTTTCGCCAGTCGGGTTTCGTCTCGATTTTCATCCCGCGTCGTTGCAGCATCTTGATCAACTCGGGGATCATGTCGCCGTGGCTCGCCATGACCGACGAGTCTTCGACCTCCTCGGCAATTTCCAGCATTTCCTTCAAGTCGCCGAGCTCGATCAAGCGTCGATCGGTCGTTATCTTCAGATTCTTGATCTTTGCCAACGGCTCGAGCGTCTGGACGCATCGTGTCGCCGGGCTCGAGATCAGATTCGTGACGCGCAACCTGGCGAATTTTTCGGCGAGCATTTCGGCTTGCGCCCAACCGGTCTTGCTCAACGGACGCAATGAATCGTCATCGTGCCATTCGCTTCGCTTGCCCGCTTTGGCGTGCCGAACCAAGAAAATTGTCACAACGAGAAGTTACTGTTTCGCATGCAGTGAAATTAAACCGATGCTCCGGGGCGAGAATCAAGGCAGAATTGACCAATGGGTTTTTTCGACAGAAACAGAGGCGAGTTAGAGGCCAAGGGTTACGACAAATCCCGCCTGCCGCCTGGCCAATATCTGACCGATCGATTCCCTGTTCTGCATGTCGGAGATGTGCCGACTTATGGACCGGGCGAGTGGTCTTTGACGATCGACGGCCTGGTCGACAGGCCATTTGTCGTCTCGTTCGACGAGTTGCGCTCGATGCCGGCGACGACTTTGACCACCGACATCCACTGCGTCACCAAATGGTCGAAGTTCGACACGACATGGACGGGTGTGCGCGTGCGTGATTTGTTCGAGCGCGCGGGTATCCAAAAAAATGCGACGCACGTCATGGGTCATGCCGAGCACGGCTACACGGCGAATCTTCCGCTCGCCGAAATCATGCGCGATGACTCGCTCGTCGTATATCAATATGAGGGCGCGGACATCGACCCGATACATGGCGGACCGGTGCGACTGCTGATTCCGCAGTTGTATTTCTGGAAGTCGCCGAAGTGGCTGCGCAGATTAGAGCTCATTCCCGGAGACGCCCCGGGTTTCTGGGAGGAAAACGGTTACCACATGTACGGTGATCCGTTTTTGGAGCAGCGTTTTTGGGGTGACTAGATAGTCGTTGCGCAAAACGTGTCGCCGTTGGGCAACGACGACGACAATTCGGGGTTGGTGTCGCCGTAGAGAGCGGTCAACATGCCCTTGACCATGCCACGATCTACCGCGCAGATCACCGGGTGTTCGATCGCCAGTTTGCCGAACGGGCAGTGATTGTTGACGATGCGAAGCTGGTTGTTGCGCTGGTCGGTGTGAGCGGCAAAGCCGTGTGCGGTGAGCGCGTCGGCGACCGCCTGCAGCGCGGTTCGCAAAGAGCGTTGGGTCTTACCGACATCGGCACCCGTGAGGCTGGTGGCCATGGCGACACCATATTGTTGACCGACTTCTTCGGCCATCGCGGTGGCTTGTTGAGGTGTCAACAAAGCGAGTGCCTCACCCAACAGTGAAAGTACCAAGTCGTCGCTTCGAACCGGAAAGGCGAGGGTTTGAGTCGGACCAGTCGCGGTATAGAGCTTCGATGGACGACCGGCACCGGCGCCGTCTTGACGGTCGATCTGTACCTCCAAATAGCCGCCGGCCGCGAGTTTGTCGAGGTGGTGGCGTGCGACGTTCGCGTGCAATTCGAATTTTTCGGCGACCTCGCTCGCGGTAACACCGTCCGTTGATTCGCGAGTGAACAGATAAATCGCGCGTCGAGTCGGATCACCGAACGCCGATGTGATTGCCGACACCGTGGTGGTGAAGTCGGTGTCGTTCAGCGTCCTTTCGGCGTTGCGCGTGTCGCCGACAGACGGCGACTTGCGGTTCGCAGTCGGGGCTTTTCGCGTCATGACAGATATTCTACCTATAGCCATAGTGTTAATTTTTTGAGACTTCAGAACGGACGAGCGAGAAAAATGTCTTTGCCAACCACCGAGCAACTCACAGACGCGTTGCGTCCTGTTCAAGACCCGGAACTGAATCGTTCGATTGTCGACTTGGGCATGGTGCGCGATCTCAAAATCAGCCCGTCGGGGTCGGTTTCGCTGACCGTCGTTTTGACGATCGCCGGTTGTCCGTTGCGAAATGAAATCCAGACGCGGGTCAATTCGGCTTTGCGCGGGCTTGATGGTGTCGGCGATGTCGCGATCAACTTTGGTGTCATGAACGATGCCGAGCGGGCCAAGGTGCGCGAACTCGTGCACGGCAACCCTGCGGCGTCCGCGGGCAGCAACCCGAGTCAGGGGCATGCGGAAGGGCGAAAAATTCCGTTCGCCCAACCGGGGTCGAAAACCCGACCGATACTCATCTCTTCGGGCAAAGGTGGGGTCGGCAAGAGCAGCGTGACGACGAACTTGGCAGTCGCCCTGGCCAATGCCGGTTACAAAGTCGGTGTGGTCGATGCCGATATCTATGGTTATTCGATTCCGCGAATGCTCGGCACCGATCGCGACCCGGTCGTGATCGACAGCATGCTTTTGCCGCCAGAGGCCTGGGGCGTGCGATGCATCTCGATCGGTTACTTCGTGCCAGATGGTCAGGCGGTTGTTTGGCGCGGACCGATGTTGCACAAGGCGCTCGAACAGTTTCTCACCGATGTTTTTTGGGATGAACCAGACTTCTTGCTGATCGACATGCCGCCGGGCACGGGCGATATCGCTTTGAGCCTGAGTCAATACCTGCCGCGTGCCGAGGTGCTGGTCGTGACCACACCGCAAGCCGCGGCGCAAAAAGTCGCGCGCCTATCGGCGGCGATGGCGGCGAAAGTGAATCTTCCCGTGCGCGGAATCATCGAAAACATGTCGTGGTTCGTCGGTGAAGACAGGCAACGTTACGAATTGTTCGGAAGCGGCGGCGGGCAAATGCTCGCCGATGAACTCGGCGTGCCGCTGTTGGCGCAGATTCCGTTGGTCGAGGACCTGCGCGAAGGCGGCGACACGGGCCGACCGATCGCCGCGGTTCAACCTGATTCTGAGGTCGGGGTGATTTTCGCGCAACTCGCCAGGCGAATCGCCGAAGACATGAAGCCCAAAAAAGTGTTCAGTGCCGCGCTGAAAGTCAATTGAAAAACAGGCGTCGCGCGACTTGGTATCGTGCGCCTAGTGTGGAAGTCGAACAGAGCAAAAAATCCTGGCAGAGAAAGAAGAGGAAAGTGGATATTCGAATCGGCGTGACCCATGCCCCGCGGGAGATCTCACTCGAAATGCCCGACGACGAAAAGTCGATCACCAAGACGAGGGCTGCCGTCGAGTCGGCGCTCGAAGGCAAGTCGGCCGTTTTGTGGATCACCGACAAACGGGGCAAGGAAACGGCGATTCCCGCGGCAAAAATCGCGTTCGTCGAATTCGGTGCGCCGGACGGCGATCGCAAGATGGGTTTTGGCAGCTGATTTTCGGCTCGTCTCATGCCGGCACTCGCCGAGATTGCTCACGAGCACGGCGAGACCGAGTCTGATTCGACGAAAGAACTGGTTGTCGCCGTTAAAGGTCGGGGCACCGTGGTCGAACCAAAGACTCCAACCGTTCGCGCTCGGTTTCGGTGAAAAGTCAGGCCATCAGGCGCGCATTGCGACGCTCGGCGGCGCGTCGTCGACGGATATCGCGGCGCTCGTCTTCCGATGTGCCGCCCCAAATACCCCAGTCTTGGTTGGTCTCGAGGGCGAAGTCGAGACATTTTGCGCGCACGGCGCAGTCATTGCAGACGACTTTGGCTTCGGTGATTTGGATCAACGCCTGACCGGTCGTGCCGATCGGAAAGAAGAGTTCGGGGTCGGTGTCTTTGCAGGAAGCCTCTCGTCTCCATGAGTAATCCGCGGAACCGAGGGCCAGGCTTGTTGCCAGAAAAGACATTTCGAATTCTCCTTGCTTTAACTTGCGCTCAGACTAGAGAGCATTTCTTAGGTTCGCAATAGGTCGATCAAAGATTTCTTGTAGCCTGCGAGCGTGACCCAGGTAATGGCGCACCGTGGCGCTTCAAAGGCCGAGGTCGAAAATACAACGATGGCATTTGCCCGCGCGCTGGCGATGGGCGCCGACGCGGTCGAACTCGATGTGCGGCTTTGCGCGAGCGGTGAACTCGTGGTCAATCACGATCCCGTGCTCAAAGACGGCAGGGCGATAATCAAAACCGAGAAGAAAGACCTGCCCAGCCATATTCCGACTTTGGGCGAGGCGATAGACGCGTGCGGCGAGATGTGGGTCAATATCGAAATCAAGAACGAGGCCAAAGAGCTCGACTTTGATCCGCAAGAAAACGTAACGGGAAGAGTCGTCGAGTTTTTGCGGCGGCGCGGCTCTGTTGATCGGTGGTTGATCTCATCGTTTCGTCGTCAGACCGTCGATCGGGTGCGCGAGTTGATGCCCGGTTTAAGAACCGCGTGGCTGGTGATGACGCTCGACGACGCCGAACTCGAGGCGACGGCCAAAGAGTTGGCCGGTCAGGGGCACACCGCGCTTCATCC
>VFZD01000027.1 GCA_016871295.1 Actinomycetota bacterium | reverse complement strand
CAGATGATTGCGCCGTTTGCGACGTAACTCATCCAGCCACCCCAACTATCGCCCATGTCGATACCCCAGTAAGCAACGGCATCGTAGTTGAGCACCGCCATCATCAGAATGCTGACGACGAGACTCCAATTCGATCCGATGACCGGGATCTTCTTGATCATTGCCCCCAACCCGACGAGGCCAAGCACCGAATCAACTACGGTCGTGACTGCGCCGAGCAGGACTGCCAAGAGAACAAGTTCTCCGAAGTTAGTCCAAAAACCCATTCCAATTCCTCTTTTCTGCAGGAATATCCTGCACAAGCGAACATATTAGTCGCCCCAGAGCAATTTGTGGATACCCGCCAAAACGGCGCAAAATAGCCGTTTTCGTGACCCCCGACACACCGGTCGCCGCAAATCAGACACACAAACAAAAATGCCTCGAACTCCGCGACCTAGTCTCAAACCATGACAATCGACTCGACGACCAGAGCCACTTTCACCGCGTTCAGCGAATCTACGAAACAAGATTGGGACAACATCATGGTCCAGCTCGAGACCACCCAAGCGCGGGTCGCTGATCGAATCATCGAGCAACTCGAGTATCTGCGACACGACTTCGGCGGGTTTCCCGTGAATCGACTCGAGCACTGTCTGCAGACCGCCACCCGCGCCGAACGCGACGGTCGCGACGAAGAATATGTGTTGTGCGCGCTATTGCACGACATCGGCGACAACCTCTCGCCATACAACCACGCGGCGGTGGCCGCGGCCATCGTCGAGCCGGCGGTTTCGAAAGCGAACCACTGGCTGGTCGCCCACCACGGCATATTTCAGGGCTATTACTTTTGGCAACACATCGGATTAGACCCCAACGCCCGCGAAAATTATCGCGATAGCGAATACTTCGACTACACCGCCGAGTTCTGCGCCAAATACGACCAGGTCGCGTTCGACCCGTCGTACACGAGCGCACCGCTCGAACATTTTGTGCCGAGTATTCGCAGGTTTTTTGCGCCGCACGATCGCACGGGCGAGACGATCAACTAAGCAATCTGCGAAATTTCAATTAGGCGGCGCAGGAGCGGCGAATCGCGTCGGCCAACTGGGCGATCAACAGATAGCCGTCGTCAATCAGAATGCCGTAGTTCAAGAAGGCGTGAATCTGCCCGCGATAGCGAACGCAACTCGTCGGCACACCCAACGAAGACAATTTCAGGGCGTATTGCTCGCCCTCATCGCACAACGGGTCGTACTCGGCGGTGATCACGAGAGTCGGCGGCAGTTTCGCCAAAAGTTTCTCATCGGCCAAAAGCGGCGACACGAGCGGATCATCGACGCTTCCCTTGCCACCCGAAAGATAGTGACCGTAGAACCACTCCATCGCCGCGGCGGTCAACAAATAGCCGTCGCCGTTGTTGCGATAACTCGCGGTCAGGCACCGGGCGTCAACAGCGGGATAAACCAGCAACTGCATTTTCAGATCGACACCCGAATGCTGGGCGACGAGCGTCGAGAGGTTGCCACCCGCGGAGTCGCCGCACACGACCATCCGGCTCGCATCGCAACCCAGTTTTGCGGCGTTGTCGCTGACCCAACGGATCGCCGTCAAACAATCTTCGAGCGGCGTCGGAAACGGAAACTCCGGCGCCAACCGATAATCGATGCTCAACACGGCGCAACCCGACTGCACGGCGAGGCGACGACAGGTGTCGTCATAACCGTCGAGCGTGCCGATCACCCATCCGCCGCCGTGAATGAAAACGCACAGGCCCAAATTTTTTTCGGCCGACGGCAGATAGAGACGCGCCGGCACACCACCCGCGTCGATATCGCGCATCGAGAAAATCGGGAAAGTGCTCGGAATGTAGTAACGCAGGCCCATTTCGCGCGCCTCGTTGGGTGTCATCTGTTCGAGCGGCGGCTCGGGCCGTGCGGCAAAAAGATTCAAAAAGTTTTGTGTTTGCAGGTGCAGCGTCACTACTTGAGCAGATTATCCAACACGCGAGTTTCGCCAACAACCCGATCGTGACCGAAAATTGGCGACTCGAAGGCGCGGGGGTCGACGGCAGAAATATCGACACCGAGGGCGAGCAACGCGGCGTGCATCAACGGCGGGCGGGCCCTGTTCGCACCGTCGCCAACTTTCAACGCAACCGCGCGACCATCGGGCAAAGCGGCGGCGAAAACGCCCTCGGCACCATCTTTGGCGATCAACCCGCGAACACCAAGCATCAACAGCGTGACATCACGAGTCGGCCCGCCCACCATCAGCGGATGCGAACGCATCGCCTCACCGACCTCTCGCGCTGACGAGCCGGTTTTCGCCATCGCCACGGCACGAAACCCACGGGCCAGGCCCGCAAGCGTCATCGAATGTGCGGGCGCCCCACAACCGTCGACGACGATATTGGCGACCTCCTCGCCGATCAGTTCCGGCATCGTCGCGGTGATCAACGACTGAAGGTGGCTTTGCGGGTTCAAATAACTCTCGTCGTGGGCCCAACCACGGGCGACACAGGTGGCCAACATTCCGGCGTGTTTACCCGAGCAATTCATTTGCAGCGAAGTCGGGCCGCCGCCACTGCGAACGACCTCGCGCGCCGCGTCCTCATCGAGCGGCAAATCTTTGGTGTTCTGCAACGCCGATTCGGTGAGACCGGCGATCGACAAGATCTCGCGGGCGGCCTGCAGGTGCTCGGGACGACCGTCGTGACTTGCACAGACCAGGGCCAACAGTTTTGCCGGCAGGCGCAAACCCGCCGAGACCATTGTCGTGGCCAAGAATGGCTTGGTCGAAGATCGCGGAAACACGATCGCGTGCGGCGAACCGATGCCAAACGCGATCGAACCGTCGGGCGCGAGGCAAACGACCGCGCCGTGATGCACCGATTCGGTTGCATTGTTTCGCATCGTCACCGCAACCGGCTTGAGGTCAGATGCCTGCATCGTCGGGCGCTAGATCTGGGGGCTTCTTCGACGGTTCTGAAATTTCGACAGCACGAACCGAAAGACCAGCAGCAATATCGCCGCGATCACGAGCCACTGAAACACACCTACATATTCACCGACGCGTTCCCATTGGTCGCCCAAAACCGCGCCGGCGCCGATCAAGGCGATGTTCCAAGCGGCGCTGCCCAGCGCCGTCAACACGACAAAACTCGACAGGTTCATTCGCCGAAAACCAGCGGGTATCGAAACGATCGATCGAATCAACGGCACGCACCGCCCGACCAAGACCGCAGCCACCGAACGACGATCGAACCATGCCTCGGCGCGCGCCAAATCTGCGGGCATGACCCCGAACCAGCGACCGAATCGCGCGATGAAATTGCGCAACCGCTCGGGGCCGATCGCGGCGGCGATGAAATACAGAATCAGAGCACCAACCACGGAGCCAATGGTTGCGGCGATCATCATGCCAAGAACCGATGTGTCGCCGTTTGCCGCCGTTTCGGCGCCGGTTGCGCCTCGTTGCGCCACGAATCCGGCGAACGGCAAAACAATCTCAGAAGGAATCGGCGGAAAAACATTTTCGAGAACCACCAGCAACGCCACGCCGAAGTAGCCGAACTGATTGATCACATCTTGCACCCAGTTCGCCAAATCGCCCAACATTTTGTTCCCCCGACTTCACGCGAGCCTAGCCACTCGGGCGCGGCCCAGGTGCGACACGAGCCCGACTCGGGCGCGACTCAACTGCGACTGAGTGCCTTGCGATTCTTCGACTTCGATTTTCTGAAATCGGAGTTCATCGTCGCGATCACATCAAGCGAAATTTCTTTCGGGCAGGCCGCCGAACACTCGCCATGATTGGTGCACGAACCGAACTGGTCGTCCATCGCCATGACCATCGCCTCGGCACGTTTGTATCGCTCAGATTGACCCTGTGGCAGAACATTGAGGTGTGCGATCTTGGCGCCCGTGAACAGGTTGGCCGCGCCGTTGGGGCACGCGGCGACGCAGGCACCGCAACCGATGCACGCGGCCGAGTCCATCGCCGCGTCGGCGACAGGTTTGGGAACGAGAATCAAGTTTGCGTCGGGTGCGCCGCCCGTGGGAGCGGTGATGAATCCGCCGGCTTCGACGATGCGGTCGAATGACGAGCGGTCGACCATCAGGTCTTTGATGATCGGAAACGCCGCGGCTCGCCACGGTTCGATGACGATCTCGTCGCCGCTGTTGAATGTTCGCATGTGCAGTTGACATGTCGTCGTCGCCCGTTGCGGACCATGGGCGCGCCCGTTGATCATCAACGAACAGGTGCCGCAGATTCCCTCGCGGCAATCATGGTCGAAGACGATCGCCTCTTTGCCTTCACCGATCAGACGCTCGTTCAATTGATCGAGCATTTCCAAGAACGAGGCCTCGTCGCTCACGGTTTCGACCTTGTGCGTCTCGAAGTAGCCGGGGTTGTCGGCGCCGCTTTGTCGCCAAACTTTCAGCGTCAAATCTTTCAACTGCGTCACTTGTAACTCCTGCTCGCAAGATGCGCCGTCTCATAGACGAGCGGCTCCTTGTTCAACTCGGCGGCCATCGGGTCGCCCGTCCAGTTGTAGGCCGAGACATGGCAGAAGTTCTGGTCGTCGCGCATCGCCTCGCCGTCCTCGGTTTGGTATTCGCTGCGAAAATGCGCGCCACAACTCTCTTGGCGATCGAGCGCGTCGCGACACATCAACATTCCGAGTTGAAAGAAGTCGTCGACACGGCCGGCCTTTTCGAGGGTCTGGTTGACGCTCTCGCCCGTGCCGGTGACCCGCAGGTCTTTTTTGAATTCGCCATAGAGCGCGGGCAATTCTGCAAGGGCCTTCTCGAGGCCTTGTTGCGTGCGCTCCATGCCGCAATAGTCCCAAATGATCTTGCCGAGTTGGCGATGAAACCAATCCGGCGAGCGCGTGCCCTGCACGCCCAGATACGACTTGAATCTTTGGCGCGCCTCGGTCTCGACTTGCGCGAACGCCGGGTGGTCGGTCGAAGGCACCGGTTTGTTGAGCAGCGGAGCCAGATAGTTGCTGATCGTGTACGGCAAGACGAAGTACCCGTCGGCCAAACCTTGCATCAACGCGCTCGCGCCGAGACGGTTCGCGCCATGATCGGAGAAGTTCGCCTCGCCCGCGGCGTAAAGACCCGGCACCGTGGTGCCGAGTTCGTAGTCGACCCACAGCCCGCCCATGGTGTAGTGCGTCGCGGGATAGATGCGCATCGGCGTCGAATACGGGTCTTCGCCGGCGATGCGCTCGTACATCTGAAACAAGTTTCCGTACCGCTCCTCGACGGTCCTTCGCCCGAGCCGCGCGATCGCCGCGGAGAAATCGAGGTTCACGCCGTTCTTCAACGGGCCGACCCCGTGTCCCTTGTCGACGAGCCGCTTGGCCGCGCGCGACGAGATGTCGCGCGGCGCCAGGTTGCCGTAACTCGGGTAAAGGCGCTCGAGGTAATAGTCGCGTTCATTTTCGGGAATCTGTTCGGCGGGTCGCGAGTCGTCGGGGTTCTTGGGCACCCAGATGCGCCCGTCGTTGCGCAAAGATTCGCTCATCAGCGTGAGTTTCGACTGCGATTCGTCGCTTTGCGGAATGCAGGTCGGGTGAATCTGGGTGAAACACGGGTTGGCGAACATCGCCCCGCGTCGGTGCGCCCGCCACGCCGCCGTGACGTTGCAGTTCATCGCATTTGTCGACAAGAAGTAGACGTTGCCGTAGCCGCCCGTGGCGATGACGACCGCGTGCGCCGCGTGCGAAGTGATCTCGCCGGTCAACAAATCGCGCACGACGATGCCGCTGCAGCGACCGTCGATGACGACGACGTCGACCAGTTCGGTTCGGTTGAATAATCGGACTCCGCCGAGCCCGATTTGTCGCGACAACTGTTGGTATGCGCCGAGCAAAAGTTGCTGACCCGTTTGACCACGGGCATAGAAAGTGCGACTTACCTGGGCGCCACCGAAACTTCGGTTTTCGAGCATGCCACCGTATTCGCGCGCGAACGGCACGCCCTGGGCGACCATCTGGTCGATGATGTCGACCGAGACCTGGGCCAAACGATGCACATTGCTCTCGCGACTGCGAAAGTCGCCGCCTTTGATCGTGTCGATGAACAATCGATTGATGCTGTCGCCGTCACCCCGATAATTTTTCGCCGCGTTGATGCCCCCCTGGGCGGCGATCGAGTGGGCGCGACGGGGCGAATCGTGAAATGTGAATGCGTCGACTTGGTACCCGAGTTCGGCCAACGTCGCCGCCGCCGATGCGCCGGCCAGGCCCGTGCCGACGACGATGATTTTGAACTTTCGTTTGTTGTTCGGGTTGACGAGTCTGGCGTCGGCCTTGTAGTTGTCCCACTTGTCGGGCAGGGCGCCCGCCGGAACTTTCGAAATCAGTGTCGCGCTCATTTGTTTGACCCCGCCTATGACACGATGCCCGCGAGCACCGCGAGCGGAAACGAGATGTTGCCGACAACCACGATCGCCGCGAACGCCGTCGCGAACGCCCCGCGCCAAGAGTTGAACCGCGGGTTGTTCCATCCCAATGATTGAAAAATGCTCCATGCCCCGTGCCGAAGGTGAATGCCCAACAGCAAGTTGGCGAGCACATAAAACAACGCGACCGGCCAACGCCCGAGACTGCGCACGACATTCGCGTAAACCTCGGAGCGCACGAAAGTGCCGTCGGCACCGACCGTGTTGACCACGCCGAATGTCAGATCGAGCAAGTGCCAGGCCAAAAATGCGAGCACGATCAGACCGCTGTAACGCATCGTGCGACTGGCGAAGTTCGCCACTTCATAATCGCGCGGGGACTGATATCTGACGGGACGAGCCCGGCGATTCAGGACCGTCAGCGACCATGCGGCGTGCAAGTGCAGCGCGAGCATCGCCAACAGACCGCCGCGGAAGACCCACAACACGGCGCCCTTGGGTGCCAACGGATAGAGCAGTCGCTTCAAGAATTCGGCGTAGTTGTTCAGTTCGGCTGCGCCGAGATACATCTTCAGGTTGCCGATCATGTGGAACAAGACGAAACCCATCAGGGCGATGCCCGATATCGCCATCGCAAATTTCTTGCCCACCGCGGTCGAATAAAGGTCGATCAGAAACGGGCGTTTCTCGCGCGAAGCCAGCGCAGTTCCCGTGACCGGACCACGCGAACGATTTGATTTGGTGATTACTTGCGCCATATCTGCCAATCCAACGCTAGTAGTAAGCCCCCAAACGACCGACATTTGTGGCCCTTCGCCAGCGTGAACCGTGTCTCATCGAACTACAGAGTGACAGCATTCGCACGGATACGGGCCGATTCTTTATACTTTCCGAGACACATAAACGGCTCGGCAAGTTCGCCGACCGCGCAAAAAATGGAGAAACAACAAGTGAGCGCACTACTCGCATCTGAAGGCGGCTGGCAAGACTTCACCCTCAAGGGTGGTGAGTGGCTCATTTTGTGGCTCTCGGGAGGGTCGGCGGTTTTGGCCCTTTTGGTGGGCTGGTATCTGATGGTCACGGTGCTGCGGCAAGACGAGGGCACCGACAAAATGAAGGACATCGCCCGAGCGATTCAAGTCGGGGCTTGGGCATATTTGAAACGACAGTTCCGCACGATCGGGACGATTCTGGTGCCCGTGGGCGCGGTCGTGTTTCTGACTTCGGTGGCGATCGACAAGCCGAACGGCGAGTCTGCGTTGTCGTTTGTGTCGTCGGGTTTGTACCGAACGATTTCGTTCGTGTTGGGTTGCGTCGCCTCGGGCTTGACGGGATACATCGGCATGACTTTGGCGACACGAGGCAATGTGCGAACAGCGGCGGCGGCTCGTCGCGGGTCGATGCGCGAGGCATTGCAATTTGCATTTCGCACCGGCGGTGTGGCGGGCATGTTCACCGTCGGCCTGGGCTTGTTGGGTGCGACGCTGATCATCGCTTTGTTTCAAAACACGAGTTCGGCGATGCTCGTCGGTTTCGGTTTTGGCGGTTCGTTGCTCGCCTTGTTCTTGCGCGTCGGTGGCGGAATCTTCACCAAGGCGGCCGACGTCGGCGCCGACCTTGTCGGCAAAGTCGAAGCGGGCATACCCGAAGACGACCCGCGCAACCCCGCCGTGATCGCCGACAACGTCGGTGACAACGTCGGCGACTGCGCGGGCATGGCGGCCGACCTGTTCGAAAGTTACGAAGTCACGCTGGTGGCTTCGATAATTCTCGGTGTCGCCGCGTTCAACTCGATCGGTTCGAACCCGGCACTTGGTCTCGTCTTTCCGTTGGCCGCGCGCGCGATCGGCGTCGTCGCATCGATCGCCGGCGTGTTCGCCGTGCGCGCCAAAGATGGCGAAACGAACGCGTTGAAACCGATCAACCGCGGCTTTCTGACAGCGGGTCTGATCACGGTGGTCGGCACCTTCGGGCTGGCCAATTATTACGTCGGCAACGACAAACTTGAAAAGTCGGGCTTCAGCAACGCAGGATGGCGCGTTTTCGGTGCCGTACTCGTTGGATTGATCTTGGCCCAGGTTCTGAGTCGTCTCACCGAGTATTTCACGGGCACCGAGTATGGTCCCGTCAAAGAAATCGCCGAATCCTCGGAGACCGGCCCGGCAACGGTCGTGCTTTCGGGCACCGCATCGGGCCTCGAATCTTCGGTATATGCGATCTTGTGCATCGCCGTCGCGCTCGGCACGACCCTTTGGATGGGTGGCGGCAACATTCAGTTCTCGCTGTATCTCGTCGCGTTGTGCGGCATGGGCATGCTCGCCACGACGGGTGTCATCGTCTCGGAAGACACGTTTGGTCCCGTTTCTGACAATGCGGCGGGTATCGCCGAGATGTCGGGCGAACTCAAGGGTGAGACGGGCAAGATTCTGGTCAGCCTCGACGCAGTTGGCAACACGACGAAAGCCGTGACGAAGGGGTTCGCCATCGGTTCGGCGGTCGTCGCCGCGGTCGCGTTGTTCGCCTCGTACATCGAGACGATCGCCGCCGAACTCGCGTTGAAGGATGCCGCGGGCAACAAACTCGAGGGTTCGGCGATTTTCACGGCCGTTGAAACACAGATCAATGTCTCGGATGTAAAGACATTCATCGGTCTGTTGGTCGGTGGTTCGATCGCCTTCATGTTCTCGGCGCTCGCGATCCGCGCCGTGGGTCGAACCGCAGGTGTGGTCGTGCAAGAGGTTCGCAGCCAATTCAAAGACGGGAAAATCATGGCCGGCACGAAACAACCCGACTATGGCCCCGTGATCGACATCTGCACGGCGGCGTCGTTGCGCGAACTCGCGACACCCGCCCTGCTCGCCGTGCTCACACCCGTGATCATCGGTTTTGGCATCGGCTACGCCGCACTCGGCGCGTTCTTGGCGGGCGTGATTCTCACCGGTCAACTGATGGCCAACTACCTGAGCAACGCCGGTGGCGCGTGGGACAACGGCAAGAAATACATCGAAGACGGTCATCACGGCGGCAAGGGTTCAGATGCGCACAAGGCCGCCGTAATCGGCGATACCGTCGGCGACCCGTTCAAGGACACGGCTGGCCCGGCGCTCAACCCGTTGATCAAGGTGATGAACCTCGTCGCACTGTTGGTGTTGCCGGCGATCATCAACTTGAAAGACAACGACTCGGCTCGCTTGGGCATCGCCGGAGTTTCACTGGCGATTCTCGTCGCGGCGATTCTCTTCTCGCGCCGCAAGACCGTGAGCATGACGGCCGCCTAATCGACCGACCAGTTGCAAAATGTCGGCCCGATTTGACTATCTCAGCAACGAGTGGATAGCGGCGGTCGCCAAGGGCATCGCGGCGAACGAAACGATCAGGACTTTGGCGAAACAGAACACCGTTGCCGTGACACAAGTCGTCACGGGCACGCCGCGCGGCGACATCACCTATCACCTCGAGTCGCGCGATGGCAAAATCTCATTCGCCAGCGGCCCGGCAAAGGTTTCTGACATCGCCTTCACCCAGGATTGGGGCACGGCCGTGGGTGTGGCCACCGGCAAGATCAACGCGCAAGAGGCATTTATCAGCGGAAAAATTCGCTTCAAAGGCGATCATCAACGGGTCATCGACACCCAGCCGTTGTTTCTCGCCCTAGACGAAGTCTTCAGCGCGGTCAACGCCGACACGAACTTCTAGATCAAGCCCAAACTGCGCACCGCGTCGCGTTCGTCGATCAATTCGGCCACCGATGCGTCGATCAGTTTTCGGCTGAAGTCGTTTATCGGCAGACCCTGCACGATGTTGTATTCACCGTTCGAACATGTACACGGAAACGACGAGATCAAACCTGTCGGCACCCCGTAACTGCCGTCTGAAGGCACCGCCATGCTCACCCAGTCGCCTGCCGCGGTGCCATGCACCCAGTTGCGCACGTGGTCCATTGCCGCGGTGCCGGCTGATGCCGCAGACGACAAACCGCGCGCTTTGATGATCACAGCGCCGCGCTTGGCCACCGTGGGAATGAAAGTTTCGCGCATCCACACCTCGTCGTTGACGATGGCCGCGGCGCTCTTTCCTTCTACTTCACAGTTGTAGAGGTCTGGATATTGCGACGCCGAATGGTTGCCCCAGATCGTCATTTTCTTGATCGCGCTCACCGGCTTGCCGATTCGCCGCGCAAGTTGGACCACCGCTCGGTTGTGGTCAAGCCGGGTCATCGCGGTGAACTGCTTCGGGTCGATCTCGGGGGCGTTGCTCATGGCGATCAGCGCGTTGGTGTTGGCCGGGTTGCCGACCACGAGAACTTTGACATTTTTCTTGGCGTTCTTGGCGATGGCTCGCCCTTGCGGTTTGAAGATGCCGCCGTTGGCGCTCAACAAATCTGCGCGCTCCATGCCGTCTTTGCGCGGCATCGCGCCGATCAACAACGCGATATCGGCATCACCAAAGGCCAGATCGGCATCGTCGGTGGTGACGACGTCGACGAGCGTCGGATATGCGCAGTCTTCGAGCTCCATTTTCACGCCGTTGAGCGCGCCGAGGGCGGGCGTCACCTCGAGCAGTTGCAAAATCACCGGCGTATCGGCCCCGAGCATCTGACCAGAGGCGATACGGAACAGAATTCCATAACCGATTTGACCCGCCGCGCCAGTAACGGCGACCCGAACTGGAGATTTCATGACCTGGTAAGCCTACGACAAAAACTAGGGGCGCCCAATGGCCTGCATGATCAAATCGGCGTAAACCTTTTGCCCTTCGGGTCGAATGTGGGTCTTGTCGCTATACAAAAATTCGGGGTGCGCCTCGGCGATCGAGAACCAATCGAGAACCTTCACGTTCTCGTAACGAGACGGCAATTCATTGATACGACGATTGTTCGTGTTTTGACGCACCTCGCTCGGCACGTGAACCGTGACGAACAAAACCAACGGCACGTCGCCCAACGGCACCATGATTTCATCCAAAGTTTTTTCGTCGACGGTGTTGTTGGTGCCGAGATGAATGATCACCACCGAACCCAGACGATTCACCGACTTCATGAAGTTGGCGATTTCAAGAGCCTGCCGATACGGGCGGCTCTTGATCGCGTCCACCGTCACGCCGCGTCGAGTCAAGACATTCGCCGCACCCAACATCACCGAATCGCCGATCGCCAACACGTCGATCACTTGGCCGTCGAGCGAGGTCGGCTGTGTCACGCTTTGACCCACAACTGTCGTCGCCGTGCCGATTGCTCCGCTCTGGTTCTTGCCGCCACCCAATATGTCGACCGTGTTGGCTTCGTTGTCGGAGAGATTTTGAGCGATCTCGTCGAGGCGCACCTGCGCGGTCGCCAAACTCACGACACCGAACATCGGCAACAACGCGGCAAAGGCGACGAGCACGAGGCGACGTTGACGACGCTCGAGCACCTCGCCGTATGCAGGCTGACGAAAGTCGGCCCACCATCGCGACATCGCGCCCTGGCGCACCGGGGTTTCAATGTGGCGGTAGCTGAGTTCGGTGAGCGCCAGCGACAAGAGCACCAAGACGACGAACTCATAGGGCGTTAAACCTTGACCGGCAAACCGTCGATAGAACTGGAACACGGGCCAGTGATAAAGATAGAAACCGTACGAGCGTCGACCCAACCAAACCAAGACGGGGTTGCCCAATGCCATGGCGAAAAACTTCGACGCCGGATGCACCGCGGCGGCGATCACCACCACGCTCGCCAAATCTGTGAGAAAAAATCCGCCCCTGAACAACAAGTCGTAACCCACCGTGCCGTTGTCGGTGCCGTCGATCACGGTCTGGAATCGCCAAATCATCAAACCCAGGCTGACCAAGCCCACCACACCGATGAAATCGAACAACTTGTTGTTTTTCATCGCCCGCGAGTTCCGCAACAACCACGGACGCCACCAAATCGCCAACGCGCCGCCCAACAGCAAACCGCCGGCACGGGTGAACGTGCCGAGGAACAGATAATCGGCGCGCGATACCTGCTGGCCGAACAAACCGACAAATTGCTCGGGGGTTTCATCGATGTTCGAAATCGTGCCGGATTTGTAAACGACGGCCATGTATATGGCCAGTGCCACCGACAGAAAAACGAACATGGCGCCGACGATCGGCAGCCGACGCTTGCCCAACTTGGCGACCGCCAGCATCACGAGCGGCCAAACCAAGTAATACTGTTCTTCTACGGCGAGCGACCACAGGTGTCGCAACGGAACGAATTCGAACGAGGTGAAATAACTCGTGCCAACCCAAATCTGAAACCAGTTGAAGCCATACAACAGCGCGGCGACCACATCGCCCCGCAGCGTGCCCAAGATTTCGCGTTGAAACAGCGCGGCGAAAACGATGACACCGAGAATCACGACCCAAAGCGCGGGCAACAATCGGCGGGCGCGCCGCAGCCAGAACTGTTTGAGGCTCACCGAGCCGTGTGCATCTGCCTCGGCGAGCAACAACAGCGTGATCAAGTATCCGCTGATCACGAAGAAAACCTCGACGCCCAAAAAACCGCCGGGCAACCAATTTTTGTTGGCGTGATAAATCACCACGGCCAAAACCGAAAGAGCCCTGATGCCGTCGAGTGAGGGAATGTAACCCAATAGGTCGGAGCGCTTGTTCATGAAATCGTGGCGACGATTTTTGCCATCAACTCGCACGCCTCGGTCGGGTTCAGACCGACTTTCACGCCGGCTGCCCGCAACGCGTCCATCTTTCCTTGCGCGGTGCCCTTGCCGCCCGAAACGATCGCGCCGGCGTGCCCCATTTTTTTGCCGGCGGGCGCCGTGACGCCGGCGATGTAGGCGCTCATCGGTTTGGTGACATGATTCGTGATGAAGTCGGCCGCCTCTTCTTCGGCGGTGCCGCCGATTTCGCCGATCATGATGATCGCGTGAGTCTCGGGATCAGATTGGAACTCGGCCAAGCAATCGACGAACGACGTGCCTGGCACTGGGTCGCCGCCGATGCCGACACAAGTGGAAACACCGATGCGACGTTGCTTGAGTTCATAGAGCGCCTGATAGGTCAGGGTGCCCGACCGAGAAACAATGCCGACGTTCGGCCCGGCGCTTGTCGGCGACGCGGCAATCTCGCCGGCGGTGATACCGATGTTGCATTTGCCAGGGCTGATGATGCCCGGACAATTCGGCCCGAGCAATCGCGTTTTCGGGAAGTCTCGCTGCAGCGCGGCAAACACCCGCGCTTCGTCTTGGGCGGGCACTCCCTCGGTTATGCAAACCACGAGACCGACGCCACCGCGCGCGGCTTCGAGAATCGCGGCGGGCGCGGCCTTGGGCGGAACGGCGACGAAAGATGCATTCGCGCCCGTGGCGGCGACGGCGCTCTCGACCGTGTCGAAAATCTTGATGCCCTCGACGTCTTGGCCGGCCTTGCCCGGCGTCACGCCGGCGACGACTTTCGTTCCGTAGTCGCGATTGCGCAGGCCGTGAAAACGGCCCTGGCCGCCGGTCAAACCTTGCACGATGACCTTCGTGTTTTGATCGACGAAAATCGCCACGCTATTTCTTTCCCGCGATCTCAACCGCGCTGCGGGCGGCCTCGAGCATCGTCGGCCGCGAGATCAACTGCGACTCGGCGATCCCGGCCGCACCCAGAATCGCCCGCCCTTCGCTGGCGTTGGTGCCGTCGAGTCGAATCACGATCGGGGCGCGCAGGTCGACCCGCTTCATCGCTTCGACGATGCCCTTGGCGACCTCGTCGCCGCGCGTAATGCCACCGAAAATATTGATCAAGATGCTCTTGACTTTCGTGTCTGAACTGATCACGTCGAGCGCCGCCGTCATTACCTCGGCGTTGGCGCCACCACCGATATCGAGAAAGTTCGCCGCCTTTCCGCCGACTTGATTCACGACGTCAAGCGTGCTCATCGCCAACCCTGCGCCGTTGGCGATGATCCCGACGGAGCCGTCTAGACCGATGTACTGCAGACCCTTCTCGCGCGCCATTTTTTCTCGCGCATCCAGAACTTCGGTGGCCCGATATTCGTCCCATTCGGGGTGCCGAAACGCGGCGTTGTCGTCGAGCGTCACCTTGGCGTCGAGAGCGTGCACCTCGCCGTTTGGTTTGAGAATCAACGGGTTGATCTCGGCCAGGTCGCAATCACCCGTGGTGAAACACTCGTAAAGTTTCACCAACATCGCCGCCACGCCGGCTTGTGCCCGCTCCGAAATTTTCGCCTCGACGACGCTGCGTTTCGCCGCGTCTAGACTCAGGCCTTCGATCGGGTTGATGTGCAGTTTGACGATCGCCGTCGGGTTCACCTTGGCCACCTGCTCGATCTCGACGCCTCCCTGCGCCGAGAGCATCAACAGGTGCCGCTTCGCCGAGCGATCGAGCGTGAACGACGCGTAATACTCTTCGGCGATATCTGAGGCGTGTTCGACCCACACGCGCTTGACGACATGACCCTTGATGTCCATGCCCAAAATATTTTTCGCGTGCAGCCGCACCTCGTCGGCGTTGTTGGCCAACCTGATGCCACCCGCTTTGCCCCGCCCGCCGACCTGAACCTGCGCCTTGATCACAACCGGATACCTCGCCGCCTCGGCCTGCTTCACCGCCTCGTCGACCGTCTGGGCGACCCCGCCGGGTGAGACGGCGATGCCAAATCGGGCGAAATATTGCTTGCCTTGATACTCGAACAAGTCCACTCAGAAACCTCTGTTCAGACTTCGACCCTGGCGTCCAGCGCCGACTCGAGCCACGCCGCGATCTCGCCCAACGACGAGCCGGGGCCAAAGATTTCGCCGACACCTTGTTGCTTGAGCGTGCCGACATCCTGTTCGGGGATGACCCCACCACCGAACACGAGAATCTCGCCCAACTTGCGCTTGCGCAATTCGTCCATGACCCGCGGAAACAATGTCAGGTGGGCGCCGGAAAGCAACGAGAGCCCGACGGCGTCCGCGTCTTCTTGCAGCACGGTTTCGGCGATCTGCTCGGGGGTTTGGTGCAATCCCGTGTAAATCACCTCGAAGCCGTGGTCGCGCAACGCCCGGGTGATGGTCTTGGCGCCTCGATCGTGGCCGTCCAGACCGGGCTTGGCTACGACAACGCGATAACTACGTTTCACGACTCAATAACCTTACGACATGCGCCGTATCGAATTCACATCGCCCGTGGCTCGCGCCGTCGGCCCGGTGCTCGGCGGACTGTTGGGCTTCGCGGTCTTGTTCGGTGTGACATGGATCTTTGCCAGCATCGCCACCGACAATCGACAACGCAATCCGCAAACGGTGCCGCAAACTTTCGAAATCGGGCTCGTCGACGACGTGGCGAAGATCATCGACGAAGGTGGACCGATTCTTTATCCAGACCTGCGCGACGCGACCGGCAAACGTTCGATCGTCATCGACCACACGGGCGACGATGCGGCCAAGGGTTGGCAGGTTTACTACGCCTACCCCGCCGATCGCGACGAATCATGTTTGGTCGAACACATCCAGAACTCGCGCGAGTTCACCGACTGCGAAAATCGTGTGCTGCAGGTCGACGACCTGAAACTTCCGTTGGATGTTCGCCCGATCGTCGAAAATCTGAGGACGCTGCTGATCGATCTGCGCGCCGGCTGAGTTCTGCCGGGCGGCTAGTTTATTTTTTTCAGCGGGGCCCAGGCCAACGCCAAATGTTTCTTGCCATGGTCCGCGAACTCGATCGTGGCTTCCGCCGATTCGCCCGAGCCGCGGATATTGACGATCACCCCTTCGCCAAACGACGGGTGCGCAACATCGTCGCCAACCTTCAACCCGGCGTTGGCGCCCGTCAGGTCGCCGACGGGCTCGCCCTGGCGGCGATATCTGGGCACCGAGTTTTTGGTCCATTCAATTTTTTTGGCGCCGTTTTCTTCGGGTCGCGGACGATAACCGCCCCGACCCTCGTCGGCGCCCGAGTCGACGCTGCCTTCGCGCTGCAGAAGTTCGCCGGGTATCTCGTCCAAAAAGCGCGACGGCGGGTTGTATTGCGTCGAGCCATGAAGATTGCGGCTCCAGGCGTGGGTCAAGAACAGTTTTTCTTTGGCCCGGGTGATGCCGACATACGCCAACCGCCGCTCTTCTTCGAGTTCGCTCTGATCGACGAGCGCACGACTGTGCGGAAAGATCCCCTCTTCCATGCCGACGATGAACACGACCGGAAACTCGAGGCCTTTGGCCGAATGCAGCGTCATCAATGTGACGTGGTTGTCTGAGTCGATCTGATCGGTGTCGGCGATGAGCGCGACCCGCTCGAGAAACTCGTCGACCTGCGTGAATTCGCTGGCGCTGCCGATGAGTTCTTGCAAGTTTTCGAGACGACCCTCTGATTCGATCGTGTCTTCGGCCTCGAGCTCTTTGATGTAGCCACTGGCCTCGAGCGCGTGGCGCAACACGAGACCGGGGCCCTCGTCGAGTCGCGACTGCAGCTCGTCGAGCAACGCGACGAAGGCGGCGATCGCCTTGGCCGCGGCCGGGCCGACGCCCGCATCGGCCGTGCGACGCAGAGCCAGGGCGAACCCGACCCGTTCCTTGTTCGCATACGCGTCGAGTCGATCGACCGTGGTGTCACCGATGCCCCGCTTGGGCACGTTGAGAATTCGCTTCAGGCTCACCTCGTCGAGCGGGTTCGCGGCGCACCGGATATATGCGAGGGCATCCCTTATTTCGCGACGGTCGTAGAACCGGGTGCCACCGATGACTTTGTACGGCACGCCCGCCTGCATCAGGGATTCTTCGAGAACGCGGCTTTGGGCGTTGGTTCGGTAGAACACCGCCATGTCGCGCCACTGGCGCCCCCGGCTCTTTTTCAGTTTCGCCAATTGCGAAACCGCGAATTGCGCCTCGTCGAATTCGTCGTCGGCGTAATAGCGCACGACCAAGTCGCCCACACCAATATCTGTCCAGAGTTCCTTGGGCTTGCGCTCTTGGTTGTTGCTGATCACCGCGTTGGCCGCGTCGAGAATCGTCTGGGTGCTGCGATAGTTCTGCGCCAGCACGACCACCGTGACCTCGGGGAAAGCGTTTTCGAACTGCAAGATGTTTCTGAAATCGGCGCCGCGAAATCGGTAGACCGACTGGTCGGTGTCACCGACGACGCAAACACTGTGGTGGGCGTCGCCCAACATCAGCACGATTTCGTTCTGGGCCACGTTCGTGTCCTGATATTCGTCGATCAGGATGTGCTCGAACCGTTGTTGGTATTGCGCCAACACGTCCTTGTGTTCGCGAAACAACTTCACGGTGTTCACAAGCAGGTCGTCGAAATCCATCGCCCCGGCGTTCAACAAACGTGACTGATATTCGCGATAGATCTCGGCGTGTTTCGTGTCGAAGGTGTTGTCGGCATCGCTCAACGCCGTCTGCCAGCCGATCAATTCGTTTTTCCAAAGGCTGATGCGCGCCTGCGCGCCCCGGGCCGGAAACCGCTTCGGGTCGAGCCCTCGATCGCGAATCACATAACCGATCAGACGCTGGGCGTCTTGCTGGTCGTAGATCGAAAAGTTTTTCGGATAACCGATCTGCTCCGCGTTCATTCGCAATATGCGCACGCACGCCGAGTGGAAGGTGCTGACCCACATTCGTTCGGCGACCGCGCCGACGAGCGCCTCGACCCGCTCGCGCATCTCGTCGGCGGCCTTGTTGGTGAATGTGATCGCCAAGATTCGCATCGGGTGCGTGCCCTGATTGATCAGATGCGCGACCCTGTGGGTCAGAACCCGTGTTTTTCCCGAGCCCGCACCGGCCACGACGAGCAACGGACCACTCGGGTGCAACACCGCGTCTTGCTGGTCGGGGTTCAGCGCAGAAACATCGATCGAAAT
>VFZD01000026.1 GCA_016871295.1 Actinomycetota bacterium | reverse complement strand
GGCCACCGGAAAACTCGTTTGGATACTTGCTGGACTGTTCGGGATTAAGCCCCACAAGCTCGAGCAATTCGACGACCCGCTTATCTTGCTCAGTTTGCGACATGCCAAAGTTTTCGAGCGGCTCGGCGATCGCATCGCCGATCGGCAGACGCGGATCGAGCGAAGCGAACGGATCTTGGAACACAATTTGCAAATCTTTTCGTCTCGCGAGGCGCGAAGCCTTTGAGAGTTCGGCAACATCTTGACCGAGCACGGTGATCGAGCCGGCTTCAGGAGCGACCATGTTCAAGATCTCGAGCAATGTCGTCGTCTTGCCGCAACCCGACTCGCCGACAAGCCCGAGGCTGCGACCCGCTCGCAGCGTGAGGTGTACGCCGTCGACGGCGTACACCGAGCCAACACGGCGGCGCAGCACCGAACCCTTCATCAACGGGAACGTCTTCTTCAGGCTGCGTACTTCGAGCGCGACGGCTTCGCCCGTCGACTGCGACGCCACATGACGCGGCCCTTCGATGAACAACTTGCCTCCGGCTTGCAAATCGGCGATCGCCAACTGGCGCACGCATGCCGTCATTCGCGTCGGAGATATTGGTACCAACTCCGGTACGCTCGCATCGCACTGCGGGGCGGCGGCGGGGCATCGCGGCGCGAAGGCGCAACCCGCGGGCAGGGCGACTGGTGACGGCGGTGCGCCGTCGATCGAGGTGAGTCGGCTCGACTCTGCCCCGTCGATTCGCGGAATCGAGCGCAAAAGGCCGATGGTGTACGGCATCGCCGGCGACGCGTAGACATCGTCAACGTTGCCAATCTCAACGACCTTGCCGCCGTACATGATCGCCACACGATCGGCCAGACCCGCGACGACACCGAGGTCGTGGGTCACGAGCACGACCGCCGCGCCCGTCATGTCGCGCGCGGTCTTCAGCAAGTCGAGAATCTGTGCTTGCACCGTCACGTCGAGCGCAGTCGTCGGCTCGTCGGCAAGGATCACCTTCGGCTGGTTGGCAATCGCAAGCGCGATCATCACGCGCTGGCGCATACCGCCGGAGAACTCGTGGGCATAGGACTGAGCGCGCTCTGCGGGTCGCGGGATGCCAACTATCTCAAGTAGTTCGATTGCCCGCTTCTGAGCAGAATCCTTCGACATATCGGAATGAATATGGAGCGCCTCGGCGATCTGGCGACCGATCGTGTGCACTGGGTTGAGGGCCGACAACGGGTCTTGGAACACCATCGCGATGTCTTTGCCGCGGTACTTCGACATTGCATTGTCGTCGAGACTGAGCAGGTTGACACCGTTGTATTTAATGGAGCCGGCGATCCTGGCGCTCTCGGCCAAGAGGCCGATCATCGAGAGCGACATCACCGTCTTGCCCGAGCCCGACTCGCCCACAATGCCGAGCACTTCTCCGGCGCGGACGTCGAGCGAGACATCACGAACCGCGTGGACGACCCCGGCCTCACTCGGGAAGGTCACCGACAGGTTTCGAATCTCAATCAGGTTCGTGGTCATTCGTTCTTGCTCTTGACTGATCCAGGATCGAATGCGTCACGCAGACCGTCTCCGACAAAGCTCACTGCCAGCACCGTCAGAATCAATGCTGATCCTGCGAACAAGAACAGCCACGGATAAGTCAGTGCCGAAGCCGTCCCTTCGGCGATAAGACTGCCCAACGAGACATCAGGCGGCTGGACACCGAAGCCGAGGTACGACAAGCCCGTTTCGCTCAGGATTGTTGCACCAACATTCAGAGTCGCATCAATTATGAGTATCGATGCGACGTTTGGTAGGAGGTGACGGAAGACGATCTTGTGCGCCGGCACACCCATGTACTGGGCAGCCCTCACAAAATCGCGCTCGCGCAAACTCATGGTCGCACTGCGCACGATTCTGGCGGTGACCATCCAGCCGAATGCAGCGAGCAGAACCACGAACACCAACCACGTTCGCCCCCGGTACAACGGTGACATTACTGCGACGATCAGGAATGAGGGAAGCACGAGGAGCGCGTCAATCAACCACATCACACTGCGATCAACCTTGCCACCCATGTATCCGGCAAAACCGCCGGCAATCGCTGCAAGTCCGGTGGAAAACACCGCAACAAGAAGACCGATGATCAACGAC
The DNA here is from genome assembly GCA_016871295.1 of Actinomycetota bacterium. GTDB lineage: Bacteria > Actinomycetota > Acidimicrobiia > Acidimicrobiales > Ilumatobacteraceae > BACL27. The sequence goes on along the minus strand of VFZD01000026.1, from coordinate 16,178 downwards.
TTCTGAAGCCCGCGAGTGGTCAGGGCAAATACATCGCCGCCAATCTGAGACGTCCCGAACCAATGATCGCGCGACGGGGGCTGCAACAGCGCAAGAAAGTCGAGCTCGTTCCACTTGTACTTCGCGAAGAGCGGACCGACGAACGCGAGCACAAACATCGACGCGACGATGATCAAACCCGCGACTGCCAGGCGGTTGCGCAGAAACCTACGCCGGATCAGTGCGCCGCGAGTCAGCCGCTCGTTGGATGCTGGTCGCGAATCAATAACCCTCGCTGAATTGCTCATCGCAACCTTACTCGCGGATCAAGCGCGGCGACGGCGATGTCGGCCAGCAACCCCGACAGCAGGACGAGCACAGCCGAGAATGCGATGACTGCGGAGACGGAGTTTACGTCATTTGACTGCACCGCGACGATGAACCAGCTCCCCATGCCGTTCCACGCGAAAATTGTTTCAGTGAACGGCGCACCCGTGACGAGCAACCCAAACGAGTATGCGAAGAATGTTGCCATCGGCAGAATTGCCACCCGAAGTCCGTGACGGAAGAGAGACTTGCGCCGCGAAAGGCCCTTGGCCCGTGCAGTGCGGAGAAAATCGCTACCCAAGACGTCCAACATCGCATTCCGCTGGTAACGCGAATAAAAGGCAATTCCACCCAAAGCGATGGAGAGAGTAGGGAGAATCAAATGTTGCAGTCGATTGAGAAGCAACTCCCAACTTGAACCACTGAAATCTGAAGAGTATTCGCCGATCGTAAAAAAGAACGTCGTGCCTATTCGATTGTTGAAGGATATTGCGCCGAACTTCAGAAGGATCGCGAGAAGAAATACGGGGGTTGACAACAGACTGAATGACACCACGCTGGCCGTCCGATCCGTCACACCGTATTGGCGCACTGCCGACACCACGCCGAGCGCGACACCGATGACTGATCCGAGTATTGAACCGATGATAAGAAGCCGAAGGCTCACCCAAATTCGTCGCGAGAGTTCCTCATTCACGCGTTGCTCGCCAATTGTTAGCCCGAAGTCTCCCGAGACGACATTTCTTGCCCATATGAAGTAGCGACCGATCAATGGATCTGCAGGGTTGACCCCGAGATTGTTGAGCTTTGCGTCGATTGTGGACTGTGGAATTGGTGGGTTTGCTCCCAAATAATTCGAACTAGGGTCAAACGCAAGTGACGCGAGTACGTAGCCGAGAGTCGAAGCGAGCACCACCATTATCAAAAAGTTGAAGATGCGCTTTACCAGGTAATTGACCATGAGCCTCAGAGCCTAGAGCCGGCGAATGCTGGCCCTTGGACGCCCCGTCAGTACCCTGCTAGCATCCCGCGCGTATGTCAAACGTGTACCGTCGGGTGCGGTTCACTCATATTTGGGACCCTCGGGTCCGAAGGGGGATAACAAAAATGACCAACCGAATCCATGGCAAAGACGGGACGAAGCGCGTTGTGCGTTTGGTCGCCGTCGCGCTGCTCGCCTCGCTGGCATTCGTGCCGAGCAACGCAAGCGCAGCCAAGAACAGCGATGCCGCCGGCGCTCCGGACATCAACCCGCAGCCGGTTTCCAAGCTCAAGCAAGGTGGAACCTTCATCTGGGCCACCACCCAGCTTTGCGACAACTACAACACCAGCCATAATGACGGCAACTTCGCCGGTTGCTCGTACCTGATGAACGGCCTACTACCGAGCACTTTCTACACCGACGAAAAGGGTGCGTTCCAGATAGACAAGAACTACTTCAGCGACATCAAGCTCACGAGCAAAAAGCCGCAGACCTTGGTGTACACGTTGAACCCGAAAGCCAAGTGGAGCGACGGAAAGCCGATCTCTCTCGCTGACTTTGTCGGCTACTGGAAGGCCCTGAACGGCTCCAACGAGGCATACGAAGTGGTCTCGACAACTGGTTACGAGGACATCGCAAGCATCGCCAAGGGTGCCAACGCGAATCAAGTCGTTGTCAAGTTCAAGACCGTTTATGCCGACTGGCAGGGACTCTTCGGTGGACTTCTTCCCGCCGCAGTCACTGCGTCTCCGAATGCATTCAACACCGCCTGGAAAGACGCGCCAAACGTAACGGCCGGACCGTTCAAGTGGGGCGGCATCGACAAGACCGCCGGGACCGCTTGGATCGTTCCGAGCAGCGCATGGTGGGGTGACAAGCCAGTGCTTGACAAGATGCTGTGGAAAGTCGTGACGGCTGCCGCGCAGCTCGACGCGCTCGCCAACGGCGAGGTTGACGCGGCGAACACCGGTCCTGATGCCAACCAGTACAAGCGCGGTCTGACGCTCTCGGGCGTCGACGTGCGAGTGAGCGTGGCACCCAACTACCGACACATGACGTTCGGCAACACCGGATTCATGACCGACACGCGCGTGCGTCAAGCGATCATGATGGGCGTGGACCGTGACATCATCACGAAGGCTCTCATCGGACCAATCGATCCGAAGGCAACCTCGATGGGCAACCACATCTTCGTCAAAGGCTTGAGCTGTTACAAGGACAACTCCGGCATCTACGGCAAGTACAACCTGCAGAAGGCGGATGCACTCCTCGATGCTGCCGGCTGGATCAAGTCGGGAACGAAGCGCACCAGGGGCGGCGTCGAACTGAAGCCGGAGATCACCATCCCGGCCGGAGTTCCGACGAGCGCACAGGAATCCCAGTTGATGCAGGCGATGCTTGCACCGCTAGGCGTGCAACTGCAGATCAAGACCGTGCCATCGGCCGACTTCTTCTCGAAGCACATCATCCCTGGCAACTTCGAGATGACAGTGTTCACTTGGCTCGGAACTGCGTTGCCGGTTTCCTCCTCAAAGTCGATCATGATCACCGATGGCGGCCAGAACTTTGGCAAGATCGGTACAGCCGCGATCGACGCGCTCTACGTGCGTGCGAACAAGGAACTTGATCCCGCAAAGCGTTGCACTCTCGCAACCCAGATCGACAAGAAGATCTGGGAGGTCGGTCACTCGATGATCACCTACCAGCGTCCCGATGTCTGGCAGGTTGACAAGAACCTGGCAAACTTCGGAGCGTTTGGCTTCTCGTCTGGGGACTACACCAAGATTGGGTTCATGAAGTAATCGCTTCGTTGACGAATCGTCAAATCAAGGGGCGGTCCGCAAAGGATCGCCCCTTGATCTTTGTGGAGACACATGGTTTGATTGCAGGCCGATTAGCCGTTGAACGCGGCGTAGCCGGTGACTTCAAGTTGAGCGGCTAGTTCGGGGCCCGCGCTCTTGACGATGCGGCCGTTGGTCAAGATGTGCACGGAGTCTGGCTTGAGTTGCTCGAACAATCGGCTGTAGTGCGTGATCACCAAGACACCGAGATTCATCTCACGGGTCGCATCTTCAATGCGTTGGGCACAGTCGCGCAGTGCGTCGATATCGAGACCCGAGTCGAGTTCGTCGAGAATCGCGATTTTTGGTCGCAATACCGCAAGTTGCACTGTTTCGTTGCGCTTCTTTTCGCCGCCCGAGAAGTCGACATTCAAAGCGCGATCCACCAGGTCTGCGGGGAAGTTGATGCGCCTGGCCTCAGACAAGATCTGCCCACCGAGGTCGTCGGTGTCTTGTTTGCGTGAGTCAAGGGCGGCGCTCATCGCCTCGTGCAGACGCACGCCGTGCACCTCGGTCGGATACTGCATCACCAAGTGCAGCCCGGCGACGGCGCGTTGCCAGGTCGGCATCGACAACACATCGACGCCGTCGAGCAACACCGAACCGCTTGTGATCGTGTAGCCCGGCTTGCCCATCAGGGCCGCCGAGAGAGTCGATTTGCCTGCACCATTCGGGCCCATCACGGCGTGCACTTCGCCAGAACTGATTTTCAGCGAGACATCGTCCAAGATTTGCTTGTCGCCAACCTTTACGGCGAGGTTCCTTATCTCGAGAGTCGTCATCGTCGTGATCTCAACTCAACTCAACGAAGACTTCGCCGTTTTCAACGCGAGCCACGTATACGGGCACGGGCTGGGTCGCCGGCAGCGTGTTCGGCTTGCCCGTCTCGAGACTGAACGAACTTGCGTGACGAGCACATTCGATCTCCTTGGTGTCGCAGAGCACCTCGCCCTCTGACAACGGGACATCGGCGTGACTGCAACGGTCGCCGATCGCGTAGACATCGTCGTCGATGCGAACCACGGCGATCGCCCGACCACCGACTTCGAATCGTCGCGCCTTGCCCGCGACGAGATCTTGAAGCTTGCAGACTCTTTGTTTCATGATCTTGCGCCCAAAAGTTTGCGGCTGACCTGATCGCGCAACTCGGCCACCGCCGGAAATGTGGGCAGGCGGTCGATCACCTCGCCGAAAAAGCCGAGCACGACCAGACGCTCGGCGATTTCGGGGCGAATGCCGCGACTTTCGAGATAAAAACGCTGTTCTTCGTCGATCGGCCCGACCGTGCTGGCGTGGCTGCACTTGACGTCGTTCGTCTCGATTTCGAGATTCGGCACGCTCTCGGCCCATGCCCCATCGGACAAGGTCAGGTTGCGGTTGGTCTGAAAAGCCTCGGACTTCGTCGCATTTTCCCGAATGCGAATCAAGCCCGTGTAGACGCTCTTGGCCGTGTCTTTGACGGCGCCTTTGAACAACAAGTCGCTGTGGGTGCGCGGAGCGGCATGGTCTTGCAAAGTGCGAAAGTCGTGCATCTGCTCGTCGTCGGCGAAATATAGGGCGACCTGCTGGGCGTTGGCGCCCTGGCCCTCGAGTCGAACTTCGGCGCGCATCCGCGCGTAGTCGCCGCCCAGAGCCACGGTGAACAGTTTCATCGACGAATCGCGACCGCCGACGGCCCGCTGATAGCCGATCTGCCATGTGTCCGCCCCTAGTTCGTTGATCGCCACATAGGTCACGCGCGCCGACTGCGCGGCGCGCACATCGACGACCGGCACGACGAGCGATTTGACCTCGGCTCGCGAGACGAATCTTTCGACGACCGTGATCTCGGAGTTTTCGGCGGCATCGATCACCAAACGCGGATACGCGACGACGCCGGACTCGATCAACTCATGGGTGATGACAACCGGCTCGGAAACGATTTGATTTCGCGCCGTGCAGAGCGCGGTCAACTGGGCGTGGCGCAGGTTCAGGTCTTCGAAAATGTCGGTTGCCGAGCGCGGTGCGACGACAGTGGTCGAAGCGACGATTTTTTTCGCCTCGTCCGAGCATTCGACTTTCGACCCGACCTTGCCAGGCCTGAAACCGTCGAGATCGAGTTCGCCGATTCGGCTGTAGCGCCAGATTTCTTCGTCGACGGTCGGCAGCGTGAGCGTGCTCATTTGCGCCTGCGCTTTTTCTTCTTGTTCTTTTTTTCTTTTAGTTCGGCGGCGATGTCGTCGGCGATGGCGTTGATGATCGCCTCCGCTTCACCCAAAACCGAGGCGGCGGTGCCGTCTTGCACGCTTTCGGGTTCAGTGGATGTCGCGGTCGGCACGACCGAACCGTGCGCCCAACCGATGTCGACGGAACGATGCTCAAATTTCGGGCACTCGTCGGGGCACCGCCACGGGGCGTCGGGCGCCAAGCCGAGTCGACAGCGACGCATCGCTTCGCCGCTGGCGTATGTGCGACTTTCAAAGTGTCTGCACTCGGTGCGCATCGTCATAACAAGATTTCAATTCAGCGGCTTGTTATCAGCCGACAGAACCTTCCATTTGCAACTCGATCAGACGGCTCCATTCGACCGCGTATTCCATCGGCAGAGTGCGCGTGACGGGCTCGATGAAGCCGTTGACGATCATGCTCATCGCCTGCTCCTGCGACAGACCGCGGCTCTGAAGATAGAAAAGTTGCTCGTCGGCGATTTTCGAAACCGTCGCCTCATGACCGATTTGCGCATCGCGGGCGCCGACCTCCATATAAGGGAACGTGCGGCTTTCACTCTGTTCGTCGAGAATAAGCGCGTCGCACTGCACATGGCTCTTGCAGTTGCTCGCACCCTCTTCGACTCGCACGAGACCGCGATATGCCGTGATGCCACCGTCTTTGGATATCGATTTCGAGACGATCTTCGAGGAAGTCTCCGATGCGGCATGGATCATTTTCGCGCCGGCGTCCTGGTGCTGCCCGGCCCCGGCATAGGCCACCGACAAGACTTCGCCCGTGGCTTTTGCTCCCATCAAATAGACGCTCGGGTATTTCATGGTGAGTTTCGAGCCGATGTTGCCATCGATCCACTCCATGTGGCCCTCGGCTTCTACACGGGCGCGTTTCGTGACGAGGTTGTAGACGTTCGGCGACCAGTTTTGAATCGTCGTATAAGTGACGTGAGCGCTCGGCTTGACCACGATTTCGACGACCGCCGAATGCAGGGAGTCTCGGGTGTAGATGGGTGCCGAGCAACCTTCGATGTAGTGAACCTTCGAGCCCTCATCGGCGATGATCAGCGTGCGCTCGAACTGGCCCGCGTTTTCGGAGTTGATTCTGAAATATGCCTGCAGCGGCATTTCGCACTCGACACCTGGCGGAACGTAGATGAATGATCCACCCGACCACACCGATGTGTTGAGAGCGGCGAACTTGTTGTCGCCCGGCGGAATGACAGAACCGAAATATTGCTTGACGAGATCTGGGTATTCACGAAGCGCGGTGTCCATGTCGCAGAACAAGATCCCCTGCTTTTCGAGATCTTCGCGATTGCGATGGAACACGACCTCGCTCTCGTATTGCGCGGTGACGCCTGCCAAATATTTGCGCTCGGCTTCGGGAATGCCCAACTTCTCGTAGGTGTTGCGCATTTCGGCGGGCAGATCTTCCCATTCGTCGACCTGTGCGGTGGCCGGCTTCAAGTAGTAATAGATGTCTTGAAAGTCGATGGCCGGCATGTTGACCGCGAACCAGTCGAGCATCGGTTTGCGTTCGAAGGTTCGCAACGAGCGCAGACGTATCTTGCGCATCCATTCGGGCTCGCCTTTCCACCAAGAAATCTGCTCGACCACGCCGGTGTTGAGGCCCTTGGTCGGCTCGAATGCGTATTCGACTTCGTCGCTCCAGCCCAGTTGATACTTGGAAAGATCGAGATCAAAGGACGTCACTTTTACTGCTCCTCGGGGCGGATAATTAGCACTATCTGCATAGTAACAATTCAACGGCTGTATTGCTCTTTTCAGACTGGTTGTTCGACACAGATAGCGTGACGGTCTTCATGGAGCGCTTTGGTCTTGTCGGTTTGCCCAACGCGGGAAAGTCGTCTTTATACAACGCGCTGACCGGTTCGAACGCCCTGGCGGCGCCGTATCCGTTTGCGACCAAGGATCCGAACATCGGCATAGCCACGGTTTTGGACCCTCGCCTTGATGCGCTCGCCGCAATGTCGAAAACCCGAAAGGTCGTTCACGCCGCCGTCGAAGTCGTGGATATCGGCGGACTGGTCGAAGGTGCGAGCAAAGGTGAAGGCCTCGGCAACAAGTTTCTGGCCAACATTCGCGAGGTGGATGCGATCGTGTTCGTGCTTCGCGCTTTCGTCGACGTCGACATTCCGGGCCCGAGCGACCCGCTCGAACATTTGCGCGTGCTCGAAATCGAACTGGCGCTGGCAGACCTCGAATCGGTCGAAACAAAAATCAATCGAATGCAAAAAGCCGCTCGCACGGACAAATCGCTCGAGGACGAACTCGCTGCGCTGAGCCGGGCCGAGGAAAACCTCGCCGAGGGCAGACCTCTATACAGGGCGACGCTGGACAAAGACGAACTCGCGCTTTTGGCGCCGCACTTTTTGCTGACGACACGCCGCGTCTTGGCGGTCGTCAATGTCGCCGAAGACGACCTGCCGCGAATTCCCGAGTTCGAAGAGATCGTGCGCAAAGAACTTGCCCCGCCCGGTTCGGCGAGTGCCAGCCAAGTCGAGGTGCTCGGCATGAGCGTGCAGCTCGAAGCCGAGGCGGCGCAGCTCGAGACCAAAGACAGGGTCGAAATGCTCGAGGCTCTCGGGCTTGGCGAGGGTGCGTTGCCGCGGATGGTGCGATCGGCGTATCACCTGCTGGGTTTGCGGACATTCTTTACGACGGGTGAGAAAGAGACTCGCGCCTGGACTTTTCACGCGGGATCGAAGGCGCCCGAGTGCGCCGGAAAAATACACAGCGACCTGCAGCGCGGCTTTATTCGCGCCGATGTGATCGCATGGGACGAACTTCTCCGCATCGGGTCGTGGAACAAGGCCAAAGATTTGGGCAGAATACGAGTCGAGGGCAAGGACTACGAAGTGGTCGACGGCGACACGATGGAAATACGGCACAATACTTAATAGACATGAATAGCGAACAGCGACTGAAAACCGGTTGGCTGGTTTGTCAGGCACAAGTTCTTTCGAGCTTGAACATCGCCGATACTCGCGCCACGCGCCGTCGCGGTCTGGTCGGCCAGACCGAAGTCACCACCCCGCTGCTGATCGACTCGTGTCGTTGGATTCACACATTCGGGGTCAAGTGCGAATTGGATGTCGCCTTTCTCGACGAACAATTGCAGGTGATCAAAACCTTGCGAATGAAACCCTCACGAATCGGTTTGCCCGTGCCCAAAGCCGCGCACGTGCTCGAAGCAGAGGCTGGAACTTTCGACAATTGGGGTCTGGTTGTCGGTCACAAACTCGAGGCGCGACTGACATGAGCGAAGAATCACGAACCGCAACACCCCGTTCGGACAAAGGAGTTCTGGTGTTGGTCGCGACACCGATCGGCAATCTCGGCGACATGTCGCAGCGCGCGATCGACATTCTCAAATCAGCCGACGTGATTTGCTGCGAAGATACGCGACACTCGGGAAAACTTTTCAACCATTTCGGCATTAGCGGCAAGAAGTTGATCGTGATCAACGAGCACACCGAATTTGACGCCCGCGCACAAGTCGTCGCGCTCGTCGCCGATTCGAAGACCGTCGCCCTGGTGACCGACGCGGGCATGCCGGGCATCAGCGACCCGGGTGAACGCCTCGTCGCTGCGGTGATTGACGCGGGTTTGCGTGTGTCGGCAATACCAGGACCGTCGGCGCTCACGATGGCGCTAGTGACGAGCGGTCTGCCCGCTTCGAGGTTCGTCTTCGAGGGCTTTCTGCCGCACAGCGGCGCCGAGCGAACCGAGAGGTTGACGGCAGCGACAACCGAACCACGCACGATCGTGTTCTATGAGGCGCCGCACCGACTGGTGAAAACGCTCAGTGACTTGACGCTGGTTTGCGGGGCGAATCGTCGCGTCGTGGTGGCGCGCGAACTGACGAAACTGCACGAAGAAATCTGGCGCGGCACGCTGCAGGACGCGAACATGATGGCGGGCGCCAACGAACCGCGCGGCGAATACGTGATCATTCTCGAGCCGGCCAAGCCACCCGCGCCGCCGACGAGCGAAGAATTGATCGCGGCGATTCGGGCCGAGATCGCCAAAGGTGTGAGTCGCAAGGATTCTGCAGCCCGAGTCGCGGCCCGATTCGGCGTCGCCAAGCGCACCGTCTATGAACTTGCCCTGCAGATTCGCGAGAGCGATTAATTGTCGCTCTTCGTAGGCGGCGGAACGGTTAAAATTTCTTGGTGAAAAAATTTTCGGCGACGACACCTATTTATTACGTCAACGCCAAACCGCATCTGGGGCATGCGTACACGACGATCGTCACCGATGCCGTTTGCCGATGGCACAAACTTTGCGGCGAAGAGGTGCATCTGCTTACCGGCACCGACGAACACGGCCTGAAGATTCAGCAATTTGCCGACGCCGAGGGCGTTTCGCCGAAGCAATTCGTCGACCGAATCGCGCCGATGTTCGCCGACGCATGGCGACGACTGAACATCGACGTCAGCGACTTCATTCGCACCACCGAACAACGACACAAGGTCGGCGTGCAGAAACTTCTGCAGGCCTGCTACGACGCGGGCGACATCGAAGTCGATGTCTACCGAGGTCATTACTGCGTGGCCTGCGAGGCGTATTACATGCCCGAAGAGTTGGACGACGGGAAGTGCAAGATTCACTCGACGAAAGCCCAGTATGTCGAGGAGGAGAACTATTTTTTTCGCCTGTCGCGCTACGAAAAGAAGTTGCTCGATTGGTATGCAGCCCACCCCGACGCGATCAAACCCGACCATCGCGTCAATGAAGTGACCGGGTTCATCAAGCAAGGCCTGCGCGATTTCTCGGTCAGCAGAAAATCGCTGACCTGGGGCATCGAACTTCCCTGGGACAAATCACATGTCGCCTACGTCTGGTTCGACGCGCTCGCGAACTACATCACCGCCCACGGATACGGCACCGACGAGAAACGATTCGCCGCGACATGGCCGGTCGACTATCACTTCATCGGCAAGGACATCATTCGATTTCACTGCGTCTACTGGCCGGCGATGCTGATGTCGGCGGGTTTGGAGCCGCCAAAAGGTTGGGCTGTCGGCGGGTGGCTGTTGGTCGGCGGCGAAAAAATGTCGAAGACGACGGGCAATGTCGTGAACCCGTTGGATCTGATCGACGAAATCGGTGTCGATGGTTTTCGCTACTACGTCTTGGCCGACACGAATTACGGCAACGACGGCGACTTCTCGTATGAAGGACTGCTGTCGAGGTTCAACTCTGATTTGGCGAACAACTTCGGCAACTTGGCCGCGCGTGTCGCCACCGTCGTCGAAAAAAAATGCGGCGGCGTGGGGCCGAAGCCCTCGTCGAAGGGCGAACTCGCGGCGATCGCGACCACTAGCGTCGCCGACACGATCAAAGAGTGGCAAAATGTGCAAACCAGCCGTGCGCTCGACGCCACATGGTCGCTGATCCGTGCGACGAACGCTTTTTTGGAGGCGCACGAACCATGGAAGATGGAACCGGGCAAAGAACTCGACACGGTGATGGGTGACGCGCTCGAGGCGCTGCGAATCGTGACGATTTTGGCCAGCCCGGCGATGCCCAGAACTTGTCAAGAAGTTTGGCAGCGCCTCGGCATGTCGGGTCAGGTCGCCGATCAGCGCATCGGTACCGACACGCAATGGGGCCGTTATCCCGGCTCGACAAAAGTGCACAAGGGCGAGCCGCTCTTCCCGCGCAAAAAGGTCTGACCGTGGCAGTCTCGGATGACGCGACAACCGAGTGGGTCGACACCCATTGTCATGTGACCTATGAAGACATTCCGGGCGGGGCCGAGTCGGCGCTCGTGGCGGCGCGCCAAGCCGGTGTGAAGCGGATGATCACGATCGGCACAGACCTGAAAACTTCGACCGCGGCGATCGAACTCGCGACCGCGCACGACGACGTCTGGGCGACGGTCGGTCTGCACCCCCACGACGCCAAAAATGGTCTCGATGGTCTGCACGAATTGTTCTCAAAACCCCGCGTCGTCGCCGTCGGTGAATGTGGACTCGACTATTACTACAACCACTCTGATCGCGCCGTTCAACGCGAGATGTTTGCCGAGCAGATCGCCCTTGCCAACCGGCTGTCACTTCCGTTGGTGGTTCACACCCGCGAAGCATGGAGCGAAACTTTCGATGTGTTGAGCGCATGCGGCGTGCCCGAGCGAACAATTTTTCACTGCTTCACGGGCTCGCCGGTCGAGGCAAGAAAGTGCTTGGACATCGGCGCGTATCTGTCTTTTTCAGGCATCTTGACATTTAAGGGCGCCGACGAGATTCGTGCGGCGGCAAAAATCTGTAGCGCCGAAAAGGTGCTGGTCGAAACCGACAGCCCGTTTCTCGCACCGGTGCCGCATCGCGGCAAATCAAATCAACCTGCGTTTTTGGTCGAGGTCGGCGCGTGCCTGGCCGATGTGCGCGGCGTCGCCATCGAAGAAATTGCGCGACAAACGACACGCAATGCGACGATTGCGTTCCCGGGCATCGCTGCGTAACCTGACATCGACACCGCGAGGTAAAACTTTTTGTTCCTTTCAACTTTTGAACGACGAAGAATGGCCGTGGCGGCGATCTTGACCATCTTGGCGCTGCCTCTGCTGATGATCAATCGTGGTAGCGACAACGCCGACGATGCCACGGATGCTGCGGGGGCCACGACGACGACTCAGGCGAGTTCATCGACAGGTATGACCGAAGACGAAGTGCCCGAGCCGATCATTTTGGGAGGACCATCGCCGATCGTGCAAGACGGTTCGGCGCAAATCGCGTATCCATCCAGTGCCCTGACAGGCGTCCAAGCCACGGCGACATTCAGCAACTTCGACGGTGCGCCCGAGATCGTTTGCTACATGCCCCAGGCGCCGCTCGGTCTGAAAGTCACGGTTCAGAATTTGAACAACGGTCGCATCACCAGTTGCACGAATGTCTTTCGCGCCACGATGCCCTCGGGTGCGACGATGATTCTGCACACCAAGGTTTTTGAGTCGCTGGCGAATCTGGTCGATGCACCGATCCCCGTCACCGTTTCATGGTGATCGATCAACGGTGACTTTTTCGCGAACCGAAGTCGGCGCCATGCTCGAAAAGCATGGGCTCGCCCCGCGGCGCGCTTTCGGACAGAACTTCGTCGTCGACGCCAACACGGTGCGCAGAATTGCGCGGCTCGCCGAAGTGGGGCCACAGGACTTCGTGCTCGAAATTGGCGCGGGCCTGGGTTCACTCACGCTCGCGCTCGCCGAGACGGGGGCGACGATCGTCGCCGTCGAAATCGACAACGGTGTCGTGGATGTTCTGCGCGAGAACATCGCCGGCTTGTCGAATGTCGAGGTGATTCACGCCGATGCGATGCAACTCGACTGGTCGGGGCTCACCGATAAATCGAGATGCTGGCATGTCGTTGCCAACCTGCCTTACAACGTGGCGACGAGCATCGTGGCCGACCTGCTCGACTTGGTGCCCGAGGTCAAGCGGATGCTCGTGATGGTGCAAAGCGAGGTTGCCGATCGTCTGGTCGCCCGCAGCGGAAGCGAGGCCTACGGGGCGGTCAGCGTGAAAATCGACTATTGGGCGACTTCTAAAATTGTCGGACACGTGCCGTCATCGGTGTTTTTCCCACAACCCAAGGTCGAGTCGGCACTGGTCGAAATACGCCGAAGATCACGCCCGGCGATCGACAATGTCGTCGCCGCCGAACTGTTCGCACTCGTTCGTGCGGGTTTTGCAAGACGGCGCAAGATGCTGCGCCGTGCCCTCGCCGATTCGGTCGTGGCGCAAGATTTCGTCGACGCCGATGTGAACCCCGAGTCGCGCGCCGAGGAACTTGACCTGAGTGCCTGGGGTCGGTTGCGAACCACGATCGATGCGCGGCTCGTGCGCGAGGCCGGTCAAAAATGAACGACACGAAATTCGTGCTTGCGGCGCCCGCAAAGTTGACTTTGTCGCTGCGCATCACGGGGCTTCGGCCAGACGGCTTTCACCTGATCGACGCCGAAATGGTGACGCTCGACTTGGCCGACTCGCTCGCCGTGGATACATCGCGAACTGGCCTCGAAATTGTCGGCGAATTCGCCGCTGATCTCGCAAATGGATCCGAGTCATCGGAGGACAATTTGGCGGCCCGAGCGTTGAAACTCGTGAACCGTCAAGCCCACTTGGTGATCACGAAGAACATTCCGTCCGGTGGTGGGTTGGGCGGTGGTTCCGCCGACGCCGCGGCGATCTTGCGATGGGCCGGTTTCAACGACTTGACGGGGGCGGCAAAACTCGGCGCCGATGTCGCATTTTGCATGATCGGTGGTCGGGCGCGGGTGACGGGCATCGGCGAAGTGGTGAATCCATTGAAAAAAATCCCGAGAAAAATCACTCTTGTCGTGCCACCGTTTCGAGTGTCGACGCCGGTTGTGTACCGCGCTTACGACGAACTGACCGATTTTTGTCGAAAACCGCTTCGTGTTTCAGGTGTCAACGACCTCGAGCCCGCGGCGACCAAAGTCGAACCACGACTCGCCGAATGGAAGAAGAAAATTTCGCATCACGCCGGCACAGAACCGACGCTGGCCGGAAGCGGTTCGACTTGGTGGCTCGACGGCGAGTTTGCCGACCTGAAGTCGCAACTTCCCGATGCCACCGTGATCCTCACCCAGACGAATTAGAGTTTTTTGGTGCCAAAACCCGTCGGCTGGTCGCAAAACTTTCGCTCTGATATCCAAGGTCTGCGGGGCATCGCGGTTTTACTCGTGGTCATCTATCACACAGGGCTGGCCCTACCCGGCGGATACATCGGTGTCGACATCTTCTTTGTGATTTCGGGGTTTGTGATAACTCAATTGTTGCTTCGCGAAGTTGAAGCAACCGGGCGGATAAGTCTTGTGTCGTTTTACTCTCGTCGAATCAAACGGATCTTGCCTGCGGTCTCGTTTGCGATTGTCGGCACTCTGCTCATTTCAGTGTTTGCTTTGTCACCATTTGGTGAACAACGACAGGTCGCAGAGACGGCAAGGGCGTCGACATTGTTCGCGGCAAATTTTTACTTTTTTCTTCAGAACAGTTATTGGGCGCTGGCCGAGAATCCACTTAGACATCTGTGGAGCCTCGCAGTTGAGGAGCAGTTCTACCTTGTCTTTCCGGCGATGATTCTAATTTTTCTCAGGTTGAAGCTCGGGCTGAGATCCCTTGCGGTCGTTTTGGTGCTCGCCGTGGTTGCAATCGGCTCTTTCTTCACCGCATATTTCTTGTCACACGGCAACCAATGGACTCCAAAACCAGAGTTGTTCGCGTTTTTTGGCACTCCGTGGCGGATGTGGCAATTCTTGGCGGGAACATTTGTCGCAATCGCGCCTCCACCAAAAGAGTCTTTGCGGGGGAAATCGGTCGCGATCTGTGCATTATCTGTTCTTGCGATCATTTTGGGGGCGATGACATTCGACTCGTATACGCCGTTTCCGGGCTCCGCCGCCCTCGTGCCGGTCGTCGGAACATCAGTTCTTATCTACTTCGGAAACACCCAGAATTTCGTGGCACAGGCAATCAGTATGAGACCACTTGTTGCGGCCGGGGATGTTTCATACTCGTGGTATCTCTGGCATTGGCCACTGATCGTGTTCGCCCATCGAGTGTTTCCTGCGTCTGAAACACTTGCGCCCATTATTGCCGCTCTTTTGGCTCTTCCGTTTGCCGTCTTTTCTTTGCGCGTTATAGAAAATCCGATCAGATACAACGAATCAATCCAGGGAGACCGGGTTGTAAAACTAGGTGTGCTCTGTGCTGTTGCTCCAATTATTTTTTCGTTTGGGGTTCAGCGTCTTGCCGAAACAGGACTCGGTCTGACGGAACTTCGCAACGACAACTCAATTCGAACCTCCTACGCCGACAAGCGACAATGCCGCATCGATCTCGCGGCAAATGAACCCGAAACTGATTGCATCCAAAACTTTTTCGGACCAAATGCGAAGAGGGTTCTGTTGGTTGGTGATTCAGCAGCCGGCTCTCTAAGCGATGGGCTAGCGGCTGCTACGACTCGGTTGGAACTTAACTTTTCGGTGTTCTATGCCAATAGTTGCCCTTTCACCAGAAAACCTTACGAGTATCGCGAGAACTGTGCTGAGAACTTTCTTCAAATCCAGGAACAAATTAGAACTATTGATCCTGATGTTTTAGTGATTGCAAACATGAGCGATCTATTTGTGAGCGAGGCCGGGCTCGGAAAGACAATTGTCGATTTTGATGGAAATCCCGCACGTGACATCAAAGAAGCAATTCGATTCTGGCTAGCGGGGCTCTCTGCACGCATTGAAAGTGAGTCCAAAAACCGCGATGTTCTTCTGATCCAGCAACCGCCGCTATCGGCGATGAGCGAACCTGTTCTTCTTCAAAGGTTGTTTGACGAGGAAATCTCGTTAGACAACTCGGACACTCGGAACATGATCGTCGCCGCTGAGGCGGACTTGTTCAAAAAGTATGCAAATGTCGCCGTATTCGATCCAGCCACAGTTTTATGCGACGGGCAAAACTGCAGACAGACCCTGAATGGTGGTGCGCTTTATTACGACGGGCGTCACTTAACCGTGAAAGGTAGCCTGCTGATGGTCGACGGGATCGTTGCGAAATTGAAGTCGCTGATCGAACGCGAGAGGTAGCGCCGAGCGGCTATTTGTTGCGTTGATGACGCGTAGAAGCGGCGCGAGGCACAGCCGAGCTATTTGTTGCGTTGATGACGCAAAACCAACTGCGGGTCGGCTACTTGTTGCGTTGATGACGCGTGCGGCGAAGCATCTTCTTGTGCTTCTTTTTGCGCATTCGCTTGCGACGGCGCTTGACCAATGAACCCATGACTTGCAATACGATAGCCGAA
>VFZD01000025.1 GCA_016871295.1 Actinomycetota bacterium | reverse complement strand
ACGACGACATTGCGACCCTGCACGCTCTGTTGGGCGAACCAATCGTTGGTGTGCAACGGATGATGATTCATCGTGATCATGCAGAACAAGTGATCGTCGGCTTCGGTGATCGTCTTGCCCGGCCAGTGCCGATAGACATCGCCGACGACGAAATCTTCGAGATACCGGCCGAAGGGTCGCTCGTGCGTGGTCACGCCCTACACGCTAATTGCCGCGTCAACGATCGTCACGCGACTCTTCAATCACGGGCGTAACGGGCAACTCGTCGGTGTCGGCCAAACCGTAACGCGGGTCGTACTTCGGCAACTGGATCTCGCGGGTTCGGTCGGTGATCGCGTTGCGCTCGACCCACTCATATCGACTCGTTCGCGAAAAGTTGCCGGCGACGGCGTAGCGTTGCAGCGACTTCAACTGCGCGCCTTGCTTCAACGAATATCTTCCGAAACGCAGGGTCAAAAAACAAACCCCGCCGACCAGCATCGGCAACCAGAACTGCACGAGTCGATAACTGAGCACGCTCATCGTCGCCGTCGTCGTGCTCAAACCAAAACCGACCAGCGACGGAATATAGACACCTTCGACGATGCCGAGCCCGCCCGGCGTGATCGGTATCGACGCGAGAATATTGGCGAGGCAGAAGGAGATCACCAACCCCGTGATGTTCACCGACCCGTTGAACGCGCGAATGAACACGAACAGCGCGGCGATGTCGAGCCCCCAGTTGAACAACGACCACACCATGACTCGTCGCAACAATCCCGGCTCGTTGGCCAAACCGCGCAGCCGGTCGCCGAGATGCACCGCGACCTCCCCCGCCTTTTCAGGATCAAACCTCAGCCGCCGCGCGACCGATCGAGTGACCCTCTCCGCTCTCCCTGCGTGGTCGACGAGCCCCAGCACGACCACGCCCGCCAACAACATCACGATCACACCGAAGATCGCCGCCGTGCCGTAAAACGCGTTGACACCCTGGCCCGGTATCGACACGATCAACGCGACCCACAAGATCAGATTCAAAACCACCGCCGAACCGACACCGGCGGTGGCAAGGGCGAAACCGGCGTCACGCCCGTTGGCGCCCGCCATCGTTATCAACCGAAATCCGAGCGCGTTCGACGCCGCCGAGCCACCCGGCACGAGACTGCCCAGCGAACGGGTCGACAATTGAATGCGAAACAAGGTGAAAATGTTCACCTTGTCGGCGTCCTCACCCAATGCGGCGTGGGTCAATCCCGTATAACAAAAAAGTGCGATGAATTCGAGCGCGATGCCGAGCACCAGCCAAGAGGTCTTGACGTTGCCCAATTCCCTTATCGCTTCGCCGAAACCGGGCACGATCGGCAAGACGAACAACCAGAAAACGAGCAGAAAGATCGGCCACTTGGCCCACTTGAAAGTAGACCGCAGCCCGCTTGGTCTGCGTCGCGAGGGGGCGACGTTCATCTCCCTATATTAAGGCCGAATGGTGACAAACAAGGCGCACCTATGTAGCGTTTCTCGCATGTCAACTGACATCGTCGCAAAAGATTTGGTCGACGCCGCGCGCGCGATCGAACTTGCCGACTCGGTGATCGGCAAAGCCGTGCGCACTCTCGCCGCGACAGGCGGCCCAGATGAACAACAAGTTTTGGCATACGACCTCGCGCACGCCAGCGCGGCCGTCGAGACGGCGCGTTCGATGCTCGACTACGGGGCCAAAGGCGAAGTCGAGGCGACGCTGACTTGCGCGTTCGTCGCCGACATGGTGCAGGATCTTGTTTCACGCCTGATCGGGCGCGAGAAACTTTGGGGAGTCGACCCGTCGGTGATGGCCGAGTCGCATGATTTCGTCTCGAAGTTTCGCGATCCGCGCCTGCTCGCCTCGCTCGCCGACAAACCGGGGCCGCGACATCTCGACGACGATCACGAAATGGTGCAAGCCACTTTTCGCAGTTTCGCGACGAAAATGATCGCTCCCCACGCCGAACACGTGCACCGCGAAAACCTCGATGTGCCGGAAGAAATCATTTCTGGTCTGGCCGAAATCGGCGCATTCGGGCTTACGATTCCGGGCGAATACGGCGGCTTCAGCGAGGGTGGCGACGGCGAATACATGGCCAGTTGCATCGCCACCGAGGAACTCTCGCGCGCGTCGCTGGGCATCGGCGGTTCGCTGATCACTCGCCCAGAAATTCTCACCCGCGCTTTGGTCAAGGGCGGCACCGAGGCGCAAAAGCACGAGTGGCTGCCCAAACTCGCCAGCGCCGAAGTGATGGCCTCGGTTGCGGTGACCGAACCCGATTACGGCAGCGATGTGGCGTCGATCAAAACCACCGCCACCCCGACGCAACTCGACGGCAAAGACGGCTACGCGATCAACGGCGTGAAAACCTGGTGCACCTTCGCCGCACGATCGAATGTGTTGATGTTGCTCGCCCGCACCGACCCCGATCGCGCGAAAACCCACAGGGGCCTGAGCGTGCTGATCGTGCCCAAGCCGCGCGGCGAAGCGCACGGTTTCATGTTCACCCAACCGCACGGTGGACGCATGGAGGGCCGACCAATCGACACCATCGGTTATCGCGGCATGCACTCATACGAAATCGCGATCGAGAATTGGTGGGTGCCCGCCGATCATCTGATCGGCGAAACCGCTGGTCTCGGCAAAGGTTTCTATTACCAAATGGAAGGTTTCGAAAACGGTCGCCTGCAGACCGCCGCCCGCGCCGTCGGTGTGATGCAGGCCGCCTATGAAGCGGCGTTCGACTACGCGCAGAACCGAAAATCTTTCGGCAAGAACATCGGCGAATACCAAATCATCCGGGCGAAACTCGGTCGCATGGCCGTGGTCATCCAAGGCGCGCGACAATTCAGTTACGCCGTGGCCAAACTCATGGGCAAGGGCCAGGGTTCGATGGAGGCGAGCCTGGTCAAGGCCTATGTCTGTAAAGCGGCCGAATGGGTCACCCGCGAGGCGATGCAAATTCATGGCGGATACGGCTACGCCGAAGAATATGCCGTGAGTCGTCTGTTCGTCGACGCCCGGGTTCTGAGCATCTTCGAAGGTGCCGACGAAACACTCTGCCTCAAGGTGATCGCCCGCCGCCTCGTCGAAACGACGAGATAGCCGGAAGTTATCTGACGAAGGCGACGAGGTCGTGCAGGCTCGCGATGCGCTCGCAATCTTTGTCGAAATGAAAACCGAACGGGTCGAGTAACACCGGGTTCAGCAGCGCGTTGCGGGCGCCGCCGACGTCGTTGACATACGAGTCGCCGATATACGCGATGCGCTCACGCGGTACATCCATCACGCCGACCGCCTCGTCGAAAATCTGCGACTCCGGCTTGGCCACGCCGACCACGTACGAGTCGGTGACGATCAACACGGGCACACCAGAACCCTCGCCTACTTGACAGACATTTTCATTGGCCAAGGTCCGCTCGATTTGACCGCTGGCGTTCGACACGATCCCGATACGCACACCGATGAGATGCAGGCGCCAAAGTGCGGCCACCGACTCGTGCAGCGGAAACCGCCACAAAAACGCCGAGAACACGCGCAGCAAGGCCTCGGCCGCCTTGTCGACCGACTTGACGGGAACACCCGACTCGCGGGCGTAGGCCCGCCGATAAGAGATCCAAGAAATCTGGTCGATCGATCCCGCGGCCTGCGAGGTCGTGGCGTCGTCGATGGCCGCCATGCCCGCATAATGACACCGCACGAGTTTGCCGAGATTCGTCGTGCCGCCAAAAGGCTCGAGCACCATGCCCGTGGTCAACGGGTCGGGCACCAAGAACACGCCGCCGGCGTCGAACAACAGGGCATCAAATCGGCGGGTCATCGGGGTGAAAGTCTCGTGTCGACGAGGTCTGAGGTCTTACTTGCTGCGCTTCAAGCCGGCGCGACCGCCGCGCGAAATGAACTTGAGCGCCATCTTGCGGCTGGCTTCATCGATCATCTCGTCACCGAACATCACGGCGCCTTTGCCCTCGCCTTCGGTGGCCGTCGAGTAGGCGTCGAGAATCGCCCAGGCCCGATCGAACTGTGCTTGGGTCGGCGAGAAAACTTCGTTGAGAATCGCCACCTGATCGGGGTGCAGCGCCCACTTGCCGTCGTAACCCAAGGTGCGGGTGCGTTGACAGTAATTTCTGAAGCCCTCGGCGTCGC
Source organism: Actinomycetota bacterium (assembly GCA_016871295.1). Taxonomy (GTDB): domain Bacteria; phylum Actinomycetota; class Acidimicrobiia; order Acidimicrobiales; family Ilumatobacteraceae; genus BACL27. Next base: position 15,098 of record VFZD01000025.1, on the reverse strand, counting down.
GAACATACAGGTATGGGCCGTCGATCACCTGCAACGAGTTGGCGCGCCCCGCCATCAGAATTTTTGAAAACACATAATGAAAGTGGTCGCCCGGATATTCGGCGATCTGCACGCCGCCCGTCAGCACCGGCATCTCCATGCTCGCCGCGAAATCGGCGGGGCCGAAAATAATCGTCTCGAGACGCGGGCTCGCCGCACAAATTTCTTCGACATTGATCAAACCGCGGGCGGTTTCGATCTGCGCCTCGATACCGACATGGCCGACGGGCAAACCGTTGGCAATTTCAACCTGGCGCAGCAACAGATCGGTGGCCACGATCTGGGCGGCGGTCTCGACTTTGGGCAACATGATTTCGTCCAAACGCTCGCCCGCCCCGCCGACCACTTCGATGATGTCGAACGCCGTCCATTTGGTGCTCCAGTCGTTGACTCGCACGCACAAAACTTTGTCGCCCCAATCTTGGGTGCGAATCGCGCTCGCCACTCTGGCCCGCGATGATTCCTTTTCTTTGGGTGCGACGGCGTCTTCGAGATCCAAAAAGACCATGTCGGCGGGAATACCCGGGCCTTTGCCGATCATCTTTTCTGACGAACCCGGAATCGACAAACATGAGCGACGTGGCAAATCTCGGGAGCGTGCAGACATAGACCAAATTCTACAGTGCGCGCGAATTGGCCGGTCCGCGCGGCGCTACATCGCGCTTTGACGCAACAGTTCGGGCGCCATCGGGCACTCGGGTTTGAACGCGTCACCAAGCAGATCGTGCAAACCTGTCGGTGCAACCACGCGCGAAACCAACTCTCGAGGCACGACATCGAATTCGGTCGAACTGATTGCCGCGTTCCACAACGGTTCGGGCAAGACGGTGCCGCATGGGGCGACCAACCACACGGGCTTTTGCGCGCACACGGCCAAAGCCACGGCGGCGTGGCTTCCAGCCGAGCACGATGCCCCGTTCGGCCCCGCCGCCATCGCCTCGATGATCACCAGATCTGAGTTGTTGACGCTTGCCGAAATCGTCTCCAGATGGACGAGGGTCGCATCGGCAGCCATCGATTGAAGTCGTTCGACCGCCGAGTCGCCATCGCCACCGCTTTCAACCACGAAAAACTTCAGGTCGGACCTCGGCGCCAGGGCATTGAGCACTGTTGTCGGCCATCCGACGATGCAAACTCGGGAGCCGTCGGCGACCTCGGCCCGCAGATGCGAAGCCGTCGGGTCGTTGTCGATTTCATTTTCGCAACGACTCATCGCCTCGAACGGATCGGGTGCGTTGGCGATGTGACTGCACAGCCACCACAGTTTTCCGACCGACGAATGACGCTGCACGATTCTGCGCATCGACAAAATAATTCCTGCCGGCTCGTGACGTAGGCCACGAAGCGCACCGATCGTCTCATACGCCAGCGAAACAGGGTCGGCACCCTGCGCTCTGGCGACATAGCGCAGGTGCTCGATCGGGTGCATTAACGAAACGCTAGTGCCGACTTGCTACGGTCTTGGCTGTGAATAATTCACCAAATTTGGATACCCAACTTCGGCCGCTCAAGGGTGAAACGCGACCGCTCGAAGAGTGGTTGACCACTTTCCATTTGGCATCGGTCGTGCTCGACCCGTTCACCAACGAAAGCGCCTGGATTCTGCCGACCGCCGTGCGAATCTTGCGCCAATTCGGTGGCGCATCGGTGCGCACGAACTTCGTCGTCACCGGTTCGCCGACCGAGACCCGCGAATTTCTCGGTCCGCACGCCGACGAGTTTCTCGTCTTTTGCGATCCCGCGCGCACGTTCGTAAGACAACTCGGGCTAACAGAACTTCCCGCCTTCGTGTACGTGCAGATCGATGGCACGGTGCCGGTCAAAGCAGAGGGATGGAACGCCAAAGCCTGGAGCCGTGTCGCCAACCACATCGCCGCGGTCGTCTCGTGGCGCAAACCCAGCATCCCCGTGCCGGGCGACCCGGGCTCGTTCAAGGGCTCGCCCGCGCTCGTCTGAACAACTTCGTTCACGATTCTCGAAACGACGAGCGTCGACGCACCGAGCGCGGTCGGTTTTCTGAATAGCCTGTGAGCGTGGCAAAAACGCAGCCAGGGCCGTTCGTCAATTCGCCGCAACTGCCCATCGGGCCGGACAAAACCGTGTATCGAAAGATCTCGGCAGATGGTGTGGCCATCGAAAAGACGGCACTCGGCACATTCTTGAGAGTCGACCCGCAGGCGATCACTTTGCTCACCGAGCACGCGATGCGCGACATCGCCCATTTGTTGCGTACCGAACACCTGCAGCAACTCGCCGACATCCTCAAAGACCCGCAAGCCAGCGACAACGACAGATTCGTGGCGCTCGACCTGTTGAAGAACGCCAGCATCAGCGCGGGCGGCGTCTTGCCGATGTGCCAAGACACGGGCACGGCGATAATCAAGGCGTCAAAGGGCCAATTTGTCTTCACGGGTGGCGACGACGAAGAGGCGATCGCCAAAGGCGTCTACAACACCTACCAAACTTCGAACCTGCGCTACAGCCAACTCGCCCCGCTGTCGATGTTCGAAGAGGTGAACACCAACACGAACCTGCCCGCCGAGATAAAGATCTCGGCCACGGACGGCGACGAGTTCAAGTTTTTGTTCATCGCCAAGGGTGGTGGCTCGGCGAACAAGAGCTATCTGTTTCAAGAGACGAAGGTTCTGCTGAACGAAAGAGTTCTGTTGCCGTGGTTGTTCGACAAGATGCAGACGCTCGGCACTTCGGCCTGCCCGCCCTATCATTTGGCAGTCGTGATCGGCGGAACATCGGCCGAATATGCGGTCGAGACGGCGAAACTCGCCAGTACCAAATATCTAGATTCGCTGCCGACCAAAGGTTCGCCAACGGGTCATGCGTTTCGCGATCTCGATCTCGAAGCAAGAGTTCTCAAACTCGCCCAACAAACGGGTATCGGCGCGCAATTCGGCGGCAAATACTTTTGCCACGATGTTCGCGTGATCCGTCTCGCGCGTCACGGCGGGAGTTGCCCCGTGGCGATTGCGGTTTCATGCAGCGCCGACCGGCAGGCTCTCGGAAAAATAACCAAAGACGGAGTCTTCCTGGAACAGCTCGAACAAGATCCCGCGCGATTCTTGCCCGAGATCACCGAGAGCGAGCTTTCGACCGAGGTCGTCAGAGTCGACCTGAATCGACCGATGAGCGAAGTTCGCGCCGTGCTGACGAAATATCCGGTCAAAACTCGCGTGATGCTGAGCGGCCCGATGATCGTCGCCCGCGACATCGCCCACGCCAAACTCAAAGAACGCCTCGACTCGGGCAAGGGTCTGCCCGACTACTTCAAACAATTCTGCGTCTACTACGCGGGCCCGGCAAAAACGCCCGAGGGTTTCGTTTCTGGCTCTTTCGGCCCGACGACCGCGGGTCGAATGGACAGCTATGTCGAAGAATTTCAGCGCGTCGGCGGAAGCCTGGTGATGCTGGCCAAAGGCAATCGTTCGGCACAGGTCACCGCGGCGTGCAAGACCCACGGCGGTTTTTATCTTGGATCCATCGGCGGACCCGCGGCGCGCCTCGCGCAAGACTGCATCACCAAGGTCGAGGTGCTCGAATACGAAGAAATGGGCATGGAGGCCGTCTGGAAAATCGAGGTCAAAGATTTTCCCGCGTTCATCGTGGTCGACGACAAGGGCAACGACTTTTTTGAAATCGTCAACACGACCGCGCTCGGCACACCGGTTCAAGTTCGCAAATAGTGTCGCTGATCGACGAACGAATTTCTTGTCCGCTCGGGCAGTGGCGCGGCGAGCCCGGGCGATGTCAACTCTGCAACAAACTCATCGAATCGTCGCGGCGCAGAACATGGTGCTCGGACAAGTGCGGCCGTGAATGGCAACGCAACCATGTTTGGCGATTCGCGCGCTCGGCGGCCAAGCGTCGCGCCAAATATCGCTGCCAGCACCCGGGATGCACGGCCGAACGCCGCGACTGCGAAGTCAACCACATCATCGCCCGCGACGGCGCAGGTTACGGGCCGGGTTGTCATCATCACCTGAATCCCGACGAGAACGGTGCTGGTGGGCTCGAGGTACTTTGCCATGCCCACCACGCCGAAGTGACTGCGGCTCAGGCCAAAACGCGCGCCGCAAAACGCGCCGGGGTCAAGGCGCCGGCGCCTCGGTCGAGTCGACCGAAGAGTCGACGGGGCTAGGCATCACATCTTTGCCCGCCGCAGAGTCGTCACGAAACTTCGACTCGAGACATTCACCCTCGCGGTAGGGCGCGAGATCAAGAGCGCGCGCCACGGCGACTACAAAGACGCTTCGACCTTTCGACGAAAGATGGACACCATCGGGGTTCAACACGCCTTTTGTCTTGGAGATCGTCTCCCAATCCAATATCGAAACATTCTCGTACTCACCCGCCACCACGCGTATCGCCGCATTCACCTCGCGCTGCGCATTTCTGAACAACGAAGTATTCACGAGCAAGACGGGACGCGGAGAAAGTCTCGTCAGCATCTTGCGCATTTGTTTGGCGTAAGAGTCTTTGTTCCCCTCGTAGTTCGTGCCCAAAAAAATCACGGCGGCGTCCCAGCCTGCCTCGGCTTTTAGTCTCTGATCCAAAACCTTGTTGCCGAACTCGACAAAGCGGTTCGCCTCGGCTTCGATCGCAACCTGCCAGCCGAGCGGTTTGAGCGCGTTGCACATCTCGTTGCCGAAGCGACCGGAGGTCGAGGCGAGAATCGAGTCGCCGATCATCAACAGTCGACTGCCACCGGCCTTTGGCCCGATCAAACCGCCCTCGACCTCGGGCAGATCAATTTCGAAACCCTCTGGCAGGGTGATCGCCGTGCCGAAGTCGTAGCCCGGTATTCGTCCGACACCCGACAACATGTCGGACTCGCCGTCACCACCGAGATTCAAGGTGCTGCAACCGGCCAGCACGGCGATCGACATCGCCAATATTTTTCTTCGCGTCACGCCACCGTCACTTCGACACGCGCATCGTTGAAGCAAGCCCCGCTGGCGAGATCGCTGAGATCGTCCGGCGCGAACGCGTTGGCAGTCAGGCCGCTACGAGTCGCCCTCAGCCACAGACCCTTGGGAATAAAACAGACACCGGGTCGCATCGACTCGTCGAGGACCAGGTCGATTTCAAGTTCGGCCGAGTCGTTGTGCACCCGAACCCGGGTTGCATCTTTCAAGTTGCGTCGTGCGGCATCTTGCGGGTTCATCGAAATCGCGACTCGCGGCGGATCGGTGTCGGCGAACATCGAATTGATCGTGTGCGATGTCGCGGGGCTGATCAACACCAACGGATATTTTTGGGTGGTTTCGCGAAATTTCGGCAACGGCAGTTCGCTGTCGGGCGAAAAGAGACGCGCCTTGCGCCCGTCAAATGTCGGAAAAGTGTCCTTGAACTGCACGGTCGTGCCGACCTCGCGCAACTTGACCGAGCGACCGCGTTGCCCGGCGACGCGCGCCGCTATCGCCGCGGGCGAACCGTCGAATTCGTCGGCGCCAAAGCCGAGCCGCAGAGCCAGGTCGGCGGCGAACTCGTTGTTGGTTCGCGACTCGCCCACCCGATCGATCACCGGTTCGATCACCTGGGCGGTGTACGAACCATAGGACCCGACCAGATCGTGCACCTCAAAATGCGTGGTCGCCGGCAACACGACATCGGCATACTTGGCCGTGTCGGTCATCACCTGTTCATGCACGACGGTGAAAATTTCGTCGCGCGACAATCCCGCGAGCATTCCGCTTTGATCGACCGCGGTGACCGCGGGATTCGCGCCCTGCACCAACAAGACTTTTGCCGGCACGGGCCAGGCGTCTCGCTCGCCCCTCAGCACCCTGCCGACATGGTTCATGTTCAGTTCGCGCCGTTTCGGTCGGGCGACGCCATTCGGCCAAGAGGCACGCACATCGATCGAAAAACCGTCGCTGGCCGAGGCCAAAATTCCCGAACCCTGCGTGCCGAAGTGACCGGCGATCAACCACAGACCAAGCACGGCCAAAACACCGCTGCCACCGTTTCGATTCCTCTCGAGGCCATAACCCACTCGCAACACGGCGGGCGCCGAGCCCGAGATCATCGCGAACAGTTCGCGAACTTGTTCGACGGGTACGTCACAAATTCTGCTCGCATCCTCGAGCGAATACTTTCGCGCCTCGGCCAAGAACTCTCTGCTTCCCACGGTGTGCGCCGCAAGAAAACCTTCGGCGACTTTGCCCGTGCGCGCGAATTCGTTGGCCAGCGCGTAGGCCAAAACGACATCGGTGCCCGGGCGAATCGCCAGATGCAGATCGGATCGCGATGCCGTGCCGGTGCGGCGCGGGTCGACGACCGCGAGTTTGCCCCCCGCCTTTTGCACCTTGGCCAACAACGGCAACAGATGCGTGCCGCTGATCGCCGGGTTGGCACCCCACACCACGACGAGCTTCGCGTCCACGACATCGAGCGTGTCGATGCTCAACATTTCGCCGAACGTCTGATCCCACGCGGCGCCGTATGTGGCGGCGCAAATCGTGTGCAGAATATCGGGGGCTCCCAATCGGGCGAACAGATGGGTCATCAAATATTTGGACTCGAGTTTCGACGCAGACGAGTTGTATAGATACGGCAGTACCGAATCGATTCCGTGCTCGGCGATCGCCGTATTGATTTTCGCCGCGACCAAGTCGAGCGCCTCGTTCCAGGTCGCTCGACGAAACTCGCCGCTTCCCTTTGACCCGACCCGAATCAACGGCGTCATGATTCGCTCGGGTGAGTAGACCCGGTCGGCGTGGTGCTTGACCTTCTTGCAGATCCAGCCGTCGGTCAGCGGATTCGATTTTTCGTCTATTGGTGCGGCGTCGACTTTCGTGATCCGACCAAGGGTCAGGGTCACCTCGAGCGAACAGGCGTCGGGGCAATCCAACGGACAAGCGGTACGCACCATTGTCCAATTATCGCAGAAACTCGACCTCGCGGTTCGGGCGTGAACCCTGCCGCTCAGGCGCTTTTGCGTTGTTCTGTGGTCAATTCATCGAATGTGTCGATGTCGCGCAACTGCTTGAACTTGAACCACCAGACACCGACGACACCCAAGGTTGCGATACCGCCACCGACCACGGTGGCTTTGGCGCCGACCAACTGCGACACCGCGCCGGATTCGAACGCCCCAAGTTCGTTGGTCGCGCCGATGAAAACATTTTCGACCGCCGAAACCCGACCTCGCTTGTCGTCGGGTGTTGCCAACGGCACGATCGCGCCGCGCACGAACACGCTGACCATGTCGCCGGCGCTCAGAACCATCACCGCGATGAAGGCGACCCAATAATTGTGGGTCAATCCGAGCACGATCGTGCCCGCACCGAACACGCCCACGGCGATCAGCATCGCTCGACCCACGTTTCGCCTGATCGGTCGCACGGCCAAAAACGCCGCGGTGCTCGCGGCACCAATGCCCACCGAAGCGCGCAACCAACCGTATGCGACATCGCCAACCATCAATTGATCCTTGGCGATCACCGGCAAAAGCGCGATCGCCCCGCCGAACAGCACGGCGAACAAGTCGAGCGATATCGCCGCCAACAAGATCGGCGTTCGCCTGATGAACCGCAGGCCTTCCATCGCCGAATGCAGCGTGGGTTTTTCGGTGTTGTTGACCGGATTTGAAATCACCTTCAACTTGACGCGCGAAATCAAAACTATTCCGAGAGCGATCAGTGCGGCCGAAGCCGCATAGGCGATCCACGGTGCGGCCGAATACAAAAAGCCCGACATCGCGGGCCCGACGATCATCGCCCCCGTCCAACACGCCGAATACATCGCCACCATCTGTGGCAAGCCGTGCTCGGGGGCGATCATCGGAGCAATCGAACGCATCGCCGGCGAGACAAATGCGCGCGAAGCACCGTAGGCGATGGCGATCATGAACATCGGCGCCACGCTCGTCGGGTTCGTCCGCGAATAAAACACCAGAGCCAGCGAACAGAACAACTCGCCCATCATTGCCAACACCGCGACACGACGACGGTTGTAGCGATCGGCGACCGTGCCCGCCACGAAAACCAACAACGCCACGGGCAGGAACTCGGCAAGGCCGAGCCAACCGATGTCGATTTCGCGTCCCGTGATGTCATATATATGATTGCCCAGCGTCGCGGCCTGCAACATCAGGCCGATATACAGAGCCGAATTGGCGACCATGAACGCCTTGACGCCGGGAGCCTGAAGCACCTGGCGTGCCGAAAGTTTTATCGTTTCGCCGGCACCCGACGCACCCGTTGAATTCACAACTCTAACAACCTACTCGGCTTCGGTGCGGGCGCCAGATATAGGCAAGACTCAAGACATGTCGATTTCTGATCTGGCCCGACAAACTCGGTTCATCGATGGTGTAGGTCAGGCCGAACTCGTCGCGTCGGGAAAGGTCTCTGCGCTCGAATTGCTCGACGCGGCGATCCACCGCACCGATGAGTTCAACACCGCGATCAACGCGATAAACATCACATGGTTCGAACACGCACGCGACCTCGCGAAAAAATTCAAACCGGGCGCCGACAAGAAATTCGGCGGCGTACCGTTCTTGCTCAAAGATCTCGGTGCCCCGTATGCGGGGCAACACATGTCCAACGGCAACATTGCGCTGAAGAATTCGAACTACATCGCGCAAAGCAATTCGTTGCTCGTGCAGCGGTTCATCGACTGCGGCTTGATCACGTTCGGTCGCACCAACTCGCCCGAGTTCGGCAGCGTGCCGGTCACCGAGCCATTGGCGTGGGGTGCAACCCGAAATCCGTTCGATACAACGCGCACCTCGGGCGGTTCGAGCGGCGGCGGCGGTGCGGCCGTGGCCACGGGCATCGTGCCGATGGCCCACGCCAGCGATGGTGGCGGCAGCATTCGCATCCCCGCCGCGTGCTGCGGTCTCGTCGGCTTGAAAACTTCGCAAGGACGCGTCTCGCTCGCGCCGTTCGGCGACGAGGCGAACTTCAGCGTTCACTTCGCCCTGACCAGAACCGTGCGCGACACGGCCGCGCTACTCGATGAAGTGCACGGCCCGGGCGTCGGCGACAGGGTCATCGCCCCCGCGCCAACTCGTCGGTATGCCGAAGAAGTCGGCGCCGACCCGGGCAAACTTCGCATCGGTTTCATCGACCACCATCTGGCGGGCGCGAAAATCGATGCCGAGTGTGTCAAGGCCACGCGCGACACCTGCAAACTTCTCGAGTCGCTTGGCCACCATGTCGAAAACAAATGGCCGGCGATCTTGGGTGAGACTTCGGCTTCCGGCAAATTCACGGCGATGTGGTCGACGAACATGTCGGTCGGTTTGAACACGCTCGCCCAAATGCTCGGGCGCACGGTAACCAAAGACGACGTCGAACTAATGAACTGGTCGATGGCCGAATACGCGAAAGGCAAGACCGCAACCGATCATGCCCAAGCGGTTTATGATTCGGTGTTGTACCGCCGCATTTTGCAACAGTGGTGGGCCGACGGTTGGGATCTTCTCGTGACACCCACGGTCGTGCAACTGCCTTTGCCAATCGGCACGATTCGCAATTTTCCCGAAGATCCGATGGCCGCACTGCGCATCGCCGGTGAATGGGTTCCATACACGCCCCCGTTCAACACCTCGGGCCAGCCGGCGATCAATGTGCCATTGCAGTGGACGCCGGACGGCATACCGCTCGGCATTCAACTCGTGGCCGCTTACGGACGAGAGGATTTGCTGATTCGTGTCGCTTCCCAACTCGAGGCCGCCCAACCCTGGGCGCAGCACACGCCAACTCTGTAACACCCCTTGGCGAAGATGTCTCTTCCCCAAGAAGAAACAGAGCCAACAAATGATCACCGAAAACCCGGTCAAATACGAGCGAATCCCCAAGCCACAACACGGCAGCGAAGACTGGCTCAGACTGCGCTGGCGCGACGGCCACGGTCGCTGCACTTTCGGCGCTTCCGATGCACCCGCGCTCATGGGCGCCTCACCATATTCGACCCGCTCCGACCTCTTTTTCGATAAAAGTGTCGACCCCACGGTCGAAGACGAGAGGCCGGTCTTTCGGCGCGGCAACGTGCTCGAGCCGGCGCTGCTCGAAGAGGCCTCGCACCTGCTCGGCATCAACGTGTTCACGCCGTCGGTCATGTATCGCGCGGGTCGATTCACGATCTCCAAAGACGGCGTCGACAACGAAGAATGCCCGACAATCGGCGTCGAAGCCAAAACCACCTCGCGCTACAGCGTGCACACCGCCGAAGATCTGCCGTTCGAGTGGCGCTGGCAGGGTTGGGCCCAGCAATCGGTGCTGAATGTTCCGCTGTTTTTCATCGTTCTCGACCGCGACCTGCGCATCAGTTTCGTCGAGTTGCCGCGCAACCAAGAAGCCATCGATCAACTCTGGGTCGAGGCCGAACGCTTCGGCGCGCTCGTCGACTCGGGCGCTCGCGCCGACTCTGAAATCAACCAGTTCAGCGCCGAGCAAATCACGTCGCTCTATCGCGCCACCCCGACGGCCGTCGAACTACCCGAATCGGCGCGGGCCGTGCTCGCCAACCTGCGCGACGCCCGCGACGCCAGGCGACAAGCGGAAAAACAAGAAACCATCGCCAAGGACGAACTCGCCAGGTTGCTGCTCGAGCACGAAGTCGGCCTGCTCGACGGCGAGCAGGTCGTCACCTGGCGCGAGCAATCGGGCAAACAAACACTCGACACCAAACGCTTGCGCACCGAACTACCAGAGGTCTACGAAAACTTCCTCAAGATCAGCGCACCCTTCCGGGTGATGCGGGTCAAATAACTCAGTTCGCGGCAAGTCGCGACGTCCAGTGCTTCCAGATGATCACCATTGCCGCCGTGTCGAGCTCGCAGTATTGCAGCAGCATTTTCTTGACCGCATCGCGATGTTTGGCGTTGTTGCGACTCAGGCCATACATCATCTCCTGATAACTGCGCATCGCCCCGATACCGTCACGCACGGCCTCGACCGCCAACTCTTGGCCTTGACCCGCGGCAATGTTCGCCTGTTCGGCATCCAAAATTAATCCCTTCAGGGCGCTATACGGGTCGAGCGCACCGTCGAGGCTCTCGCGAAAATACTTCGAAAACCACGGATCGCGCCACAAGTCTTCATTGCTCCCCCAAATCGCGGGCAAGACATATTTGATGCTCAGACTGCCGCCCATTTTCGGATGGCAATAGTGGGCGCGACATAGTTCGAGCAGGTCTTGAACTCTTCCCCCATCTTTACGATCGGGCACGATCGCCTCGATCCATGCGGCGATGTTCTTGTCGGCGTGGTTGTAGCTCGTCATCTGACGACGAATATCGCGCAGTGTGCTCTGCTCGAAATTGCTCCACACGAAAATCGTGCCTTCATCGCCGACCGCGTCGCGCAACGCATCGGCGAATTTGAAACTCGGAAACGCATCGTCGACATTTATCCATTCGGCATGACGCAACTCAGTGTCGCCCGGCCGCAAGATCGTGTGGCAACTGAACTGAAACGCAATCTGTTCATAGGGCTGCATGTCCTTGTGATACGGCACCGCCAATCGCGAGGTTTCAAAGTCGACGAAGTGCAGCGGATACTTGCACGCCTCGAGTTCGGCCTTCAGGTTCGGGTCGACCCACTCGGCACCCGACTTCGTGCATTCAAGTTGGCGAATCTGTCGCTTGCCCGTCGCCTTGTTCTGGTCGATGATTCGCGGCGGTATTTCGACGAGTTTCGAGATGCCGTTTTTGATCAGCCAGTTGAGGCCCTCTTTGCTGTTGCCCGCGGCATCGGCCAACAGCCCCGACTTGAACAGGTCGACGATGTGCGGGTCGCCCGCTGCGAGCGCACCCCAGCAATCGGCAAAACCGTTGCGCAGGCTTCCGATGTTGCGATACTCGCAATCTCGACACTTGTTGCCGAGCGGCGGCTCGAGGGCAACGCTCGGGTCGATGGCGATCCGCTTCAGCGAGTTGCTCTTCGAGCGCACTTCGGCGATCAACTCGTCGACCTCATTGCGCACGTTCAAGAAGCCCAAGAAGTGCTGACCGCGCAGTGCCGCGACATCGCCGGTGTAGACCGCGCGCGGCCCGGTGCTGCCGGGGTCTTTGTCGGTGACAAGTTCGACCTTGTTGAAGATCGCCTCTTCGCGGCAAGTTTTGGATGTGTCGACCAGACAAAGTTCGGGCTCAACCCGCATCTTTGGATACGCCAGTTCGAGCACATTCGTTTGAAACGAGATGTCCAATAGATATTCGCGCCAGTCGCCCAAAATTCCCCCGCGCTCGCCGCGATACGGCGTCTCGGTCTCGCTCGAGTCGAAACTCTTGGCTTTGACCTCGATCAAGCGCAGCACATCGCCCTTGCGCTGCAAAATATCGACGCGCACGAGCATGTCCTCGACCACAAATGTCGGCTCGAACCACACCCCGTCACCCGGCACCGCCATCAGTCGCGCGGTCGCCTGCTCGGGTGTCTCGTCATCAAGCGGCACCACCCACACGCCGTCGTCGAACAACGCCCGAGCCAGGGCTTCGACCATGAACCCACCGTCGGCGAAAAACTCGAGAAACGAATTCGGGTTGTTCAACGCCGGGTATCCCAACTTGAAATACTTCAACTTGACCGGGCAATCACACCCGAGCAAAAAGTTCGACTTCGAAAGCATCTATTGCGTCGCCATCGCCACGCGACCGTCGCCTTCGGGGTCGCGCCACGAACGGCCCGACGGTGCGACGACCACCCGGTGCAAGGCCGAAGCGGTGAAAGTGAACGGCGATTCGACGCCACGAATCACCGAAGATCCGCGCAGATAACCCACCGTCAACCCGTACACGCCGAAAAATACCGGCACCGTCGCGGGTATCGCGCCGGAGCCCACCGGCAGATCGTCGTAATGAAGGCTCACCTCTCCTTTGAAGCGACCCGTGGATGTGAACGCGACGCGCAGCGTGTGCACGCCGGTCGGCACATCGACTTCCGCCGACACCGAAAAATAGTGGAGATCCAAAAAGTTGTGCACATAGTGCAGGCGCTTGTCTTTGACATACACGGCGTAGCCACCCGCGCCGCTGCCCTGGGCGATGATCGCCCCCTCGACACCGGATGCGGGCACCGTGACTTCGGCCAAAATCTCGAACGACCGATTGCGCAAATTCGGCGCGACCAGCGGTGGTATCACCCCGATGCCGGGTCGATACTCGTATCGTTCGCGGCGGTAGCGGGTGTCGCCGAATTTTCCCGGCTGGTTGTTGAGCGGCAGAATCTGCTGTTTTTCGGCGAGGTTCCACCACAGCGCGATCATCTCCTGCAATTTTTCAGGATGCTCGCGCGCCAGATCGTCGGTCTCGGCGATGTCTTTTTCGACGTGATACAGCTCCCACTGCTCGACATCGAAACCTATGTTCGGGTCCGACCCGTCGTAGGTCGGCGCGCCGGGCAGACCGGGCAATTGATGAAACACGACTGCTTTCCATCCGTCGTTATACAGCGCGCGCGAACCGAGCATTTCGTAGCACTGCGTCACATGCCTGCTCGGCGCCTTGGCGTCGCCCAGCGTGTGGGCGAAACTCACGCCCTCGATCGGTTGTTGTTCGACACCGGCAATATGCGACGGTGGTTCGACGCCGATCAACTCGAGCAGTGTCGGCATCACATCGACAGAGTGCAGATATTGCGCGCGCACCTCGCCTTTGGCGGCGAGTCTTTTCGGCCAATGCACGATCAACGGGTCGGTCACCCCGCCCTCGTGGGTCTCGCGCTTCCATCGCTTGAACGGCGTGTTGCCCGCCCACGCCCAACCCCACGGGTAATGGTTGTGCGCTTCGGGCGTGCCGAGCAGGTCGATTCGCTTGAGGTTTTCCTCGAGGTTCTCCGGAATGAAATTGAAATAGAACATCTCGTTGTACGAACCCTTGGGTCCACCCTCGGCGCTCGCGCCGTTGTCGCTCATCACGAGCACGATCGTGTCGTCGAGTTCGCCCATCGACTCGATGTGTTTGATCACCCGACCGACCTGTGCGTCGGTGTGGGTCAAGAATCCTGCGTAGACCTCCATCATCCGTGAATAAAGTTTCTTCTCGTCGGCGCTCAAACCGGCCCACTCCGGCACCCAGTGGGGTCGCTCGCTCAAAACGGTGTCGCTCGGCAACAGCCCAGACTTTTTCTGTCGCGCGAACACCCCCTCGCGCCAAACATCCCAGCCTTGGTCGAACTTGCCGCGATATGCGTCGATGAAACTTTTCGGCGCTTGGTGCGGCGCATGACACGCACCCGGTGCGAACCACATGAAAAACGGCTTCGACGGATGCGCCGCGCGCAGGTCGTTGATGAACAGTTCCGCTTTGTCGGCCAGGTCCTCGGTGATGTGATAACCCTCTTCGGGCGTGCGCGGCGGGTCGACCTGATGATTGTCGTAGACCAAATCGGGGTGATACTGGTCGGTCTCCCCGCCCAAAAAGCCATAAAAGCGTTCGAAGCCGCGACCCAGCGGCCACCGCTCGCGCGTTGATCCCATTTGGTTCTCACCTTGGGGCGAGAGATGCCATTTGCCGAGCAGATAGGTCGCATAACCGTTGCGCACCAAAACTTCAGAGATCATTCCCGCGCTCGCCGGCATGATCGAGTTGTATCCGGGAAAGCCCGAAACAATATCGGCGACCCGACCCATGCCCACGTTGTGCGGGTTGCGACCCGTCAACAATGCCGCGCGCGTCGGCGAGCAAAGTGCGGTCGTGTGGTAGTTGCTGTAGCGCAGGCCGTTGCTCGCGAGTTTGTCGAAGGTCGGCGTGGCGATGTCGGAGCCGTAACATCCGAATTGCGCGTAGCCGACATCGTCGAGCAACACGACGAGAACATTCGGCGCATCCCGCGGTGCGGTCGGCAGTGGCGGCCACCAGGGTGTCGAATCGTCGAAGGTTCGCCCGATCTTGCCCTTGAACTCGTTTTTCACCTTCACCCCCAGCACCAAAAATTAGCCCTCGACAAGTACGTCGCTCGCATCAGAATCGACGAGCCCGTCGACGCCGAAGGGCAGTTATCATTGGCAGTGCCAGCGCTCGTAGCTCAACGGATAGAGCATTTGACTTCGGATCAAAGGGTTGGGGGTTCAAGTCCCTCCGAGCGCGC